>JARKSP010000004.1 GCA_029974225.1 Erysipelotrichaceae bacterium
GAACCCATAGCCTCAACCTCACTAAAGTAGATAAACCACAATTAAAGTATAAGAGTAAACATGGTTTCTACTTAATTCTATCAAAGGTTAGAAAGGAATGTTATTTACGTATGACAAGGTACGTATTTATCATACAAGGTATAATATGAGGAAATTTGATACTAAGGTTCAACACATTAAATACAGAGTATTGAAAGAGGTTGCCGCTTTAGCATGGCAAGATAAACTCTTTGAGAATATTTTAGATATTCCAGCTACGATTATTCCCGGAAAGACATCAACAATGCGCTGCTGTGTCTATAAGGAAAGAGCCATTCTATCGGAACGTGTAAAAATTGCCATGGGCGGAGATAAGAAGAATCCGAATGTTATAGAGATAATCCAGATTGCCTGTGACGAATGTCCTGATGCCGGCTATGTCATTACCGAAACCTGTCGAGGATGCCTGGCTCACCGCTGTGCAGAAGTCTGTAAAGTAGGAGCGATCAGATTTGATGCCAACCATGTGGCCCATATCGATAAATCAAAATGTGTCGAATGTGGTCTGTGTGCCAGAGTCTGTCCTTTTGCGGCCATTATCAACAGAGTAAGACCTTGTCAGGCTGCCTGCAAAGTCAAAGCTATTTATTTCAATGAAGAAAACGCTGCAGTGATTGATGATGATAAATGTATTCAGTGTGGCGCCTGTGTCTATCAGTGTCCTTTTGGCGCCATTGATGATAAATCCTATATTCTAGAGGTAATTGACTTTATCAAAAATAAAAATGATGATTATAAAGTTATTGCCAGTATTGCTCCTTCAATAGCTTCACAGTTTACCTATGCTAAGCTTGGGCAGGTTGTCACCGGGCTTAAAGAGCTGGGATTTGATATGGTAGTAGAGACCGCTCTAGGAGCTGATATTGTGGCCGACAGTGAGTCTGAAGAGCTGATAGAGAAAGGTTTTCTAGCTTCAAGCTGCTGTCCGGGATTTGTCAGCTATGTCGAGAAAAACTTCCCAGAGCTGGTTGAGCATATTTCTCATAATCTTTCCCCAATGGCAGCTTTAGGCCAGAGGCTCAAAGAAAAAAATCCAAATGATAAAGTTGTCTTTATTGGACCATGTACAGCTAAAAAACAGGAATTTTTAAAAGAGGAGGTCAGACCTTATATCGATACTGTTATCACTTTTGAAGAGTTACAGGCTTTATTTGATTCTAAGGATATTGATATTGCTTCTCTGGAAGAAACAGCATTAACAGATGCTTCTTATTATGGACGTGTCTTTGCCAGAAGTGGCGGTTTAACCGAAGCTATGGCTCAGGGTATCAAAGAGCATAACAGTGACTTTGATTTTAAACCACTGGCCTGTGATGGAATTGAAGCATGCAGAATCGCATTGCTGAAGAAAAAGAACAGAGTTTTAAATGAGAACTTTATTGAAGGCATGGCCTGTGAAGGTGGCTGTATCGGTGGAGCCGGCTGTTTGACCCATACCGATAGAAATAAGATGATTATCGACAGATATGGCAGGCAGTCACCGCATAAGACAATTACTGAGGCGATAAACAAATAGAACGGATGGTTGAGGAATGAAAAAACTATTTGTATTTATGATTGATGCCTTGTGTGCCAGCGACATTGAAAAGATGAAAGAAATGCCAAACTTTGCCCGAATTATCAATGAAGGCTCTTATGTCGCTTCACTGGAACCGGTTTGGCCAGCTTTGACCTACAGCTGTCATACATCAATTGTCACTGGAACCTATGTTGACCGGCATTCAATCTGTAATAATGAGATAATGGAAAGAGGATGCCGACCCGGAGATGTCTGGTATGGCTACAAAAGTCAGATTAAAGACCCGACTATTCTGGATTATGCCAGAGAACAGGGCCTAACGACGGCTTCGATTGCCTGGCCGGTAAGTGCCGGGGCCGATTATACCTATAACTGGCCAATGATTGTTCCTTACAGATACCGCGACTATGATGCGGAAAAGTATCTTTCTGGTAATGCTACCGATAATCTGATGCAGAAATATTTCTGGAAGTATGGCCTGCATCAGAAAGGACCGGATGCCGATCTGGACAGGCTGACTATGAGTGTAGCGCCAGATCTGATTAGAGATTTTGGCCAGCCTGATGTAATGTTTGTCAAAATGTGTGATTTAGATACGCAAAGACACACCTATGGAGTTTATTCTGATGAAGCCTACATCCAGTTAAGAAGACATGATCTGCAGCTGGGAGTGCTTTTGGAATCGATTCAGAGATATGGTGATTATGAGAATACTAACTTTGTCATCATGGGCGACCATGGTCAGACGGATATCGAGGATGTTTTAAACATTAATATTCTGTTAAAACAGGCCGGTTTTATTCGAGTCGACGAAAACAATGAGGTTATCGACTGTGACTGCTATGCCCATTCAATGGCCTTAACCTGCAGTATTGAACTGAAAAATCCTGATGATGAGGTGATGGCGAAAAAAGTAAAGGATTTTCTTTTGTCATTAAAGGATGATCCGGATATTCAGCTAAGATATGTTTATGATAAAGACGAAATGAAAGAGCATTTCCGTGTAGCGGGACCATTTGACTTCATCATTGAATCAAATCGTAACATATCCTTTTCGGATCGCCTGAACAGGGAGACAATCTGGATTTCAACTGAACCTGGCGACCATAAAATCGGCAAGGCAACTCATGGTTCCAGAGGTGATCGCAAGGAAACAACGCTTTTTATTGCCAGTGGACCGGCAGTAAAAAAAGGTGTGGTTATTGAAAAGGCCAGTATGGTTGATGAGGCTGTTACGATGGCTAAAATGATTGGCTTCGATATGCCGAATACTGATGGCCGAATTCTATCTCAGCTGTTAGCTGATTAGGAATTATAAAGATTTAAGGAACGGGATATCAATCCGGTTCCTTTTATTACATGCAATTTACATTGCAAAATTTATAACTATGGTATAATAATATTGGTGATAAACAATGTTTATCGTCGTTGTTAAGTAAAAAGCGGACATTAGAATTGGAGGTGTGATAGATGAAAACATTGATTCTAAGCTGCAATTTTGGACAGGGTCACAACAGTTGCGGGTTAGCAATAAAAGAATACTATGAAAGTCAGAATATCGAATGTGAAATGTTAGATTCACTAGCGTTTATAAATAATCTTTTTGCCGAGATACTTAGCAAAGGGCATATCAGCATCTGCAACTATGCACCATTTATTTTTGATAAAGGCTATAAAATGGCCGAGAACCATCAGAATTTCTTCAAGGGAGATTCTTTGGCCTTAAAACTGATAAGTAAAAAATGTGAAGATTTATATTATTATATTGTCGACAACAATTACAGTCAGGTAATCTGCACCCACGTATTTGCGGGGATGATGATGACAAAAATAAAAAATGAATATGATTTGAAATGTAAAACCAGTTTTGTGTTTACTGATTATACCTGCCATCCAGGTTCTAAATACCTGAACGTGGACTATTTCTTTGTGCCTAGTAATTTTTTAAACGAGGAATTACAGCAGATAGGTATAGCTGAAGAAAAGGTCATTACCAGTGGAATTCCGGTTAAAGACAAGTTCTATAAGAACTATAATTTAAGAGATGATGGTAAATAGAATATTCTGATTTCTACCGGCTCTCTTGGCGGTGGACCACTAAAAAAAGTTGTCTCAGCCTTATTGAACGATGTTAAAGACGGTCATATCAGAGTTGTCTGCGGCAAAAATGAAAAACTGAAAAGAAAACTACAGAAAGAATTTGAAGATAATCCGCGTGTTGAGGTACTTGGATATATCAACAATATCGATAAACTTATGGATGAAGCGGATGTGTTCATAACCAAACCTGGCGGTATTTCTACTACTGAAGCAGTAAACAAAATCTTGCCAATGTTATTCATTAATATTCTTGGAGCTTGTGAAGATTACAATAAACAGTATTTTGTTGACTTGGGCTGTGCCAAAACTCTCGATGATATAAAAGATCTTTCAAAAGAATGCTATAACCTGCTGAATAACGAAGAAGAATATAAAGAGATTATGGACAATCTGAAAGGCTTGAAAAAGTATAACAGTGCTAAGATAATTTTTGAAACAATGGCCGAATAGCCATTGTTTTTTGTTATAATATATAAAAGAGGTGCTCATGATGAAAAAAATATATAAATACCTTTCTTTACTGCTGCTGGCAGTTTTAATCTTAAGTGGCTGTGATCTGCTGAAGAAAAAAGAAGAACCGGTTGATCCCCATTATGAATCCGGTTTGACTCAGCAGGAATTGTTTTCCTATCTGAATAAAGAGCTAGGCTATCGAGAAGACAAGGCTGACAGCTATATTTATTTTTCTTTCTATCTGGATTATCAGGTAGTATATTCATTTTCCAATGAAGATATAAAATATAATGGCACTGTTATTGATTTTGAGTATAGCGGGGAAAACCACTTTGCGGTAAGCTGTCAGTTTGATCCCGAAGAAAATCAGAATTTTGCCAGTTTTGTCAAAACTTTTGACATTTTCTTTGACTCGCTGCACCCTGAAAGGATGGAAATTACCTTTGATGATAATACCTATCATCTGATAAATGACACCGGCTATGATTACGGCGGTCTGCTATTGGAACTGAAGGCATACCAAAACTTCTACATTGATTTCAGTGATGTAAGCTTATATATCTGTTTTCATCTGGACAATCAGTTTTCTTATGATAATAGTGCAAAGATTATAACCGGAACAATCGATAATATTACTTATCTTGGTCAGGATGTCTATGATCTGAATGTCCGATTTGCTGAAGGAGATAAACAGTATCATAATTCCTTTCTGATTGTTTACTCTAATGCTCATCCAGACAGGATTTTTATCGAACTGCCAGATTATGGAGTAGTCGAAATGAAAGCTGACAGAGGTTATGATATCGTTGAAATACTAACGATTTTAACCAACGATGGGCCGTTTCGGGAAATAAATGGCAATAATATCAGAATGTTTGATGCCAATAACTGCTACTATAGCAAAACAAATGTCAATGGCGATTATCTGCTTAATGGTTTGATAACCTTATTCGACTACCAGGGGAAAGGGTATTATAAAATGACTGTTATGTTTTCCGGTACTGGAGATTTTGAAAATCAGACAGCGAATTATAATATCGAAGTGACCTTCAATTATAATGAAGAGGAAAAAATCCTGAAGGTTAAAGAGTATGATATCTCCAGAATGATTGAAGAAAACTATCTGTTCAAGGCTAAAAAATAGAAGCTTCGGCTTCTTTTTTAGGATATTTTTTCTAATACGGATATTTTTCTTTTTCCATTTTCATCGAAATATATTAATGTAATAGCATTGTTTTGATAATACAGATCTTCAATCATTCCTTTTTTATGTTCAGTTTCTGAAAAGATAAGATCTCGGCAGGTAATTCCCAGTCCGGTTTTTTTATTTTCAATTACATAAGAAGAGATATAAGTGATAAATCCATGGCATGGATACTGCATTATTGGGGCGGATAAAGAAAATCTTTTGTCATTTATTTTTAGAAAAAAAGATTCAGACCGATAACGACCATTTAATTCATACATAATATTAATTCCTTTATAGAATAACTTTAGCACAATATCATTTTTCCTGAAAGTATCCCTTGGTTGAATTAAATTCAATTGTGGTATAATTAGAAAGAAAAGGGGAGTATATGATTAAAAAAGCGTATTTATGTATCGATTTAAAATCCTTCTATGCTTCAGTGGAATGTGTGGAAAGAGGGCTGGATCCGATGAAGGCCAACCTGGTTGTCGCGGACAGTGAAAGAACAGACAAGACCATATGTCTGGCAGTCAGTGTAAATATGAAAAAGTTAGGGGTTAGAAACAGATGCCGGCTCTTTGAAATTCCCAAAAGCATTGATTATATCATCGCTACACCGAGAATGCAGAAATATATCGACTACTCCTGTGCGGTCTATGATTTATATCTGGATTACTTTTCCAAGGACGACATCTATGTCTATTCCATTGATGAGTGTTTTATTGATATAACTTCCTATCTGAACATCTATAGGAAGACTCCCAAAGAGATGGCCAGGTTTCTATTGGAAGAGATAAACAGAAGAATAGGTATCAGAGCCAGCTGTGGAGTAGGGACAAATCTGTATTTAACCAAGATTGCCTTGGATATTACAGCTAAAAAAGCCGGAGATTTTATTGGCGAGCTAGATGAGGAAAGCTTTAAGGAAACGTTATGGAATCATCAGCCTCTGACCGATTTCTGGCGCATTGGCTCAGCCACCCAGAGAACGCTCAATGAGATGGGTATTTATACGATGGGTCAGATTGCCTGGGCTAATCAGGATCGGCTGTATGAAACCTTTGGCATTGATGCTGAACTTTTGATAGATCATGCCTGGGGTATTGAGCCGGTTACGCTTGCTGATATCAGGGAATATAAGCCAAAAAGCAATTCTTTCTCTCAGGGTCAGGTTTTAGCCCGGGATTACAGTTATCAGCAGGCAGAAGTAATCGTTAAGGAAATGATGGATTTACTTGCGCTTCAGCTGGTAGAAAAACAGCTGTATACCTCAAATATTTCGCTAATGATCGGCTACAGTAACAGATATAATCTGCCTTATTCCTCAGGAAGCATCACACTGGATATGGATACCAACAGTGATACTGTTCTGATTGAAAATGTCGTTAAGCTGTATCGACGCCTGGTCAGAAAAGCGGCGATGATAAGAAGAGTCAGCATTTCCTGTAATAAACTGACCAGTACACCGGTTGATTATGTTCAGGTTAATCTTTTTGATGAAGTAGATACTAAAGATCTTGAAAAAGATAATGCTGCCCAAAAGGCAATTATTGAAATCAAGAAAAGATTTGGCAAAGATGCAATTTTAAAAGGGATGAATTTTGAAGAGGGAGCAACTACCAGAGAAAGAAATCATCAGATTGGAGGACATAAGAGTGGCAAATAAACCAAAAAACAGAATGAGTGTAGCTAACAGAGCCAAACAGTTTATGCCATTTAGTGCTCTAAGCGGATTTGAAGAAGCTCTGCAGCAGGTGGAAAGGAAAAGAGAAAGAGTAGAGAAAATCGAGCTGTCACAATCGCAAAAAGAAAGATTGAACAGCATTATTAGAAGCCTAAAGCTAAATGATGAAATAAAAGTTGAGTATTACGATGGAAATAAGTATCAATTTATCACCGGACTATTTAAAAAAGTGGATGAAATATACTATAATATTCATGTTGGGAAAGAAAGAATTGATATTGCATCGATTAAGGAAATTGAGGTTTATTAGTGAGTGTTATCAGCAAAACAACAGAGTTGGATAAATATCTGATTAAACCATATCTGAATAAAGACAGCATTACAGTCGATATGACTATCGGCAATGGTAATGATACTTTGTTTCTGGCCTTAAACAGCAGAAAGGTATATGGTTTTGATATTCAGCAGCAGGCCATTGATGTGACCAGAGAACGGCTGCAGGCAAACGGTTTAAGTAATTTTGAACTTATTCTGGACTGTCACAGTGAAATAGACAGATATCTCAGTGAAGAAATAGATGTCTTCATTTTTAATTTCGGCTACCTGCCAAAAGCTGATAAAACTATAACCACAACCGCTAAGACAAGTCTTGTCGCTTTAAAAAAGGCTATGGCGTTGCTGAAAGTGGATGGACTGATCTGTATGACCCTGTATTACGGCCACAAAAATGGGGAGACTGAAAGAGAAGTCATACTGGATTTTGTTGAAAAACTAGATTACAGTAAGTATTATGTTTTATATCTTAAACCATTAAATCAGAAAAACAGACCACCGGAAATGGTGCTGGTTACCAGAAAGAAGTGAATTATGAAAAGGGTTTTAGCGTTATTTGTTATTCTGCTACTGACGGGATGTTCATCTTTGCATGAACATCAGTTTTCTGATGCCAATTATCAGCAGCCTGCTATCTGTACTATCTGTCAGAAGGAAGCTGGTTTTCCTTTAAGAGCGGATTTCAGCATATATGATATTGTGGTTAATATGGAGATTGGAAAAAGTTATCTTTTGGATACCGTCTGCAAGGATGACCGGACAGTATCTACCAGCGCAAAAGTTGAAGTAGTTGAATACATTAGTGATTATCAGAATGAAAACTATGTTCAGAAGGCCGATTACCAGTGGAAGAGAGTGGTTATCAGACTTTCATTTGATGATGATAAAGTGGTTGAAAATGGAGTTGCAATCAATTATCTGACAACTAACTATTACAATATCAGACAGTTTGTCTCCACCTATAATTATAATTTTGATAAAGCCTGTTATGAGTTTACGGTCAATTACTATGGTGTTGACTACTCGCAGTGCCAGCTGATAATATCCGCTACCGATGTTGAATGGCAAAACAGTGAAGAGGGATATATCAAGGAGTATCTCCTTACCTTTGATTTTCTTGTTCCGACTGGCTTTGATGGAATTGTTGTCGGGGTTAGAAATGCCGCTATAGATGCCAGCGGTTTCTCATATTTTTATGAATATTATGATAGTGAGCAGTTTTTGCTGTTTAGATTGGACTAGCTTATGAAAATTACTTATCTGGTTGATGATTGTGAAGAAATAACTGTAAAACCCAGAATTGATAATAGATTGCTTGGGGTTTTGTTAATCCCGGCAGTAATTTTCTTTCTGGAATTATGTACCAGATTATTCTGCTTCGGGTTTACTTTTGGCAAAGCAATTATTTATATTCTGCTGTTTTCGCTATCACTTGGCCTTTTGCTGAGTGGTGTGGTGATGCTTTTTAAAAGAAGAAACCTGCTGATTGGTCTGTTTTTGTCAGTTTTGATCCTCTATTACGGATTTAATATAGTCTATTATTCTATTTTCCATACCTTCTTTAGCTGGTCAACTGTATTCATGGCCGCAGATGTTACAGATTTTTATCGTGAAGCAATTGCTGGAGTTATTGACGCTTCGCTGCAGATAATAGTTATTTTCATTCCGCTGGTGTTATTTATCTTATACCGAAAAAAGGTGGAACTGTTTGAGCGTTTCAGCAAACCGCACATCTTAAACTTTGTTTGCGCAGCTGCGGCGGCTGTTCTGATTTTATCTCTTCTTTTGCCGGTGGAAGCAAACAGAAAACAGATTCAGGCGTTACAGCTGAATTACTCTGAGGTAGTTAAAAGTTTCGGTCTGGCGATTGCCAATATTGAGGAAGGCAGAGAACTGATATTTGGAGCTCCGGAAATCGAAATTAAAAACCCTTATGAAGTAACGATTACCTTGACCAATCAGAGTGATGTAACCTTAAACATTGAGCGACTTATTTTCTATAACACTTTAAATATTGATTTTGATAAACTGATTGAGCAGGCTCCAAACAGCACCATCAGAAACATGCATGAATATTTTGCTTTGAATCCGGCCAGTGACAAAAACGAGTACACAGGCTATTTCGCAGGTAAAAACCTGATCTTTTTAACCTTAGAGGCCTTTTCCGATAAGGTTATTGTTCCTGAACTGATGCCGACCTTATATAGGATGGCCACGGAAGGTTTTGTGTTCACCAATTTCTATAGCGGTCAGTGGGGTGGCTCAACCGCTTCAGGAGAGTATGCCAATTTAACGGGCAATTTATATACTTCTGCAGCCTGTTTGAGAAATTCAGCGAACAAATACAATTACAGTGCGATGGGAAATATGTTTAAGAGGAGTGGTTATTATACCTATGCCTATCATAACTGGTATGGCAGATATTATGATCGTGACAAGTCTCATCCAAGCTATGGCTATACCTATAAAGCTTATGGTATGGGATTGGAAATCACCTATTATTGGCCAACCAGTGATTATGAAATGGCGGTAAAAACAATTGATGAATATATCAACTGCGACAAGCCGTTTCATGTTTACTATTTAACTCTTTCAGGACATACCAATTATACCTGGAGTGGTAACAATATGGCTTCCCGACACAGAAGCGAGGTCCAAAACATCGGTTTCACCAATGAGAATGTCAAAGCAATCATTGCCTGTAACCTGGAAGTGGAAAATATGCTGGCCTATCTGATTGAAAGGCTGGCTGAGGCCGGCAAGCTGGAAGATACCGTCTTTGCGATGAACTGTGATCATTATCCTTATGGTTTGCCAGATGCTGCTTTGGCACAACTATATGGATTAGAGGAAAAAAACATCCGTTCTAATATAGAATTATATAAAAATCAGTTTATCCTATGGTGTGCCAGTATGGAAAAGCCGGTAATTGTTGATACTCCGGCTGCAGCCTATGATATTGTGCCGACTTTAGCTAATTTATTCGGTCTGGAATATGAGTCAAAAGTTATCACAGGAACCGATATTCTATCTGAAAAAGAAAACATTGCGATTATCAACACTAACACCGGTGCTGGGGGAAACTGGAACTGGAAGACCGAGCAGGGGACCTACTATTCGGTAAGTAAGAAATTTGTCAAAAGTGATGACTGTACTTTAACGGATGACGAAATTGAAGGTTATGTGGTTTCGGTAAATAATAAAGTCAGTGCTATGAGCAAGTATTCAATCTATATTCTCGATTATGATTACTATAGATATCTTTTTGACAGTAACGGAAAACCGCGATATAGCAAAGAATAAGAATTAAATTATCAATTGATAATTATTTCAAAATTATCTATTGATAATTTTTTAATTTGTGTTATATTATATTTGATGACAGAAAACAGGAACCATTATGTATTAAAAAAAAGAAAAACAGAAAAGACTTTCAGAGGAGTACAGGTACAATATAATGAAAATTATTATATCAATCCCAATACCAATGAGGAAGTCTACTTTAGAAGTGCAGAAAAAGAAAATGCCAAGGAACTGGTTGAAGCCTATAAAAAACAGGTTGGCCTGCTTACTTCTAAAGAAATAAAAGAAATCAGAAAAAAATACAGGTTAACCCAGCGAGAATATTCCTTTGCCCTTGGTTTGGGAGAGATTACTGTTCATCGTTTTGAAAAAGGTTCAATACAATCGGATGCTGATAATCAGCTGATGATTCTCTCGACTAATCCCAAACACTTTATTAATATGTTAGATGATAACAGAGAGCGTTTTAATAAAGAAAGATATAACAAGATTCGCAGGGAGCTAGTTGATAAAATTGCCCTGGGTAAGCATCGGATAGTAAAAATGGATGTTGATGAAATGAGAAAATACAGCATTGTTACGACTGACATTGAAGATATTGTTGTTTATATAGTCAATAACTACAATGCTTCAACCATTGATGAAACAACCCTCAATCACTATAAATTACATAAATTTCTCTATTTTCTGCAGGGGTTAGCACTTTATATCTATAGAAAACCAGTTTTTATTGAAGATATATATACCTCAAAGATAGGACCATATGTTAAAATGTTAAAGGTGAAGTATGGCGGCAGTGAAGTTAATGTTGAAAAAGAGAAGGTCTATCTCAATACGGCTACTCACAAATTAATCGATCTGATTCTGGAGGAATACGGTAAATATGACAGCAGCTATCTGTGCAAGCTGACTTTAGAGGAATTCCAGTTCAATGGAAGAGAAGAAAAAATAAGCACTGAACAATTAAGAAATTACTTTACCAGAGTATATGAACAACAGTAAGGAGAAAACTATGAAGAATATCAAAAAACTGACGATATTGCATTCCAATGATCTGCATGGAGATTTTCTGGCCGAGCATGTCGACGAGCAGCTGGTCGGTGGAGTTTCACTGTTATCCGGTTATATCAACAAGGTCAGAGATGAAAACAAGAATGTCATCTATGCTATTGCCGGTGATATGTTCAGAGGTTCGGTAATTGACTCTGAGTATAAGGGGATTTCCACCATTGAAATCATGAATGCCTTAGCTCCAGATGTTGTCACAATCGGTAATCATGAAGTGGACTATGGCATTGCTCATCTGCTGTTTATTGAAAAATGTGCCAAATTCCCTATTATCAACGCCAATATGTACATCAAAACCAATGAATCCAGACTGTTTAAACCTTACGAAATAATTGAACTTGATGGAATGAAAATCCTCTTTATTGGAATCGTTACTGAAAGTGTTCTGCATTCAGCTAAGCAGGAAGGACTGATTGGAACAATTATCAATACTGAAGATGCCGCTAAGGAAGTGGGAAAAATATGCAATGCCTTTAATGGTATTGATATTGACTTTACGGTTCTGCTGACACATATCGGTTTTGAAGAAGACAAAAAACTGGCTCAGATGCTGAAACCTGAATGGGGAGTGGACGTAATTATCGGCGGTCACACGCACACTGTATTAGAACAGCCGGAAATTGTTAACGGTATTCCGATAGTTCAGGCTGGAACAGGTACTGATGCAATCGGCCGCTTTGATATCGATATTGATACGGACAATAACTGTATTGATTCATTCACCTGGCAGTTTGTTCCTATCACTGATAAAAACTGTCCGAAAGACTATCAGATTGCGGATATTATTATGGGTTTCAAGAGTATTACCGATTTAAAATATGGTCGGGTGGTATCAAAATTCAAACATATACTGACGCATCCAAAAAGAAATCAGGAAACGTCATTAGGAAATCTGGTTGCTGATATAATCAGAGAGTCCTTAGGGCTTGATCTGATGCTCTTTGGCTCAGGGTCTATCAGATGTACAGAACTGGGACCGATTGTAACTTACGGCAAGCTGGCTGAGTGCTTCCCTTATGTCGGAAAAGTATATCAGATAAACGTTACCGCTGATCAGTTAAGAAAGATGCTGCTTCATGTCTTTAGAGATGAAGCCTGGCAGGGACATACAGAATTCTATCAGTTTTCCAAAGGAATCAGGATGATTTACTCAAAGTCAAAAAGAGAGTTTAATCTGGCCAAATTAAGAGGTAACGATCTGACGGGAGATAAGGTATACAGAATCGGAATTCAGGAATTTCACTATATGAACTTTAATGAATTCTTTGGCCTGGATATTAGCGAAACCTATATCAACGGCAAGCCAAGAATTGTCAGTACCAGTGATTTTGATGTAATAAATGAATATCTGTCTTCACACAACATTATTGATAAGACTGTCGAAGGTCGCTTAATTGTTGTTGAATGATATATTGAAAATTAATAAGTAAAGGAGATGTATTTATGGGACTTATTAGAGCAGGTTTACGTGCCATTTCAGGCACAATGAGAGATCAATGGAAGGAATTCTTCTATTGCGAAGGTTTAGACGATGATGTATTGGTTGTCAAGGGAACAAAGCAGGTTAGTGGCTTGTTCGCATCAAACAGAGGACATGACAACATCATCTCAAACGGTTCAGGTATCGTTGTTAACGAAGGACAGTGCATGATCATTGTTGATAATGGTCAGGTTGTTGAAGTCTGTGCTGAACCAGGTGAATTCACTTATGACACATCAAGTGAACCATCATTATTCCATGGTGACTTAGGTGATGCAATTATCAAAACACTGGAAACAATCAAAAACCGTTTTGAAATGGGCGGAGAAGTAGGAAAGGACCAGAGAGTTTATTATTTCAATACCAAAGAATTATTAGACAATAAATTTGGAACTCCTAACCCAATCATGTTTAGAGTGGTTGATTCAAAGGTAGGACTGGATCTGGATGTTTCTATCAGAATGGCTGGTGTCTATTCTTACAGAATCGCTGATCCGGTATTGTTCTATACCAATGTTTCTGGCAATGTCGCTAATGTTTATACCAGAGCGGAAATTGACAATCAGCTGAAGAGTGAATTTCTGTCTGCCTTACAGCCAGCAGTTGGAAAACTGAGTGCTTTAGAGTTAAGACCTAACGAAATTGTTAACCACAATTTAGAGTTAGAACAGTATTTAAATCAGGCATTATCAACAAAATGGGGTCAGTTAAGAGGTCTTGAAGTTGTAAATGTCGCTATTTCAACTGTCACTTTACCAGAAGAAGATGCTAAGGCTATTAAAGATGCTCAATTTGAAAGCAGATATGCTAATGAAGATCTGGCAAGAGCAGCAGCAGTTGGTGCTCTTAAAGATGCTGCCAGCAATCCTGGCGGAGCAATGACCGGTATTGTTGGTATGGGTGCTGTAGGCGGCGCTGTCGGTGGCCTGGAAGGCCTGTTTAAAGGCAAACAGGAGACTGCAGGTGGCTGGAAATGCGAATGCGGAAAAGTAAATGATGGTAACTTCTGTTCTAACTGTGGCAAGCCAAAACCAGCAGCTGGCTGGAAATGTGCCTGTGGAACAGTGAATGAAGGTAACTTCTGTTCAAATTGCGGTAATAGAAGGCCTTAGAAGGAGGTTCTGAATGGGATTATTTGATAAAAAATATTGTGGAGCCTGTGGTAATCAGATCAAATTCCTAGGTGGAAGAAAAGTTGATGATGGTTTAATCTGTAAGGATTGTAACAATAAACTTTCTCCATATTTTACAGGAAGAAGAAAAACCAGCTTAAATGATATTAAGGAACAGCTAGCTTACAGAGAAAATAATGCCAAAGAACTATTATCATTTAATGCGACCGCAGTAGCAGGAAAAGGTCCTAAGGTATATGTTGATGGCAATAAGGGGAAGTTTATAATTTCCAGAACCAGCGATTATATCAAGGAAAACTGCGACATTATTGATTTAAGCAGCATCATTGCCTTCAATACCAAAATTGATGAGGACAAGGAGGAAATCTTTGATGTCAATGAAGAGGGCAAGAATATTCCGTACAAACCGCCAAAATATGAATATGAATATGATTTTAAGGTTGAAATGACTTTGAATCATCCTTACATTGATGAAATCAGTTTCTCTTTAGTCGGTATTAAGCCTACCGATGTCAATTCTGCAGATTTCAAAGAAAAAGAGAAAATCCTGGACGATATTTCAGAGATTCTGATTGGCAAAAGAGGAGTCATAGACAAAAGCAGTATTTCAGTTGTGGAAAATGCCAATGCTAGTACTCCGGGGCATTTTATCAATGTCATAAGAGGTATTAAAAAACCAGCAAGCGATGGCAGCTGGTATTGCCCAAAATGCGGAACAGCTAATACGGCAAACTTCTGCATGCAATGTGGAACGCAGAAACCGGTAGTAGCTGCTAAATTCTGTCCGAACTGCGGTTACAGATTTGAAGATGGCAAAACGGTAAAATTCTGTCCACAATGTGGTAAGAAGATTTAACCGATGAGGAAATTTATAGGAGGTTTTTTGGCAATGCTAATATTTTTCGAACTGTTAGGTTGCCAAAAAACACCTAACGTTACCGATGATGATGTTGTCTGTTTGAGAATCTCATGCACCCATATGGCCTTTAGCTATTCCTATAATTTCAAGATAGGCATTAAAGACGATGTGGTATTATTCAGCTGTGACTGTTCGATTGATAAAGAAAACCATAATGACACCAGGGTATCCTGTGAAAATGTGGAAATCGATAATCAATATTTTAGGCAGCTGCTGGAGATACTTAAAAAAAACAATGTCACAGAAACAGTAAGAAAACACAAGAAAAAGATTAACTTATTCTTTGTGCCAGATAAAACAGAATACAGTATCAGTTTAAACTTTAAAAATGATGTGCAGCTGAGTGCTGATTTACATTTTGAAGAAGTGTACACATTTTTGAAGCAATTAGCTAGCTTATATGCTACGGAGGTTACTAATGAGTAATTTAAAACAGTACAAGTGTCCCAGCTGCGGTGGTCCGATTAATTATGATATAGCAAGCGGAAATCTTAAATGTCCATATTGTGATTCAGAATTTGATATCGAAACCCTGAAGGGATATGATGAAGATTTAAGAAAGACGGTTGAAGAAGAATTAAACTGGCTGGATAAGCCCGGTTTAGACTGGACAGAGGAAGAGGAGTCGAAACTGCGTCATTATGTATGTGACAGCTGTGGCGGAGAGATTATTGCCGATGTCAATACCGGAGCTACCAGGTGTCCTTACTGTGGCAATCCGGTTATCGTGCCGCAGAAGTTCAGCGGCACTTTAAGGCCTGATCTGGTTGTACCTTTTAAAGTCAGTGATAAACAGGCCCAGGAAGCTTACAGAAACCATCTGAAAGATAAACCTTTGTTGCCTAAGTATTTTAAAGATGAAAATCGTATAAATGAAATAAAAGGAATCTATGTTCCGTTCTGGCTGTATGATGCAGAGGTTGATATGGCGGCCAGATATCGAACAACAAGGTCGAGAAGCTGGTCTGACTCAAACTACATCTATACTGAAACCAGTTATTTTTCAGTTTTCAGGGAAGGTGAGATTGGCTTTGATAATGTACCGGTAGATGGTTCGACAAATATTGACAATGCTTTAATGGAATCAATTGAACCATTTGATATAAGTGAAGCAGTAGACTTTAAGACTGCTTATCTGGCAGGCTACCTGGCTGATAAATATGATATTTCAGCTGAGGCCAGTCAGGAGCAGGCCAACCAGCGTATCAGAAGAAGTGCTGAGAGCGCTTTAGCGACCACTGTTAGAGGTTATGATGGCATTGCTCTGGAGAGTATGAACATGTCCTTGAACAATCACACCATTAAGTATTGCCTGTTACCTGTTTATATCTTGAATACCACTTATAAAGGAGAAAAGTTTACCTTTGCGATGAATGGTCAGACCGGAAAACTGGTGGGGGATTTACCAATCGAGAAAAGTTCCTATGCTATGTACTTTGCGATAATCTTTCTGGTAGTATCAGCGATAGCTTTCATCATTCAGATGTTTTTATAGGAGGTTAGTAAAATGAAGAGAATTATTAGATTATTATTAGTTGCATTTGTGCTTACCTTAACCTTTTTGCCGGTATTTACTAAAGTAAAAGCTGAGCATCCTGAACGAGTAATCGACGAAATGGGATTATTAACTGAAGAGGAAAGACAGGAGCTAGAAGATTTATGTGATGAAGTATCTGAAAGACAGCAGGTAGATGTGGTTATTGTTATCTCTGATAAATTCACCTATGACAATATGGTGCAGGAGGCTGACGATTACTATGACTATAATGGCTATGGCTTAAGACATGATCATTCCGGAAGTCTGCTATTGGTGGGCAAAGACTCCGAAGGCTACTTTGTCTATATCTCTACTTGCGGATATGGAATCTACTGCTATTCGGATTATGGTATTGATCATTTAATTGATACAATTGTTGCCAGCTATGATGAGGGCAACAATTGGTTTAACGGTTTAAAAGAATATATTAACAGATGTGATGAGTTGATTGACATGGCTAATGAAGGAAAGCCATATGACATTTATTTTGATGATCCAGAGCCAGAACCTGAGCCTGATCCTATGGTTGAAACAGCAAAATCAGCTGGTATATCAGCTGGTTTGGGAGGCATTGCCGCCTTAATTGGAACAACTATCCTGAAAGGCAAGAATAAGAGTGTCTATCACAAGCATGAAGCTAGAGATTATGCCAGACCTGGTTCATTCAAATGTTACAACAATCGAGATTTATATTTATATTCCAGAACGACAGCCGCACCACGCCCTAAGCAGACATCCAGCGGCGGCGGAGGCGGCGGAGGAGGTTTTCGAGGTGGCTCGAGTACTCATACATCCAGTTCTGGCAGAAGCCATGGAGGAGGAGGCAGAAGACTATAAATGGAAAAAACATTTACTTATGATAGATTACCTCAGAATGTTGAGGAGCTAAAAGCCCTTTCTGATTTACGTGATGCTTTTGAAGTTGCCAGTTTAGTTGTACTGGTTTTGGCAGCTTATGAGCATGATGTTGAAGAAATGATAAAAATGTACGACTACATCAACGGTCCTGTTGATGTAAGCAAGTATCAGCGACAGTTTATCGATGACCGACTGAAAGGAAAAGAATACGTGGCAAGAAGTTATTTCAATGGTACTTCACCAAAAAATAACTATACTCCAGATATTCCTTATGCCGTTACGGTCAGAGACAACCCTTATTCTTATGATGCAGAAGGGTTTGTAACACTTTTTATCACTTCCAGCGGTGCGGACAGTGATAGAAAAGTACAGTTAAGAAAAAAAGGAGATCAGTATTTCCTGTGGGAATGCTATTTATGGCCTGACATTAGAATTCCGGTCAAAGATGATCCCTGGGCTTAACAACTTGTAAAAGCGATAGAAATATCGCTTTTTTAGTGGCAAAACAGAAAAAAGTAATAACGTATTTTTTAAAAAACTGTATTATAATAAAAAGAGGGATAAATGTAATCAGGAGGATTTTATGTATAAAATTTTGTCAAGAAAAGCATTGAACAGTTCCGTTACAATGCTTGAAGTATTAGCACCATTGGTAGCTAAAAAAGCTAAACCTGGTCAGTTCATTATATTAAGAGTTGACGAAGATGGTGAAAGAATTCCATTGACCGTAGCAGGCACAAATCCGGAAACCGGAGCTGTAAAAATTATTTTCCAGGTAGTAGGTGGAACTACTGAAAAATTAAATCATCTGCTGGAAGGTGAATATATTCAGGACTTTGTTGGTCCGCTTGGTTCACCTAGCCAGCTTGAAGGGCTAAAAAAAGTGTGCATTGTCGGTGGAGGGGTAGGCTGTGCTATTGCCTTACCGCTTGCTGAAGCTTTGAATGCTAAGGGTGCCCATGTGACAAGTATCATTGGTTTCAGAAATAAAGATATTCTGATTTTAGAAGATGAATTCAATGCCTGCTCAGATAAGCTGATTGTTACTACTGATGATGGCAGTTACGGTTATCATGGCAATGTAACAATGCCTTTGAAAGAGATTCTGGAATCTGGTGAGACATTTGATGAAATCATAACGATCGGACCAATCATTATGATGAAGTTTGTGGTAGCTACGGCCAAGCAGTTTAATGTTCCGTGTACAGTAAGTATGAACCCTATTATGATTGATGGTACCGGTATGTGTGGCTGCTGCCGATTGACTCTTAATCAGGATGGTAAAAGAATCACCAGGTTTGCCTGCGTTGATGGACCTGATTTCAATGGTTATGAAGTTGATTTTGATGAAGCATTGTCCCGCTCAGGAATGTATGCGGATTTTGAAAGACATGCCCGTGAAAAGACCTGTAATTTGTTCAAGAAGGAGGTTCAGTGATTATGGCAATTATTCCTAATAAAAATCCTATGCCGGTTCAGGATGCTGAATCAAGAAGCAGAAATTTTGAAGAAGTTGCTTTAGGTTATAGTGAAGAAGCCGCCGTGGCAGAAGCGGAAAGATGCATTAACTGCAAAAACAGACCCTGTGTTGCCGGCTGTCCGGTTAATATACAGATACCTGAATTCATTATGAAAATTAAAGAACGGGATTTTGAGGGCGCATATCAGATTATTGCGGAATCTTCTTCTTTACCAGCAGTCTGCGGCCGTGTCTGTCCGCAGGAAACTCAGTGTGAGGGCAAATGTACCTTAGGCATCAGATTTGAACCGGTAGGTATTGGCAGACTAGAGCGTTTTGCAGCTGACTATCATCTTGCAAATGTCAAAGAGGCTCCAGTCAAGCCTGAACCAAATGGCAAGAAGGTTGCGGTTGTAGGTTCAGGGCCTGCTGGCCTGACCTGTGCCGGTGATTTAGCTAAGAAAGGCTACGATGTAACAATTTATGAAGCTTTGCACCTGGCTGGCGGGGTATTAGTCTATGGTATTCCGGAATTCAGATTGCCGGTTGATATTGTAAGTCAGGAAGTTGATGTGCTAAAACAGTTGGGGGTAAAAGTTGAAACCAATGTTGTTATCGGCAAAACCTTAACAATTGATGATTTGTTTGAGATGGGCTTTAAGGCAGTGTTTATCGGTTCTGGAGCCGGTCTACCTAACTTTATGAATATTCCCGGAGAAGGATTAAAAGGAGTCTACTCAGCTACTGAATTTCTGACCAGAGCTCATCTGATGAAAGCAGATCTGTAAAGTAGTGATACACCAATTTCTAAGGGAGGTAAGGTGGCTGTGGTCGGTGGCGGCAATGTAGCCATGGATGCGGCCAGAACAGCTTTAAGACTAGGAGCGGATAAGGTTTATATCGTCTATCGTCGTTCAATGGAAGAACTTCCGGCCAGAAAAGAAGAAGTAGAACATGCTCAGGAAGAAGGAATCGATTTCAGATTGCTGAATAATCCGGTTGAAATACTAGGTTATCGCAATCCGGATAATCCTAGAGATCCTAAAAATGGCTGTGTTGAAGCTATCAGATGTATCAGAATGGAACTGGGTGAGCCGGATGAAAAAGGAAGAAGAAGACCTGTCGCTATTCCCGGCAGCGAGTTTATCTTAGATGTTGATACAGTGATTATGGCTATTGGCACCTCACCAAATCCATTAATTAAAAACACTACTGAAGGCTTGGAAGTTAACAGATGGGGTGGAATCATCGTTAATGAAGAGAACCTTACCAGTAGAGAAGGAATTTATGCTGGCGGAGATGTTGTTACCGGTTCCGCAACAGTTATTTCAGCTATGGGTGCCGGAAAAATTGCTGCTCAGGGAATTGATGATTACCTGAGTAAATAGGCAGAAATATAGTGTATGTAAAAATAATAACATACACTTTTTTTGTCCTCATAATATCAGCAAAGGGCTTTATTTTATGCTATACTTTAAAAGGTGAGGTAGAGTATGGAGTTTTTTATTACGATTGAACAGTTTGAAGGACCGTTGGACCTGATGCTTCATCTTATTAAGGAAAAGGAGTTAGATCTTTTTGATCTGGACATAAATATTTTAACTGACCAGTATATTGAATATCTGCATACGATGGAAAAAATGAGACTGGATATAGCCAGTGAATATCTGGTGGAGCTGGCTAGTCTGATAGAATATAAAAGCAAAAAGCTGCTGCCCAGCGAAGTGGCAGAACTGGATGACAACTATCAGCAGCAACAGGAAATTGATCTGGTCAAGCGTCTGATAGAATATAAAAAATATAAGGAAGTAACCGCCAGACTGGATGATTTATATCAGCAAAGAAGCCTGAAATTTGATAAGCCACAGTCAGAAATAGTCAATCAGTGGATAGAAATCAACGATAACTACGAAAGTACCAGCGCTTATGAGCTTATTAAGGCAATGAACAGATGTCTTAAAAGATTTCAGCTGGCTCAGCCTTATGAAGTGAATATCACACAGAAAAGAATCAGTATTGATGATCGAAAAAGGCAGCTTAAAATCAACATGAAGAAGTTTGATGAGATTTTCACCTTGAGCAATACTATGTATGACTGCAAAGATCTGTATGAGGTGGTAATAAATTTTCTGGCGATTTTAGATCTGGTTAATGAGAATGTTTTATCTTTTACCGTAAAAGATGATGAAGTATATTTTAAGAAGGTGTAATTATGAAGGATTTAAAACCTATTATTGAAGGAATATTGTTTGTCAGTGGTGATGAAGGTGTCAGCCTGGCTCAATTATCAGAAGTTCTGGTTATCAATGAAGAGACTCTGATTGATATGATGGACAGCTACATAACCGAATTCAACGGTGATGAAACCAGAGGCATTGAAATAATGAGCTATGGTAAAAGGTATAAGCTGGTTACCAAGGCAATAGCTCATGAATATTGTCAAAAACTGTTTGAAGATACATCCAGCAAACAGTTTTCGCAGGCCGCTCTGGAAACCCTGGCAATTATTGCCTATAAACAGCCGGTTACCAGAATAGAAATAGAAGAAATCAGAGGAGTCAGCTGTGATATGATGATTCGTCGCTTACTGGCTAGAAATCTGATAAGAGAAGCGGGAAGACTGGACAGCATCGGAAAACCATTTTTGTATGAAGTGACAGAGGATTTTATGGATCTCTTTTCGCTTGCTTCCTTAAGTGAGCTGCCAGAGCTGCCGGAATATCAGACTGTAACTGAAGAAGGGGAGCTGTTTTACTAATGGAAAGATTGCAGAAAGTAATTGCCAAGGCAGGAATTGCTTCAAGAAGAAAAGCAGAGGAGCTGATCTTGCAGGGCAAGGTAACAGTAAATGGAGAAGTCTGTACGACTTTAGGAACTCAGGTTTCCAATAAAGATGTGATAGCTGTTGAAGGAAAGGTCATAAAAAAAGAAGAATTGGTCTATTATCTGCTGAATAAACCAAAAAAATACGTCTGTACTGTCAGCGATGAACACAAAAGAAATAAAGTTGTTGACTTAATTGATTGTCAGGAAAGAATTTTTCCGGTTGGCAGATTAGATTATGATTCTACGGGCATGCTGATTTTAACTAATGATGGTGATTTTGCCCAGATGCTGGCTCATCCAAGATTTCAGATTCCTAAAACCTACCGTGTTACCGTAAAAGGAATACTGGATAAAAAAGAACTGATGAGACTGCAAAACGGTGTTGTTCTTGATGATGGAATCAGGACTTTGCCAGCTAAGGTAAGTATGACCTCCTATGATTATAAAACCGACAGATGTGTTCTGGAAATTACTATTTTTGAAGGAAGAAACAGGCAGATCAGAAGGATGATTGAAGCGGTAGGTAAAATTGTATCGAAGCTGCATCGCACACAATATGGCTGTATCAAAGATGATAATCTCGCCATGGGAAGTTACCGTCGTTTAAGACCCCATGAGATTAAAACTATGAAAAAGATGGCTAATGAAGGATTCAGTGAATAATGAGACAGTATTTTATTGATAAAAGAATCGATATAGGTGAGACTGTTTATTTTGATGAGAAACAGTCTCATCATATTAAGAACGTTTTAAGAATGGAAAACGGCGATATTATCAGGGTTGTTGATAAAGACAATGCTGTTTTTCTAGTGGAGATCAGTATAGAGCCAAACGTTTCGGCAAAAGTTCTGCGGCCGATTGCTGAGTTTTCTGAAGAGTCTGATATCATCTTCTGTGCCGCACTGATAAAAAAGGATAAGTGGGAATTTCTACTGCAGAAGGCTGCGGAACTGGGAGCGACAAAGATAGTTCCTCTGATAACCAGTCGCACGAATTTTAAGATGGCTGAAGAAAGACGGGATAAAAGAGTGGAAAGATGGAATAAGATTACCTTGGAAGCCTGTCAGCAGTCTAATCGTGTAAGCAGATGTGAAGTCGAAAAACCGATAAAATTAAAGGAGATCACCAGATTCTTATCAGAAAATAACATCGTTGCATACGAAGGTGAAAAGGATGTCTTCTTAGCGAATCTGATTGATGAAAAGTCTATCACCTTTGTTATCGGACCGGAAGGCGGACTGACTGAAGAAGAAATAGAATACCTTAAGCTGCTTGATTTCCGCTCTGCCAGTCTGGGTAAAAGAATTTTAAGAGCGGAAACTGCCGGTTTATATGTCTTAGCGGTTATTGATGCTAAAAGGAACAGTCTATGAAATTTGCTATATGTAATCTGGGTTGTAAAGTAAATAATTTTGAGGCTAACTGGTATGCGATGAAATTAAAAGAAAGATATCAGCAGGTTGACTTTAAGCAGTTTGCTGATATCTATGTGATTAACAGCTGTACGGTTACCAATATGGCTTCATCGAAGAGCAGACAGATGATTCGCAAAGCCAGAAAGCAGAATCCTCAGGCTGTCATTGTAGCGGTTGGCTGCTATGTTCAGATGGAAACGGGCAGGGTCGATGCTTTTAAAGAGTGTGATATTTTAATTGGTTCAAAGGATAAGATTAAACTGCCCCAGCTGCTTGAACAGTTTTTAACTGACAGAAGGAAAATTAATATTGTTGAAAAGTTTGAACAGACTGTTTTTGAAGAAATGTTTATTAAGGATTTCAATCAGACCAGAGCCTATCTGAAAATCCAGGATGGCTGTAACCAGTTCTGCGGTTACTGCATTATTCCCTATGCCAGAGGAAGAGAAAGATGTCTGAATATCGATAGCATTATCAGACAGGCCAGACAGCTGACTTCTGTCGGTCACAGGGAACTGGTTCTGACGGGTATTCATACCGGAAGATGGACTGACCAGGGGCTGGACTTAGCTGATTTAATTGAAAAGCTTCTAGAAGAAGTCAAAGAGCTGGAAAGACTGCGAATTTCGTCTATTGAAGTGACGGAAGTCAGTGATAAACTGATAGACCTGATGTTAAAAGATGAAAGAATTGCCCGACATCTGCATATTCCTGTGCAAACAGGAGTTGACCGGCTTCTTAAATTAAATAATCGCCCTTATAGTGCGGAGTATTTTTATCAGAGAATAAGGGAAATTAAAGGCAGAGTTACAGATATCTCTATTTCCAGTGATGTTATTGTCGGCTTACCAACAGAAACGGATGCTGATTTTGCCAAGACCAAAGACTTTATTGAAAAGTGTGAACTGTCATTTTTACATATCTTCCCCTATGCCAGAAAAAGAGTCACTGCGGATTCTGCGTTAAAAGAGCAGGTTGATGAAACGGTAAAAAAGCAAAGAGTTGCCTGTTTGACTAATTTAAGTGATAGATTATATAATAAATATATTGATGGATTTGTGGGGAAAACCGTTAGTGTTCTGTTTGAAAAGCAGGAAAACGGTATATTTATTGGTCATTGCAGCCAGTACATTATTGTAAAAATTAAAAGTGAAACTGACTGCACCAATAAGTTAAAAGATGTTTATGTTGACTCTGTCCAGGGACAGACTTTATGGGGACATATTATTTAAGGGGATTATATGGTTATTAGTAATATTTTTGAAAACGCACCAGCTATTGAAATTAAAGATATTATGACTGATTCAAGGGTAAAGATGGAAGAAGCCATCTTTTTCTGCATTATAGGTTTAGTTAATGATGGTCACAATTTCATTGCTCAGGCTATAGAGAATGGAGCAATCTGTATCGTTCATTCCAGAGAATTAGACAAATATTATGAAGGAATTACCTATTTAAAGGTTGGTGATACCTTAACAGCCTTAAATCAGTTTGTCTGTGCCTATTATGGTGATGTAACAAAAGATATGACAGTTTATGGTGTTACAGGAACCAATGGCAAAAGTACTGTCGCCTGGGTTATCCGTTATCTGATTTCCCGCTTTAAAAAGTGTGGTTATATCGGTACCATGGGCTATATGTGGGATGATACCGTTAACGACACCTTTTTAACAACACCTGATGTTGAAGTTCTGCATAAGATGTTAAAGGAAATCTATGACCATGGCTGTCGAGATATTTCTATCGAGGTTTCTTCACAGGGTCTGGATTTAAGAAGAATTGATGCTGTCAAGTTTGATTATGTGATTTTCACCAATTTAACTCATGATCATCTGGATTATCATGGAACAATGGAAAACTATTATCTGGCCAAGGAAAAGATGTTTAAGATTGTCGGACCTGAGCAAACCGGCATCATAAATATTGATGACAGTTATGCTGAAAGGATAATTAAAGCCGCCAAGTGTAAAACGGTTACTTTCGGCATCGATAATAAAGCTGACTATAAAGCCAATAAGGTCAGACTGTTTAAAGATCATACAGAATTTGAATTGGAATGTAAGGGCAGGACTTATCAGATTAATACCAATCTGGTGGCAAAGTTCAATGTTTCCAACCTGCTGGCTGCTTTGGCTGCACTGGCAGAAGCCGGCTATGATATTGCTGAGCTGATACCATATTTAGATAACATTCCTCAGGTTATGGGAAGAGTACAGATAATTGACTGCGGTCAGAACTTTAATGTCATTGTAGATTATGCTCACACGCCAGATGGATATGAAAAAATCTATGAATACATAAATTCAATTACCGAAAAAGGTAAAAGAATTATCACAGTCTTTGGAGCACATGGAGCTAGAGACTACAAGAAAAGGCCGATGATCGGGAAGATTGCCGATGAAAACAGTGATGTCCTGATTTTAAGTGCTGAAGATGACCACTGGGAAGATCCATATGAAATCTGCAAGGAGATTGCTGGCGGGATAACCAAGAATTCCTGGGCCTATATAGCTGATCGATATGATGCCATCAGACAGGGCATCGAACTGGCTAATGAAGGAGATACAGTCTGTATCCTGGGCAAGGCAGCTGAGCAATACTTTAAAATCGGGGATGGAAAAGTATATTGGATGGGTGATGATAATGCAGCCATCGATATCTTAAATAAATATATAAAAGGAGAGAACAATAATGAAAATCAATAAGTACATTGATCATACGCTGTTAAAGCCAACAGCTACCACTGAACAGATAAGACAGTTATGTCTGCAGGCAAAGGAGCATGATTTTGCTTCAGTATGTGTCAATACCTGCTATGTACCTTTAAGCAAGGAGCTATTAAAGGATACGGATGTCAGGGTCTGCTGTGTTGTCGGTTTCCCGCTGGGAGCTATGGCAACTGTTGCCAAAGCCTTTGAAACCGAACAGGCAGTCAAAGATGGAGCAACTGAAATTGACATGGTTATCAATATCGGAGCAGCTAAAGAGGGTAACTGGAAATATGTTGAGGATGATATCAGAGCAGTGGTTAAGGCAGCTAACGGCAATATCGTTAAAGTTATTATAGAAACCTGTCTTTTAACTGATGAAGAAAAGGTCAGAGCCTGTGAATGTGCTCTGAAAGCTAAAGCACATTTTGTTAAAACTTCAACCGGCTTCTCAACAGCCGGAGCTACAGTTGAAGATGTCAGACTGATGAGGAAAACAGTGGGCGATAAATGCCTTGTTAAGGCGGCAGGCGGAGTCAGAAACCTAAAAGATGCCAATATGATGATTGAAGCTGGTGCTGACAGATTAGGCTGTTCTGCCGGTTTGCAGATAATGGAAGAATACAACCAGAACAAAACAAAAAAATAAGCCGATAGAATTTAAATATCACATATTTTTCACATTTCCATTGCAAAGTCAATTTTTATGGATTATAATTAATAAGGTTTACACTGATTCAGAAGGGAGGGTAGAACATGGCAAAAGTAGTAGTTAAAGACAACGAACAGCTTGATGATGCTTTACGTCGTTTTAAAAGACAAGTATCTCGTAATGGTACCCTTGCTGAAGCTCGTAAAAGAGAATACTATGTAAAACCAGGCGTTAAACGCAAATTAAAACAAGAGGCTGCACGAAAGGCTAGAAAGAAATAGTGGTTCAAAACCACTTTTTTTGTATATAATTAATATAACGGAGGTTGTATCTATTGAAGAATATTGTATGTGATTTGAATTACCTTGATCATGAAACCCTGGCGCTGGTTTTAGGAGACGAAGACAGAAACATTCGACTAATGGAAAATTATTATAATGTCAAAATAGAAGTTGAGCGTTCTGTTGTTTACTGTGATGATGATTCCAAAGTTAAAATACTCAAGAAAGTATTTGAAGCCTTAATTTCGGAATGTCAGAGCAATGGTTACATTGATACCCAGGATGTCAACAGCATCTTAAATGACAACTATTACAAAGAGTTTATTGCCAATGGCATTGGTTTGAAGAAGTTTTATTTAAGAACCAAGGGTCAAAAGGATCTGTATCAGGCTTTTGAAAATAATGTAATCACGATTGCGGTTGGACCGGCGGGAACAGGAAAAACTTTTTTGGCGGTTGTCTATGCCTACAATATGCTGAAAAAGGATCTGATCAAAAAGATTATTATCACCAGACCGGTAGTTGAGTCAGGTGAATCACTGGGGTTCTTACCAGGTGATCTGAAAGAGAAAGTTGATCCGTATCTAAGACCTATTTATGACTCTTTTGATGCTTTAATATCTTCGGAAAATACCGCTAAGCTCATTGAAAAAGGTATTTTAGAAATAGCTCCACTGGCTTATATGCGTGGAAGAACCTTAAATGATGCCTGCATTATTCTGGATGAGGCTCAGAATACCATTCCCAGCCAGATCAAAATGTTTATGACTCGTTTGGGTTTTAATTCTAAAATGATTATAACTGGCGACATTACTCAGATTGATTTGCCTAAACCTAAGAATAGCGGTCTTATAGAAGCTATCAGGATAGTCAGAGATATAAGTGAAATTGAGGTTGTATATATGTCTAACAAAGATGTTGTCAGACATCCAGTGGTTCAGAAGATAATTGATGCTTATGAAAAAGCAGAAGAAAAATAGATTATGGAATTAAATGTCATCAATAGAACCAGACGAAAAGGTTATGTTAATTATCGAAAAGACTTTGAAAAGATTGTATTGAAAACAATTGAAGTGCTGGATATAAATCAGGATATCTGTTTAAGTGTTATTTTCACTTTAGATAAGAAAATGCACAGTCTTAACAGGGAATACCGCAATGTTGATAATACAACCGACGTACTTTCATTTGCCTTGAATGACTATCAGAATGATGATTATTTTGAAATCGAATTAGGTGATATCTTTATCAACATCGATGCAGCCATCAGACAGGCAAAAGAATATAACCATTCTGTAAGAAGAGAAATCTGTTTTCTGTTTACTCATGGTTTGCTTCATCTCTACGGTTTTGATCATATCAGTGCCGAAGAGGAAAAAGAGATGATTGAATATCAGAAACTTATCTTGGATGACATTATTCCAAGAGACGATAAGTAAAGGAGATTTTATGCAACAGGAAAAATTAATAGAATTAGCCTTTAAAGCTGCGGATAATGCCTATTGTCAATATTCCAATTACCAGGTTGGAGCCTGCTGTCTGTGCAAGGATGGCAGTTATTTTCTGGGGGCTAATATTGAGAATGCTTCATATGGAGCTACTAACTGTGCTGAACGCAGTGCTGTTTTTGCCGCCTACAGTAACGGTTATCGCAAAAATGATATTGAAGCTCTATGTATTGTTACTTATGGCAAAAGAGTTGGTGCACCTTGCGGTATCTGTAGGCAGGTCTTGTGTGAACTGTTAAATCAGGATACTCCGATAATACTGGCTAATGAAAAGGAAGTTATCGTAACCGATATCAATGAACTGCTGCCAATGCAGTTTACCCAGGAGGATCTATTATAATATGAGCTTCAAAAGTGGATTTGTGGCGATAATAGGAAAACCCAATGTGGGAAAAAGCACACTGTTAAACACAATTATGGCTAAAAAGATTGCAATAGCCACCCCTAAACCTCAAACAACCAGGGATAATATTCGTGGTATTTTGACAACTGATGATGCTCAGATTATCTTTATTGATACTCCTGGAATACATAAACCTAAATCACGACTGAATAAAATGATGGTTCAAAGTGCCTACAGTGCAGCTAAAGAGGCGGATATCATTCTGTTTTTAATTGATGCAACCAAGGGTTATGCTAAAAGTGATGAAATTATTGCGGAAATCATTAAACACATCGACAAGCCAAAAATGCTTATTATCAACAAAATAGATAAACTTACCACTAAGGAACTGATTGAGTTTCTAGAAAAGATAGATACTGCCGATTTTGATGAAATCGTGCCCTTAAGTGCTTTAAGAAATAGAAATGTCGATGAGTTAATCAATACTATCAGATCGTATTTACATGATGATATTAAATATTATCCAACTGAAATGATTTCTGATTATCCTGAAGAGTTCATGATAGCCGAAATTATCCGGGAAAAAGTATTGCTTAACACTTCTGAGGAAATACCTCATTCCATCGCTGTGGTAATTGAAAAAATGGAAACAAAAAAGGATTTGATAGTTATTAATGCAAAAATAGTATGTGAAAGGGAAAGTCAGAAAAAAATAATTGTTGGTCGCCAGGGTGCGATGATAAAAAAGATTGGTTCTTTTGCCAGAGAAGAACTGGAAGTAAGGCTGCAGAGCAGGGTGTTCTTAGAAACATTTGTGGCAGTGGAAGAAAACTGGCGTAATAAGAATCATCAGCTTAAACAATTTGGTTACTGGGATAAATAGATGAATGATCTGGTTAAGGGAGTTGTAATCAACTCTATCGAGTATAAAGAAAATGATGCCATAGTAACGGTACTGACTGAAGAATTTGGTAAAGTTGCATTATATGTCAAGGGATATAAAAAAATAACCAGCAAAAATGTCTATGCTACTCAGCTTTTTGATCATAGCAGTTTTTTGTTTGATTTTAATCCCCATAAATCAATTCAGATTCTCAAAAGTGCCAATCTGCTTAGTCAGTTCAGCAATATCAAAACAGATTATGAGAAAATTGCCGCAGCTTCCGTTATCTGTGAGATTGCCGGCGGAATAGAAGAAAATATATATAATCTGCTTTATCAGACCTTAAACCGGTTGAATGATAATGAACAGATTTATCTGGTTTTAAACGTCTATCTGGTAGCAATACTCAATATTCTGGGCATTTCTCCCTTTGTGGATGGCTGTGTTAACTGTGGCAGAACAGACAATATAGAATCAATTTCGATTAATGAGGGCGGATTCCTCTGCAGTCACTGTAACCGGGAGTTCAATGACGAGATTTTTGATTTGGAATTTCTAAAAAAATTCAGAATAACTAATAAAGCATCATTTGATGTTTTTGATAAGCTGATAACTTTAAATTTAAATGATTTTAAATTAACTGATCTTTTAATGCTTATCCTGATTACCTATTCAGGCATATATCTGAAAAGTTATCAGAGTTTGAAAAATTTGAATCATTAGGTTTACTTTTGTTAATAATAAACGTATATATTAAGATGAAAGAATAGAAATGAGGGATTATTTATGTCTAAATATACATTCGAGCAGATTGTCAATCACTTAAGAACATCAGGCTTTGTTTATCAGGGTTCTGAGATCTACGGAGGGTTGTCAAATACCTGGGATTTTGGCCCGTTAGGTATGAATCTAAAGAAAAACATTAAAAACGCCTGGTGGAAAAAGTTCATTCAGGAAGATGTCAATAATGAAGGAATTCAGTCAGCGATTCTAATGAATCCGGAAGTCTGGGTGGCGACAGGACATGTGGCGAATTTCTCAGATCCTTTAATTGACTGTCGAAAATGTAAAACCAGATATCGCGCCGATCAGCTGATAGAAAACCAGGCTAGGGGAAAAGTCAAGGTTGAATCAATGTCTAATGAGGATATGGTTAATTATATAAATGAAAATAAGATTGTCTGTCCTAACTGCGGTCAGCTGGACTATACGGATATCAGAAAGTTTAATCTGATGTTCAAGACCTTTCAGGGGGTGGTTGAAGACAGTCAGAGCACCATTTATCTGCGACCTGAAACAGCACAGGGTATGTTTGTCAATTTTAGAAATGTCCAAAGATCCATGCGAAAGAAGCTGCCGTTCGGTATTGGTCAGATTGGCAAGGCTTTTAGAAATGAGATTACTCCTGGCAACTTTATCTTTAGAACCAGGGAGTTTGAACAGATGGAGCTGGAGTTTTTCTGCACTCCCGGTGAAGATGACAGCTGGTATGCCTACTGGAAGAAGTATTGTCTGGACTGGCTGAAAAATCTGGGTATCAGAAATGAGAATTTAAGATTTAGAGACCATACTCCTGAAGAACTGGCTTTCTATTCTAAAGGAACCTGTGATATTGAGTTTAAATTTCCTTTCGGCTGGGGAGAGGTATGGGGGATTGCCAATAGAACGGATTATGATTTAAAACAGCATATGAATCATTCAAAGGCTGACTTGAGTTATTTTGACCCCTTTAGCAATGAGAAATTTGTACCTTACTGTGTGGAACCTTCTGTTGGAGTTGAAAGACTGTTTTTAGCCTTTATCTGTGATGCCTATGATGAGGAAAACATCGGTACTGAAGAAAAAGAGGATATCAGAATAGTAATGCATCTGCATCCGGCTCTTGCTCCTGTCAAGGCAGCTGTATTACCGCTAAGTAAGAAATTATCAGATAAGGCTTTTGAGATCTATAAAAACCTGGCCAGGTCACTTGATGTACAGTATGACGAGACTGGTTCAATAGGAAAACGTTATCGCCGACAGGATGCAATAGGCACTCCTTTATGTATTACAATCGATTTTGATACTGAACCAAATGGTACAGTAACAGTAAGAAACAGAGATACTATGGAGCAGGAAATAATCAGAATAGAAGATTTAGAAAGCTATATTGCTGAATATATTAAATTTTAGGAGAGAGAATGAGAATACCGACAGAAATAATCAATGATATTAAAAGTAAAGCTCCCATCCAGGATATTATTGGCAGTTTTATTCAAACCATCAAAAAAGGAAACAATTATGTTGCTTATTGTCCTTTTCATGATGACAATAATCCGTCATTGCATATTTCTGTAGATAAACAGATTTTCAAATGTTTCTCCTGTCCGCCAGAAAATAAAAGTTCAGGTGATGTGTTTTCCTTTGTGATGAAATACAAACATCTGAACTATGTTGAAGCAGTCAGATTGGTCGCTGAAAAAATCGGTTATAATTATGACTTTGGTGTTGCAAAAACTAATGTGTTTGAGGAAACCATCACTCATAAACTGATGAAGGAAGCGGTAAACTACTGTCAGTACGAACTGAAATCACAGGAGGGCAGGTTCTACCGGGATTATTTAAATAAAAGAAATATTGATGACAATATCATAGAGAGATTTCAGATAGGCTATAATCCCAAGGATGACAG
>JARKSP010000006.1 GCA_029974225.1 Erysipelotrichaceae bacterium
AGTTTTATTAAGTTTCCAGCGCTGCTACATGAAACATCTTCAAACTTTAATACCAGATTGGATTTTGAAACATCAGAAGACTTTTCATTAATTTCAGTTGCATTTTCTTTAGCTGTAGGCATAAATATTCTTTTCTCATCCTCTCATTCTGCATGTTATGTATTTTAAACATCTTTTATAGTTTATATTATGTTAAGACAGCTGACAATCGATAACTTCAAAAACAATTTCCATTAGTCAACAATCTGATAACAAACCCTAAGATCTTGTTCCAGTGGACTTTATTATTTTATTTATTACTATAAATCGGATATTTATCCGTTAAAGCAATAACCTGCTGGATTAATTGCTCTTTTTTCTGCTGGAAATCACCTTTACTGGCTTCGACAATCAATTGTCCGACCAGATAGCAGTCTTCTTCGCTAAAGCCTCTGCTGGTTACAGTTGGACTGCCAATTCTGATTCCGGAAGTAATCGATGGTTTTTCACTGTCGAAAGGAATGACATTCTTGTTGGCTGTAATATAAATTTCATCCAGTCTCTTTTCCATTTCCCGACCGCTAATATTGGCCTTTCTCAAATCAACTAACACCAGATGGTTATCAGTGCCCCCACTTACCAGATCCAGACCACCATCTTCAATCGCCCTGGCCATGGCCTTAGCATTGGCCAGAATCCGCTTCTGATAGTCGACAAATTCAGCTGTCATGGCCTGCTTGAAAGAAATGGCCTTAGCAGCAATTACATGTTCAAGTGGACCGCCCTGAGTTCCCGGGAAAACTGCTGAGTTGATTTTACCGGCAATCTTTTCATCATTGCACAGAATCAGTCCACCTCTAGGACCTCTTAAAGTCTTATGGGTCGTACTGGTAACTACATCAGCATAGCCAACGGGAGAAGGATGCAGTTTTGCTGCTACCAGTCCGGCAATATGAGCCATATCAACCATCAGATAGGCTCCCACGCTGTGAGCTATCTGGGCCATTTTTTCAAAATCAATAATTCTAGGATAGGCACTGGCACCAGCTATTATCATCCTAGGCTGACACTGCCGGGCTATTTTTTCCACCTGCTGATAATCAATCTGACAGGTCTTTTCATCAACCCCATAAGTAACTATGTTATAGTTTTTGCCGGAGAAATTAAATGGTGAGCCATGAGTCAAATGTCCTCCATTATCCAGAGACATTCCCATTATCGTATCACCAACATTGCACAAAGCCTGGTAGACAGCGAAATTAGCCTGTGACCCGGAGTGGGGCTGAACATTGGCATAGTTACAGCCAAACAGCTTTTTGGCCCTTTCAATAGCCAGGTTTTCAACTTCATCCACCACATAACAGCCACCATAATATCTTCTGCCGGGATAGCCTTCCGCATATTTATTGGTCAAAACTGAACCGGTAGCCATTAAAATTGCTTCAGAAACAATATTTTCTGAAGCTATCAGTTCGATGTTACGATTTTGTCTTTCAAACTCCTGTTTTATTGCCGCAGCTATCTGTTCATCTTCTCTGGCAATAATTTCAATCATCTTATTAATCATAAATCCTCCCGCACACAAAAGAAGCTACGAATTAGCTTCTGTATTATCTTCAACGATATCTTTATCTTCTATCGTATTGATTGATATATTTCCTCTTAAAGTGGTTAAAATAAAGGTTTTACCCTCCTTGGAGCTTTCGGAAATCAGACTGTTGCTTTTTTCCACGGTTTCAATTTCATTAACAACATTAGTCACATAGATATAGCCGTTATTCACTTTCAGCTGCCCATAGGTAGTTGAGACTTCAAACTTATATGAGTCAAAACTGTCGACTAAGGCAAATTCAAATTCACCTGAAACAACCGAACCGTTAAAGCGGTTAAAAGTAACGCCTTCCACTTTGATATTACCGGTATTACAGGATAAGAGGATGTTATTGCAGTTGACACTGTTCATCGTAAAGTCACCTGTAATATTGTTGAAGTTGATATTTCTGACATTGACATCCCCAATCGAAAAACTGCCAATGATGGTTTTAACATTGAAATCAATTAAACATTCCTGAGGCAGATAAATCGTAATGACACCGACATTTCTTTCAGGTGAAAAAATCAGCGAATCAAAGTTTTCAACCTTTTCAATAAATTCCATCGTTAAAACTTTCTGATCCAGCCTGAAAACATTGGAGTTGTCAACCTTCTGGTAATAGGAAACTTTTATTTTTTCATTGTTACTAGGTTTAATCACCACACTGTGGTTTATTGAATCTATGGAAATAGAAATAATTTCTCCACTTTCAAATTCCTGGAAAATCTCCAGATAGGCTGAATATGACTTTGCACTAGGAAAATAATACTTACCATAAACGTAAGATATACCTAAAATTAACGCTAATAATATTACGATAGCCGCAAATAATCTGTTGTTTTTTCTCATAGTCTAATTATATCACTAATAAAATAAAACTAAATGTATAACCTTACAAACTGTCTTTAAGATAAAATCCCACATCAACGATGTGAGATCCCTTTTTACAGTTCTAAAGTTCTTTCAATAATATCTTCACATTGTTCAAGCAGATTAGCCCCTGCTACAATGCAGATACTGGCCCTCTGATTGACCTTGGCAAAGACTTCTTTTAACTTCAGGAAATCCTCTTTGGTAGTTGATAAAATCTGTTTTCGCAGTTTAAATTTATCCTGTTCAGTAACACCGGCAAAATATTCAGCATTACCGGCACGAATTTTAGTTTTAGCGGTTAAAAGCGGATCGCTGTCACCAATAGTACCAATAATGTAATTATCTAAACTGTCGGTATGACTGTAGTAACTGTCAATAAAATCATTGACTTCTCTATACACCTCGATAGAATGTCTTGGATTTGGGTCACGATAGGAGAATAAGACGATATTGCCGGCTTTAGCAGAAGCCCCACAGCCATAGGCTCCACCCTTAGCTCTGATGGCGCTCCACAGATAATCCAGAAACAGCACCTTGTTCAATACTTCCAGATTACCTTTGACATCCCTGACTTCATCAGCGACATTAGCCCCCATTACTGCATAGCCGACAGGTGAAGCAATAGTAATGCCTTCATTGACTTTGGCCATTATTTCTCTATCAGCTTTTACAACAGGTTTATCATCCTGTTTCAGCATAGCCAGAATATTGGCAGTAATCTTTTCCTGCTGTGCACTCATCACACTGAAAGTAAGACGATTTTTAGTAAACACTGAATTATAGACACTCTGAAGCCTTACCAGTTTTTCCGCATTAAAGTCAGCAATCAGTTCTTTAACATAGTTATAGAAACTGTATCCTTCCATTACCTCTTTAACTGTTCCAACCTCACAGGCAGAAGCTATTGCTCTGTTAATCGCATATTCATGTCCCATCATTGAAACTTCCATTTCCATAGTTGCTTTAATCTGCTTTAAAACATTGAGTACTGCTGTTTCATCATTAAATAAAGTGTCATATAAATGCTCTTTAACAATCTCTAAGGCAATATCATTGTTTTTGTCCAGGCAGGAATAGGTGATAGTGGCCAGATGTCTGTAACTATCATCATGCTCATTAGGAATCAGGGTATTAGAAACATTGAAACTGCCCAGGTAGGTGTTTCTGATTCTGGCAAGTTCACTTGTTGAATGTTTTTTCGTTGCCAGATCACCAATCAGTTTAATGACAAGAGCTAAATCCTGACAGTCCTGAAGTGACAGATCTGCCACATTGAAATATAAAGCGCCATAGGTGATTCCTTCTGCCTCCGGTTTATAACTGATAACCGGTACCCCGTCGACTTCTCTAATCTCTTTTTCAATAATTGTCGGATTTTCGTCAATATCGCTTAACTCTAAAGTTGGCAGTGTGGCCTTTACTTCCGGACTCTCTTCTAGAGACTGCCATTCTGCCAGCTGCCTGTTAAAGGCTATTAAATCAGCAAGCTGCTCAGCAGATAATGATGCCTTGTAATTCTCAAGCTTTTTATCCAGCTCCTGCTGTTTTTCAGCTTCCATTGTTGTTGAAGGAACCATCAGCAGGGCTGCATGATGAGCTGGATCCAATAAATATTCCTGAATCAGTTTTTCAAAATAATCAGTATCAATTTTTTCTCTTAAAGACTTAAAAACCTGTTCATTGCATAGACTGTCCAGTGGATTACCACCATAGTTCCAGCCACCCATCGCAACAATGGCATAGATAATTCCTTTAGGAGCGAAACCAAAGTCTCTTTCCTTGTTAGCAAATTCCATTTTGTTCAGATTGGCGATTAATTCCTCTTTGTTTAATCCTTTATTGACAATATTAGTCAGAACTTCTTTGATAGTTGCAACAATTTCATCATAATTCTCTTTTTTGGTATTATTTACCAGCATATAAAGACCTGGCTGTAACAGAAAAGTTTCCACCCCGACATTAACATTTTCAGCTAAACCTTTTTCTAAAATAGCTTTTACTAAAACAGATTCATTATTTTCAGCCAGAATATTGGCAATCATCTGAAAAGCTGTATTTACCTCATAATCATCAAAATCTGATAGACCAAAGCCAAAGGCAGCAATAGCCTTATTGGCTGTATCCGTATTAGCTGGCACCGCATACTCTTTTACTGTAACATCCTTTACAATTGGTTTCTGTTTTTCAATTCTATCTACTTTTTTATTTTCCGTATAATCCGCTAAATATTCATCGTTGATTATTCCTAAGGTTTCTTCAATGTTCATTTTGCCATCTAAGAAAATCATTGAATTTGTCGGATGATAATATTTAGCATGTGAAGCCTTAAAGCCCTCATAGGTCAGCTCTGGAATTGCCTCAGGATTACCACCATAGGAATACTGATAACAGTTATCCGGAAACAGTTCATTCAGCAGAAATTCAGTAGCCATGGTTTCTGCTGTGGAATAAGCACCCTTCATCTCATTATATACGACCCCCTTATAAATAACAGGGTCATTCTTATCATTTATTTCATAGTGCCAGCCTTCCTGGCGGAAGATGTTTTCATTTTTCAGACAAAGCGGATTGAAAACCGCATCCAGATATACTCTCATTAAATTCTTGAAGTCTTTATCATTTCTTGAACTTACCGGATAAACTGTCTTATCGGGAAAAGTCATCGCATTCAGAAAGGTGTTTAAAGAACTCTTTAATAAATCAACAAAAGGTTCCTTGAGCGGAAATCTTTCTGATCCTCCTAAAACCGAGTGTTCCAGAATATGAAAGACACCGGTACTGTCGGTAGGGATTGTTTTAAAACCGATAGCGAAAGTTTTATTGTCATCATCTCTATCCAAATATAAAAGCTGGGCTTTAGTGTTTAAATGAGTCAGATAGTAGGCCGTTGCCTGTAACTCATCACTTTCCACAACCTTATCAACTTTAAATCCTTTAACAATATCATTAATTTGCATTTAAAAACCTCCATCTAAAAAAATATATAACCAAAATAAATATACAGCATGGCATAAATAATTGAATTTACTCCGACAAAAGATAAAATTCTGCTTAGTAATGCCACTCTTATCAGGCCTAAATCAAATAGCAGAACCAAGACAAAAAGCCCGGCCACAACAAACTTTTTAACCCAGCCACTTGATTTTCTGCTGCTGGTGCTTAGGTAGACACCATAAATGAACAGTAACATCGCTTTTAGAAAATAGATTACTGTGCTGTCAAGTGGCAGATATCTATCTAGCAGCGATAAAACAAATGAACCGGCAAATATTACAATCAGTGGAATACCATATCTTTTCATACTGTCACCTATACTACTCTGGCATTACTATATGCCAGATAAACTCCTGCTATCCGATAGCCAAGCGCAAATAATGTATTATAGCTATCGGTAAAACTGCTTAACAGACTAAACAGATTAAAATCATAAGCTACCAGATCACAGATTATAATACAGACTGCTGTCAGTCCAGCAGCTAAAATCGAAAACTGTACCTGCACTCCTTTACCAAAATGTTGAATAACATAGCCAACACCAAGGCCAATAGCCAGATAAAGAATTACAAAATACAGATGAAATACTTTTATCAGAACAATATTTAAAACTGTTGCCAGAAGCGTGAAAAGACTTCCAGACAGAATGGCTTTTGTAAATCTCTGCCTTCTTGTCAAGGCTGGTTTATTAAATACTTTTAACATACAAAACACCTCACCGATATTTATTATACATTAAATGTCCGGTAAGTGGGGAAAAATAGTAGTGATTTAAACAAGAAAATCAGTTGCCGTTGAATCACAGCAACTGATTTTTAGATATTGTTAAGGATTAATTAGTTTAATATTTATTTGCAATTACGCTTTCATTCCATAAGACTTTTTTCTTTTTGAAACGATTACCACTCCTGCCAGAGATACCATGGCAATTGAGATTAATAATTGGATTGGATAATTATCACCTGTATCAGGAATAACTATCTTTTCGAAACAGTGGGTAACATTGGTACCTTCAGTAATTGTTTCTACAAAGCTATAGCCCTCAATAGTGCCAGCAGGCTGAGCCTCTAATGCCGTTACCGGAGCTTTCAGATCATTGTTGTCTTCATCAACCCATCTGGTAGTGATCGGCATCTTCTTATAGCTGACAACAACATCTTTATTTTCATCCATAACCAGAGTTAAAGTATTTCCTACAACAGCCACTTCTACACCGTTTACAGTGACCTTATCAATTTCATAACCCTCATCTGGTGTGAAAGTCACTGTTTCAGTTGTTCCCTTCAGAACATCCGTTTTACCAGGCGAAACTGTACCGTTTCCGCCATCTACACTGGTAGTCAGATTGAATCTGGTGACAACAGTAAGTTTAACTGAAGCAAATGGCTTTTCAATTTCTCCATTGTTATAACTGTCTAATGCTTTCAGGAAGAAAGTTACCTCACCATCAGCTAAAGGAGTAACCACTCCATCAGCATTGATAGTAGCGATTGTTTCATCACTTGAAACCCACATAACCTCAGTATCGTCAATTTCTGCCGGTAGAGTCAGGTCTTCATTTAAAGTGCTGCTACCGGTGAATTCATGATCTAAATCATGGGTTCTGCCGACAACCAGTTCTACAGGTATATTGGTAATTTCAATTTCTGAAGCTAAAACTACAAATTTACAGTTTACAAAGGTATTTGAATTTGAATTGATAACTTTTGGATCCACCGCTGCAGCTGGAGCATAGTCGGCATAATTTGGATAGCCAGGAAAATCATATGTTCCATTGGCTTTATCAGCAGGATCCATAAGAGTTGCCAAAGGTGTGATGCCAGCAATTGCTTCATACATAGTGTATTGAGCATTTTCAAAGAAATCGAAGTTATAAAGTTTGACATTAGTGTCTGCCGGCAAAATAATCACCACATTATCAACTGTTGGCACTAAAACTTTAGATGAATATAAGGTATCAGCTGTTGGCACCGCTACGATGTTGACATCCATACCGGCATAGCCATCAGGAACTGTGAAACCAGGAATTGCTGTATCTGAGAATAATTTAATGTTGGCACGTGGAGCTTTAGGATTTCCGCCGTTTTCCGTATAACCCATTACTGTAAGAATATCCTCAAGCTGCTGTTCAATTGAAACTGCAGAATTAGCATCCACCACCCAGTAGCCATCATTAATATCCTGTATCGCTTTACCAGCAGTAGCTGGTTTTAATTCTTTGCAGGCATCAAATACCGGGGTGAAATAGTCTCCGTTAGACATGTTCCAGACAGCATAGCGATAGTCACTAGGAACACTGACATAATGATAGCGATAATCCTGAACATATATTGTGTCATTTTCCGGATTAGCGACATTAGTGGTAGTAAGACTTTCAATAACTGTTTTGTGATCAGGATAATCCAAAGCTGGTCCCTCACCAATATTACCCTGAGTCGTTTCCACCTTCACAGGTGAAACATATATATTATAAAATATAAACACATAATCTGGTCGAACTTCACTCATATCTATTGAAATGTTTCTTAAATATGAATCACTGCTGTCCTGAACCGAGACTACACCAAAGCCACCATCTGTCCTGACATTTCTGATAGTAATATTCTCCAGATTAACCTGTCCAGGATTGAAAATGATGTTGATGGCAACATTTTTTCTTAATGTATCCGGAAGTAAAATAAATCCGTTATTGTCATGATTGGTGTCACCAACATTTTCAATTACGATATCTCTCATAACCAGACCATCAGCACCTCTATTATGACCTCCGCTAATAAAGATTAGAGCTTCTCCTCTGTTTCTTGCACCTAGAAGGTCAACTGGAACCATATCAATATTCTTCCCGTCAAACTTAAGGTTTTCAAATTACAGGTTTTTATTATTCAGCAGATATCTTTCCATCAGATTTCCAAATAAGATTATAAATCTAGGATTTCTACTGATAGTAACCATCGACTCTCCATTTCCATCTTTGTTTAACCCGATGTAAGAGTTGTTGGTGCGAGAGAAGGCAGTATAGTTTGTTGCGACGGTATCATTATATCTGCCATCATCAAAGAAGATAGTAATATTAGAAGGACCATCATATGCAAAAATCCTTGCTCCGTCACTTGCGGTCTGGGTGTGATAATTAAAGTCCTCGCTCACCAAAGCAACCCCAGCCAAAGGATAGACAACTCCATTATAGGTTATTTCTGTCAAACCTGCTTTAAATGGATCGTGAGTTGCCAGATAGTATGTCGGATCACCATCATCATAACTGTTGGTTGCTTCAACATATTCACCATCATGAACAGGGGTAAAACCACCTGTACTTACCGGTGCATCTCCATCTTTCTGTACTGTCGAAGCAAATACCATACTCCAATTATTAAAGGTCAGCATCATCAGTAATATTAGGAAAACACTTAACCTTTTCTGTACTTTTTTCATATTAAATCCTCCAAAATGCAATATTTAATAACAATATACCATTTATATCTAAAGACTTCAATCATTAGTGAAAAAATGATTGATTTAAACAATTATATTATATAATATTATGGCCTGGAAAATAAGGTTTTTTTTAAATAGATGTTGACTTACATGCTTTTTTTATGTTAAATTATATAGGCACGTAAGCAATGGAGGTTTAGCTCAGTCGGGAGAGCACCTGCCTTACAAGCAGGGGGTCAGCGGTTCAAGCCCGTTAACCTCCACCATTTTTAAGCCGGATTAGCTCAACTGGCAGAGCAACTGATTTGTACTCAGTAGGTTGTGGGTTCAAGTCCTATATCCGGCACCATGATTTGCCAAAGATAACTGGGAGGGTAGCGAAGTGGCTAAACGCGGCAGACTGTAAATCTGTTCCCTATGGGTTCGGCAGTTCGAATCTGCCTCCTCCCACCATCTTTTTTTGAGAAGCTTGGGATGTAGCCAAGTGGTAAGGCACCAGACTTTGACTCTGGCATTTCGATGGTTCGAATCCATCCATTCCAGCCATCTGACCCGTTAGCTCAGTCGGTAGAGCATCTGACTTTTAATCAGGGGGTCGGGCGTTCGAATCGCCCACGGGTCACCATTTATAAAGTGCGGATGTAGTTCAATGGTAGAACTTCAGCCTTCCAAGCTGACTACGGGGGTTCGATTCCCCTCATCCGCTCCAGTTAAATTTACGAACTGCCAGAGTTCTTTTTTTATACCTGAAATTATAATACGGAATTTTGCCTAAGGAATCTGATTATATTTATTATGATAATTGTGTTACAATAATTCCAATTCACAGGTGAAGAAAATTAAGGAAGATAAATATGGAAATATATGTTTACATTGATGAAAGCGGTTCAATACATAAAAATAGTAAAACCCAGTATTTTGCTGTTGGCGGATATTTTGTGCTAGGAAAAGACAAGTCAAAGGTAACATCAACATATAAGAAAATTGATAAAGCAATAAAGACAAGCAAAAACATCTCCCTGGATGAAGAAATAAAATCATATGATATGACGGATAATGAAAAAAGAAGCATTTTTAACAGTGTACAGGATATAGATACATTTTATGGCTGTGTTAAGGTATTTGATAAGAATGCAATGAAAAAAGAAATAGTTGAATCCAATATTTTCTTCAATTATGCTATAAAACTGCTTTTTAAAGACTGCATATTACCATTACTGAATTTAAATCAGATTAATGATAGCATTGAATTTATTATCAGCATAGACAACAGAAATATACGAATAGGGAATCTGAATAATTTAGAAACATATTTAAAAACTGAATTCTGCTTGGATAATTTTGATTTTATTATCACATATTATGATTCTAGGTCAAATTTCGGCATTCAATTAGCAGACTTGATAGTTAATACTTTTTACAATTTATATAAAGATAAAAAAATAGTAAAAAATGTGTTGCCAGTATTAAAAAGAAAAAACTTTAGAATCAGTTCGTTTCCAGGCCGCATAATTAAGGGACGAACAGATAAAATAGTCTGCAATAATGAGTTTTTTTGACAATCAGAAACTTATGTGCTATTATATTTATGCAAGACCTGGGTAAGGTAGCTAAAAGCTAAACGTATTGTAAGTACGTTGCCTCCTAGGCATTTTTTTATTATCCGCATATAATGAATTAAACCTACCTCACTACAAAACTATTAATAATGCCAAAGGGACTTACTCAATAGATTTCATCATACTATATTGACTTTTTATATAATTAAAGATAAAATACATTACTGAGTTAGGCATCGCTAACTCACAACAATGATATACCATATACATTAATTACAAAAATTCAGGTATCTTAAGACAACTATATCTATTAAGAAACGGAGAGATTTTTATGAATTTAAGAATTGCAGCCCAACTCATCCTGCCTGGTCTGGCAACTGCTCTGGGAGCTATACCAATCTTTTTTGCTAAGAATATTTCTAAAAAAGCCATCAACATACTCTTAGGTTTTGCGGCTGGAGTTATGCTGGCAGCGACCTTTTTCTCACTGCTTGTTCCAAGCATTGAGATGGGTCATGGCGGTTTCAAGGGAATTTTTATCACTTCCATTGGAATATTTGCCGGATGTCTGGTGCTGGATTTAATTGATGCTGGGCAATTAGCTTTATATGTGGATGGTGCCGA
>JARKSP010000038.1 GCA_029974225.1 Erysipelotrichaceae bacterium
AGCTGATATACCTACGAGTTATCCGATACCAGTCACCAGACGTATTGAAAAATACAAAGCTGGTCTGGCAAGTAAACACCCACCCGAATCTTCGGCTGGTCTAGAATTTTTTTAGATATTTCCCGTGTCTTCTTGACAGGGAGCAGATCAAATCCAACCTTTTTAAATGAACACTCCGGTAATCCAGATTCTCAGACCGATAGAAATCAATATAATCCCACCAGTCAGTGAGGCTTTATTTGATAGTCTGGTACCGAATTTCTGACCTATTTTTACCCCTGAATAACTTAGCAGGTAGGTTACCATGCCGATAATAGCTGCCTCATAAAAAGCAAAGCGGAAACTGTAATCCGAAATTGTAAAGCCCACACTTAAGGCATCAATAGATGTCGCAATCCCCTGAAGCAATAGGACTGCCAGAGACAGCTCTTCAACAAGGCACTCTTCTCTGCTGCTGAAACATTCCAGAATCATCTTACCGCCTATATATAACAGCAGTATCAGGGCAATCCAGGGAATAAATTTCTGAAACCCGATAAAAACAGTCACAATGGTATGGATACAGAGCCAGCCGATTAAAGGCATCAGACTCTGAAAGAGGCCAAAAGTGGCCGCTATCTGATTAATCTTTGAGTTTTTTATCTTCGGTTCACTTAAACCGTTAGCCAGAGAAACCGAAAAAGCATCCATTGCCAGTCCAATGCCAAATAATATCGCATTACCTAAAAAAAGAAAATCAAATTTCATAATGTCCTCTTAGTAAAACTCAGCATAGCATGCATGCTGAGTTAATCTGCTTTAGGGGCATCCATAATATATAAACTATATCAGAGCCCCGTTATTTAAAACAAGCTGGACTTTTTTTAAAAGTCAACCTGTTATGTTGCGCATAAAATACTTTCTGAATATAGTGTTTTTATTATTACATATTAAGCGCCCCATTACAAGTACTTCTAAACTGAAAATAATTACTCATCCATATTCCTGCCGTTAAACCATCTAAGATAATTAAAGTTAAAATGGCATAAAACATCAGTATTCTATGCCATTCTTTTAACAGCTGGTATCTCTTATAAATCTGGATTACCGATAGATGAATAATTTATTCGTCATCTAAGACAGACTCCATGAATTCAATGATGTCATCTTCTACTTCCCATTTCAGATCATCATAATTATGGATTTCATGACGATAGCCGGAATATAATCTGGTATCCACATAATGACCGGTATCAATCAGCCAGTTGCTGACCTGATATACCCCTTCGCCATACTGACCAACCGGGTCCTGATCACCGGCAATATTGTAGATCGGTAAATCTACCGGTACTTTTTTAGCCCATTCTTTAGAACCTACTGCTTCCAGCATCAGGACAAAATCATAGGCTGATTTAATCAATGTCGGTTTAGTGAAAGCATCAAACGGATCATGAGCATGGTCATACTGCACATATTCATCATGGCAGATCCATTCATTGCCGAAGCGAATTTTTTCATCACATCTTTCAATCATCCAGCCTAGCAGTTTACCTATTTCTTCCGCTCCTGATTCATTGCCCTTACCTTCAGCCAGCAGTTTTTCCAAACGTTTCTTGCTTTCTGCCAGTCCCGGGAACGGACCACTGGTTCCACACAGGATACAGCCAGCCAGTTCAGCACCATATTCGGCAATATAGTCTCTGGCAATAAATGAGCCCATACTATGGCCATACAGGAAATATGGCAGTCCAGGATATTTTTCTTTGACAATCTGCGTTAATCTGTGCTCATCTTCCATCATGGTGCGATAACCCTTATCGCCCCAGTCACCCCAGGTTCCAGGATTTTCTACTGCTGTTTTACCGTGACCGACATGATCATCAGCTGCCACAATAAAACCAGCATCCATCATTGCCACTATCATATGAAGATATCTTCTCGAGTGTTCACCAAATCCATGCACTATCTGAAGTATTCCTCTTGGCTTGCAGGCAGGAACATAAATCCAGCCTTTGACATTATCTCTTTCATTATAAGAAAGAAAACTAACTTCATGTAACATAAAGCACCTCCTATTATCCTTATTAAGTTTTCTTCTTTCACTATTATAATTATAACATGACAGGAATAGTAAAAATTATAAATCATCACTCAATTCAACAAATTCTTCTCCTATCAGTTTTTACTGCTTTATCAGCACACTTGTCTACTGACTTGAATATAGTATATACTTCATTTGAAATATAAGATTTCTAAAAAAGGGAAAATATCTTATAATAGAAAAAGAAATAGGAGAATCAATATGAAACTTAACAACAGACAAACATTTATCGTAGGATTGGCCTTTCTGTCTATCTGTGCTTTCTGGCAGCTGTACGACAGTATTATTCCGCTGATTTTAACTACGACTTTTAAAATGAATGAAACTATCTCGGGAGCTATCATGGCTATTGATAATGTTCTGGCCCTGTTTCTTTTGCCTCTATTCGGTTCCCTGTCTGATAAGACAGATACCAGAATCGGCAAAAGAATGCCGTTTATTTTATTTGGCACCGGCTGTGCAGTTATCCTGATGAACCTGCTGCCACTGCTTGATAACAGCTATTTCCATAATCCTTCGCCATTTAAGATTGTATCGTTCATCATAGTATTAGGATTATTACTGATAGCTATGGGCGTTTACCGCTCACCGGCAGTAGCCTTAATGCCTGATGTTACACCTAAGCCATTACGTTCTAAAGCTAATGCTATTATCAACCTGATGGGAGCAGTTGGGGGAATTATCTATCTGGCAATTGCCGCAATAATGTATCCCAATGCTAAAACCGCCGGGCTGGCTCACATCAACTACCAGCCACTGTTTCTGGTGGTTGCCGCAATCATGTTTATTTCGGTAGGCTTACTGTTTATCTTTATCAATGAACCTAAGCTGGTTGAAAAAAACAAAGAACTGGAACATCAGCATCCGGAATGGAATCTGGCTGAAGATGATGGCTCAGGAACAGAAAAACTGCCAAAGGAGGTACAGCGCTCACTATTATTCCTGCTGGCTTCTATTGCCTTATGGTTTACCGGATACAATGCCGTTACCACCTGGTTTACAACCTATGTCAACGTTGTCATGGGACAGGGTTTAGGTGGCGCCAGCACCTGTCTTTTAATCGCAACTGCCGGAGCTATCGTCTCTTATATTCCGGTTGGCAGTCTGGCAAGCAAGTTCGGACGTAAAAAAATCATCAGTTTTGGTATTATACTGTTATCTACCTGCTTTGGTCTGGGATTTATCTTAACAAGTTTATCAAAAACTATCACTGTTCCGATGTTTATCGCTTTTGCCTTAGTCGGTTTTGCCTGGGCCTGCATCAATGTCAACTCTCTGCCAATGGTGGTTGAAATGTGTAAGGGTTCTGACATCGGTAAATTTACCGGCTATTACTATACAGCCAGTATGTCAGCGCAAATAATAACCCCAATTTTAGCCGGTACCTTAATGAGGCTGATTGACTATAAGATTCTGTTTATCTATGCAGCGATATTTGTCCTGCTTTCATTTGTGACTATGACTCAGGTCAAACACGGTGACCAGAAAATAGAAGTAAAAAAAGGCTTAGCTGCTTTTGAAGATATGGATGACTAAAATAAGAAGATTCAGAAATTAAAGCTGAATCTTTTTTTATCTCTTTGACTGCAGGTTACAGCATCAGCTGTTTAATAATCATAAAAGTTATGGTTACCAGCATCAGAAACAGCACTCCTTTACTGCTAAAAACTGTTTTAAGATTGTTTCGACTGAAAATTCTATCATCCAAAGCATAGTCTTTTCGGTTTATTATCAGCAGGATGACTCCGGCTATCGCAAAAACTATAATCAGAATGATATATAAAGAAAAAAACTGTTCCGCATAACCCAGCAATATCTGGGGTATGATGCCGCCAAATAAATTAGACAGGGAATGATAGATAATCGGTATTAAGACATTTCCTGTTTTGATCATCAGATAAGCCCATAACAAGCCTAACAGAAAAGTATAGATCATCGTCGGTATACCGGCAGAAACACCATGAACAATACAGAAACAGAATGCTGAAAGCAGAACAAACAAGGCAGATCCATATTTATTTAGTTTTCTGGCCATAAAATATCTAAATACCAGCTCTTCCAGCACCGGCGCAATAACCAGCAGTGACAGCAGCCTAAAAAAGGAAAGGTTATTACTTTCAGCTATGTTTTCTTTGCTGATCAGCATTGATAAAGCGATAGCCAGCATTGAAACCACTAAAGCACTAAACTGAAGAAAAAAGCAGTTTAACAGGCTTTTAAAGGGTAATTTTTCTTTCGGCAGCTTATTGTCAGCCATATCTTTAGTGATGAAAACAAATAAGCTTAAGCCAATCACATACAGCACCAGCAAGGACATCATATTCTTCAGATTATCGGAAATTGGCAAATGTCTGCCGATAAGAAAACTATAAGCCCAAAAGACCGCGTACATTACCGCTATCGCAAAACTTACCTTTGTAAGATCTTTGGCTTTACTGTCCATCTTCTGACCTCCTCTGATTGAACTTCTGATTTTATTATAATATCTTTTTTTGACTAAAATGCGCTTTAAAAATGTTATAAATTAAATTTTACATATGTAAATTCTGTTTATGATAAAAAGATTCAGCATTTTATCGCTGAATCCTTAGCTGTTTTTAATTATTTCTCTTATTTCCTTCTGATGTATCTTAACTGACAGGTTTTGCCGCCATTGGCTATAGTGGCTGGTAAATCCAGTTCCACTCCAAAAGCCTCTCCAATTCCCCGGTCACCGCACATTGCATAGTC
>JARKSP010000047.1 GCA_029974225.1 Erysipelotrichaceae bacterium
AGGTATGATTTCGCCCGCTTTTTCAATTATCACATTATCATAAAGTTTAATATCCAGTTCATTAATATAATCTTCATTATGCAGAGTGGCATATTCAACCGTTGTCTGAGCCACACTGACCGGTTTAAAGCGGGCATTAGGAGTTACCTTGCCTGTCCTTCCAACTGTGCAGAAGATGTCCAGAACCCTGGTTATGACCTGCTGAGCCGGGAATTTGTAGGCAATTGCCCACTTAGGATATTTGGCTGTATAGCCCAGAGCCAGCTGTGCTGTCAGATCATTGACCTTGATTACCATGCCATCAATTTCATAAGGCAGCTCATTTCTTTTTTCACCGATTTCACTGATAAACTCCCAGACTTCATCGATACTCTGACAAACCTTTCTTAGAGGATTGACTTTAAAGCCCTGCTGTTCTAAAAACAATAACGCTTTCTGATGGGTTTGTATTCCCATTTCTAAAGCTTCAGGCAGATGATACCAGCATGCTTCCAACCCTCTTTTGGCTGCTATTTTTGAATCCAGCTGCCGGATTGAACCCGCTGCGGCATTACGTGGATTGGCAAATAAGGCTTCCCCGCTTTTTTCTCTTTCTTTATTGATTCTTTCAAAAACAGCTTTCGGCATATAGATTTCACCACGAACATCCAGTCGACCTTTATATTCGATGGACATCGGAACTGAACGGACAGTTCTGACATTGCTGGTGACATCTTCACCGGTGATGCCATCTCCCCTGGTAACCGCCTGGACAAACTGACCGTTTTCATAGACCAGCGACATTGCCAGACCATCTATCTTCAGTTCCACCACATATTCCACCTTATCTATTTCACTGATAATACGCTTATGAAAAGCTAGAATGTCTTCCCGATTGTAACTGTTGCCCAAAGAAAGCATAGTGACCTGATGCACAACCTTTTCAAAACCGGTGGAAACATGGCCGCCGACTCTGTTGGTCGGAGAATTGACATCATAAAACTCGGGATGAGCTTCTTCCAGTTCCCTGAGCTCTTGAAGCAGTCTGTCGTATTCATAATCCGGAACACTGGGATTATCCAAAACAAAATACTGATAGTTGTATCGGTTTAATAAATCTCGCAACTCTAAAATACGGCTTTTAATCTCTGACATTTTTACTCTCCTTTTTTACGCAGCTTAGGGGTGCTGACAACGATTGTTCTGACCATATGCGGATACTCGAAAGCAATCTTGGCATACAGATTGTTTTCAACGGACAGAACCTTACCTTCGCCAAAATATTCATGCACCACGATATCATCCGGTCTATATCTGGCTTTGATATTAGAGGTTCTGGTAATGGTAAAGGAAACATCAGGATTGACTACTCTTTCAGTTTCTTCCGGAACAATCAGACCAGATCTCTCAATGAACTGTTCATCTATCTCTTTAACAAAGCGACTGGTTTCCTTAGAGGTGGCCACAGCATAGGAATAGCTGCGATTATCCGTCAGATACAATCGTTCTTTAGCTCGGGTATAGGCAACATAAGCCAGTCGTCTTTCTTCTTCCAAACCTTTAATTCCTTCACTCAAAGTCTTGGCTGAAGGAAAAACCGATTCTGACAGGCCAATGACAAAGACATTATCAAACTCCAGCCCCTTAGCGGCATGAATGGTCATCAGGGAAACAAACTTCCCGGTTTTATCCGCCTGAATATCCGAATACAGGGAAACATTGCCCAGATAATCATCTAAACCGGCCTCAGGATTTTCATTCTTAAAGGTAACAATATCATTCATCAGTTCCTTGATGTTTTCCAGTCTTTCTGCATCATAAGGATCCTTGCTTAACTCCAGGGTGCTGCGATAATCACTTTCTTCAAACAGCATCTGAAAGATTTCTTCAACATTCATCTGTTCCGCTCTTCTGTTCCAGTCTTCCACCTGCTCTTTAAAAGCGAGCAGCTTCTTTTTGGCCGGACCATCAAACAGGTCAATTGCTTCAATCATTTTTACTCTCTTGTTTCGGGCCAGTTCAAACAGATCATCAACCGTTTTTTTGCCGATGCCTCTTTTCGGTGTGTTGACCACTCTTTTAAAAGACAGGTCATCCTGAGTGGTCAGCAACCTTAAGTACGACAGCATATCCTTGATTTCCGCCCGGTCATAGAAGCGCACTCCGCCATAAAGGATATAGGGAATCTTGACATTCATCAGCTGTTTTTCAATCGCTCTTGAAAGATAGGCACTGCGATACAGGATGGCAATATCATTATACTGCACTCCTTCTTTTTCTAAATCAAAGATCTTTCTGACCACATATTCCGCCTCCAGATCATCACTGCTGGCTGTGAAATGAACAATCTTTCGACCTTCGGCATTATCCGTGTATAAATCCTTCTTCAAACGATTCTTGTTACAGGCAATCAGACTGTTGGCACCATTCAGAATGTTCCTGGTTGAACGGTAGTTCTGATTCAGAATAATTGTTTCGGTGCCCGCAAAGTTCTTTTCGAAATCCATAATGATATTGATATTGGCACCGCGCCAGGTATAGATGGTCTGATCAGGATCTCCCACCACAAAGACACTGGTCGAGCGGTTACATAGAAGTTCAATCATTTCATATTGCACATTGTCGATGTCCTGAAACTCATCAACCAGAATATATTCAAATCTCTTCTGCCATTTATCTCGAACATCAGGATTCTGCTTCAGAATCTTATTGGTAAACAGCAGCAGATCATCAAAATCCAGACCATACATCTGCTGACATCTTTCCGTATAGTATCTGTATACTTTTGCCAGATTCTCATAAAAAGGACTATAGGCTCGCTTCAGCGCTTCTTCACAGGAGATTCCGGCAACTTTATTATTGCCGATATAATCCAGAGCCACTCGGAAATTGTGATCTCTTTTATCCAGGTCATATAGTTCATAGGCTTCCCTGATGATGGCTTTCTGATCATCACCATCGAGAATCTGGAAATTGGCAGGATAGTTGATTCTTTTGATTTCACTTCTTAAGAACCTGACCGCAAAAGAGTGGATGGTCGAAATATGGCAGCCTAAAGAGGTGCCATCCAGCTGCTTCTCAACTCGCTGTTTCATCTCATTAGCGGCTTTATTGGTGAAGGTGATGGCCAGAATCTTCTTAGGGTCAATGCCCAGCTCTTTAATCAGAAAAACGATTCTACTAGTTAGAACCCTTGTTTTACCGCTTCCTGCTCCCGCTACCACTCGGACATACTGACTGGTGGTAGTGGTCGCTTTTAACTGTTGTTTATTTAACCCTTCTAAATAATCCTGCATCAGATATCACCGCCTTAATTATACCATATTGCCAGTCAATTACCTGCAGTAGTAAAGATAAAAATAACTGTCTGGCAAATATTTGGACAGTATAAAAAATGTTTTTTTATTGCTTATCTATGCTATAATAATCACTATGAAAAGGAGAATGTGATTATGTTAAAAGAAATGTTAAGTCTATTGGAGAAAAATGCCAGAATCGAGGTAACCGACTTAGCCGCCTTACTGAATACTGATGAAAAAACTGTTAATGAACAGATCAGGGAATGTGAGGAAAAACATATAATTGCTGGCTATCACACTATCATCAACTGGGATAATACCAATACAGAAATAGTTAAGGCGATGATAGCTGTCTCAAGCACTCCTGAAAGAGATCAGGGTTATGATCATATCGCGGAAATTATTGCCAGCTATCCTGAAGTCGCTTCATTATATCTGGTAAGTGGCCGTACAGAATTTATGCTGATTATCAATGCCGCAACAATGCGTGAAATTGCCGATTTTGTGGCTCATAGATTAGCTCCCATTGAGGGAGTCCGAACCACTGAAACCATGTTTATCCTGAAGGAATACAAGGTTATGGGTGAGCTTATGAATAAGGGAAAAGATAAACCGGGAAGACTGCTGATGACATTATGATGATTTTTGATGAATTAATTAACAAACAGGTAAGAGAAATGGCCCCAAGCGGCATTAGAAAGTTTTTCGATATCGCCAGCACTAAAAAAGGCGTTATCTCTTTAGGCGTGGGCGAGCCGGATTTTATCACCCCCTACCATATCCGAGAAGCAGCCATGTATGCGATCAAATGCGGCAAAACCTTCTATACTGCCAATGTTGGTCTTTTAGAGCTGCGAAAAGAAATCTGCAACTACTATCTGCGCCGCTTCAATCTGAGCTACAATCCGGTAGGTGAATGTATGATTACTGTTGGCGGTTCTGAAGCTATTGACATCGTTTTAAGAGCTCTGATAAATGAAGGTGATGAAGTAATTCTGCCAACTCCCAGCTATGTCGCCTACGCCCCGATTGTCGAACTGTCAAAAGGCAAGGTTGTGGAAGTGACAATGAGAGAAGAAAACGGTTTTAAACTGCAAAGAGAGGAGCTTCAGAAAGCCATCAGCCCGAAAACCAAGGCGATTATCATCAATTTCCCCTCAAATCCTACCGGGGGAATTATGGAATATGATGACTATCTGCAGCTGGCTGATCTGATCAAAGAGAATAATATTCTGGTTATTTCTGATGAAATCTATGCTGAACTTACCTATGACAAAAAACATGTCAGCATTGCCAATATCCCTGAGCTGAAAGAAAACACTATTATTATCAACGGCTTCTCTAAAGCTTATTCGATGACCGGCTATCGTATCGGCTATATTCTGGCTGCGGAGCCACTGGTCAGGATGTTCAATAAAATCCATCAGTACACCATTATGTGTGCCTGCACTTCCAGCCAGTTTGCGGCTATTGCAGCAGCCAAGAACGGTGATAAGGACATTGAGGAAATGTATCTGTCCTTTAAGCAGCGTCGAAACTATATTGTCAAGGAGTTAAACCGGATCGGTCTTAAGACCCATCTTCCTGAAGGAGCATTCTATGTCTTCCCTTCTATTAAATCCACCAATATGACTTCCAATCAGTTTTGTGAAGAACTGCTTGAAAAAGAAAATCTGGCCCTTGTTCCCGGCAGTGCTTTCGGGAAAGATGGCGAAGGATATGTCAGAATTTCCTACGCCTACTCCTTAGCCGAAATTAAACAGGCCATTACCAGACTGGAAAGATTTTTAGCCTCACTTTAAAATATGCGCATCCTGTGATGCGCTTTAATTTGAATAAATGATATTAATGAAGTATGATATAACAGGTGAGAAAATGGAAACAAAAATAATTACGGTGCCTTTAGAGGAAGGCAGCGAAATTAAAGGCTCTGAACAAATAGCGGACTATTTAAATCAAAACGGCATTACTTCAGATACTGCAGTTACTTTTATCAAGGAAGAATCCAAGCGGGAAACTGTCTGTAACTGCTGTCTGAAAACCAAAGAAGCTGTTCTACAATGTCTTGACCGAAAACAGTTTCCTTTAATCATCGGCAGTGACCATAGCGTTTCTATCGGTTCCGTTTCAGCAGTTCTGCAGAAATATGACGTTTCAGTCTTCTGGATTGATGCTCATCCGGACATCAACACCCCCGAGGCTTCAATCACCAAAAGAATCCATGGTATGCCGGTAGCTACCCTGATGAAAGACGGTTATCCGGAACTTTCAGAGCTGACAGAAGACAAGGTTCTGAAAAAGGAAAATCTTATCTATCTGGGAGTGCGCTGCTTTGATCCATACGAAAAAGCATATATAGAAGAAAACAAAATTGCCTTATACAATAATTTTTCAGCAGCTAAGGACAGTATCGTCAGGGTACTTAAGAAAATCAGAAAGAATATCGTCGGACCGGTGCATATTTCTTTTGATCTGGATGCTATCAACCCTGAAATCTGTCCGGGTGTCAATACTCCGGTAAAAGAAGGGTTATCGTTTATTCAGGTTAAAGAGACCCTCAACTATCTCTTTGATAATTTTGAAGTTGTCGCAATGGACATCGTTGAATACAATCCTTTAAATGATGTCGCTAGAAAGACTGTTAATATTATCAGTGAAATCGTTGAACTGGTAAAAGAAAAAGTGCATCACTTTTAGAGTGCTCACCTATTCTTTTTTTATTCTATGGTATAATTAAAATGGTTTACTTTTAAAATAAACCAGCAAATAGAGGAATTATCTTATGATTGCTATTGCGGACAAGTGGCAGGATTATCAACTTATTGATGCCGGAAATAAAGACAAGCTGGAAATCTGGAAAGATGTCATTTTAGTGCGCCCTGATCCGCAGGCTATCTGGGAAAAAGGCTTTGACCAGCGCTGGAATAAACCCGATGCACAATATATTCGCTCGGACAAGGGCGGCGGAAGCTGGACTTTCAATAAAAAACTGCCAGAATACTGGACCGTTAACTATCAGAATCTGGTCTTCAAGGTTTCTCCAACCAACTTTAAACATACCGGTCTGTTTCCGGAACAGGCTGCCAACTGGGATTGGCTGATGCAGCTGATTAAAAATTCTCCTAAGGAAATTAAAGTATTAAACCTTTTTGCCTATACCGGAGGTGCAACCATGGCATGTGCTAAAGCCGGAGCCAGGGAAGTAGTCCACGTTGATGCCGCTAAAGGCATGGTAAACTGGGCTAAAGAAAACATGATGCTGAACCATCTGGAAAACCGTACCATTCGTTTTATTGTTGATGATGCCCTGAAATTTGTCAGAAGAGAACAGAAAAGAGGTCACAGATATCATATCATCATTATGGACCCTCCCTCATATGGCCGCGGGCCAAATGGTGAACTCTGGAAACTGGAAGACAGGCTGGAAGAACTTATTCAGCAGACTGTTTCGCTGCTGGAAAATGAGCCGGTTGCTTTTTTGGTAAATGCCTATACTACCGGATTCAGTATCCTGGCTTTAGACAATATTATGAAGAAATACCTGCTGAAAGCTTTTCCCCAGGGAACAGTCAATACCGTGCAGCTGGGCTTACCGATTTTAAATTCTGATATGATTCTGCCCTGTGGTATTTCGGGAAGGTTTCAGCTATGATAAAAATCATTTTTGAAGATAATCATCTTCTGGTAGTGGAAAAACCGGTTAATATGCCCGTCTGTCCGGATGACTCCAAGGATCTGGATTTACTAACGGCATTAAAAGACTACCTGAAAGAAAAGTATCAGAAACCGGGCAATGTCTATCTGGGACTGGTCCATCGTTTAGATCGGCCTGTTGGCGGGGTGCTGGTTTTTGCCAAGACCAGTAAAGCTGCTGCCCGGCTATCCGACAGTCTGAGAAAAAACCTCTTTAAGAAAACCTATCTGGCTGTTGTCTGCGGCCAGGCCAAAAATAGAAGCCAGCTGCAGGATTATCTGATTAAGGATTCTTCAGCCAACAGGGTTTCAGTAACTACCAAAGAACAGGGCAGACTGGCAATACTGGATTATTCTCTTATTAAAACCAGAGATGACCTTTCGCTGGTAGAAATTGACCTGCAGACCGGAAGAAGTCATCAGATAAGAGTTCAGATGGCCAATGCCAGTTTACCATTATGGGGAGATCAGAGATACAATCCCCAAAGCATCAAAGGTCAGCAGATTGCCCTTTATGCCAGCAGATTATCTTTCCCGCATCCCATAACCAAAGAAACAGTTTCCTTCACCTGTTATCCGACAGGTGGTAAAATATGGTCATATTTCGACTAGAAAGGGTGAACCAAAATGAAAAATAAAACCAAAATAACTATTTTATCGGTTGTCGTAGCCATCTTAACCATCTCCTTAGCAGGCCTGCTTTATCTGACTTTTATCAAAGACAGTAAACTGAAAGCCATGGGCTATACTTATGATGAAATAAAACTGCTGCATCAATATGATTTGGCAGAAAAAGTTGACCATTATCATCAGAGTTTATTATATGCCTTGACCTCTAAGGATTTCCAGCAGAAAAATCTCGACTACTACCTGCTTCTGGAAAGTCAGATGGACTATACCAGTATCATCAACCAGCTGGCTGATAAATATGATTTACAGCAGTGTCAGACGCTGCTGCAGTTTTTGGATGTCCAGGATATAATAGAGCTTGATGATTATGATAAAATCGAAAATCTGACCGATTTTAAGACTTTGATCAATAATGGCTACACCCTGTTTTCAGCTGTGACCCTGACCAATAGTGTTGACAGCGAGACTATCAGACTGTTTACTGCTGAGCTGAATCAGCAGAAAGCTGATAACTATATCAGTTATCTGCAGAAAGGCTACACACCTGAAATCATCAATAAACTTCATAGTCTGTCAGTTGATATTTTCAACAATATCGCCGGTATCAACTATTTCAAACAACTGGACGGTCTGATCTCTAATTCAAATTTCAAAATTAACAATCTGGCCAGATACATCTGGTACATTCAGGAATTCGGCTGTGATGAAGCTGAAGCTATTGATGATGTCAACAGAAACCTGGACTTTGTCGAAGAACCAGACTTTGAAAGCTTCTATACGGGAGAAATCTTTATCGTTAATGAATTTTCGCTGACCATGCTGGTCAATAAAAATCACCAGCTGAAGCAAGACTTTGTTCCGGAAAACCTGGTTGAAATACCTGGCGATTATCGTGAACACAGTCAGCCTCTCTATCAGGAGGTTGCTGATGCCTTCATTACTATGAGTGATGCCTGCTACGCCGATTGTGATAGAAGAATACTGGTTTACAGCGGTTATCGCTCCTATGATATGGAAGATTCTCTATATCAGACCATTGTTGCTGCCAATACCAGTGCGGAAGAGGCGGAGCTGGAGGATCAGGTCATTGTTGACAGTTTCGCTGCCCGAGCCGGAGCCAGCGAACATCAGACCGGTCTGGCTATCGATGTTCTGCAAAAGGGCTATAGTCATCAGGAATTTGCCGACTGTAAGTCTTCGGACTGGATGAATGACCATGCCCATGAATATGGCTTCATCTTAAGATATCCGCCAGCTAAAGCCTTTATTACCGGCTACTATTACATCAGCTATCATTATCGATATGTTGGAGTTAAGCCGGCTACCATCATGAAGACCTACAACTGGACTTTGGAAGAATACAATTTGTTGTTTAATTAACCACTTAGCCCTTAATTAAGGGCTTTTTTTATGTCAGAGCTACATAATTATGGTATAATTTTACAAGGCCGGAGGTATCGGGTATGAAACTTAAAAACAGTTATTTTTATTCCCTTAGAGAAGCACCAAAAGATGAAGAATCTATCAGTGGTATCCTGTTAAATCGAGCTGGGTTTATTAAAAAATCATCAGCTGGTATTTATATGTTTCTTCCCCTGGGTTTAAGGGTTAAAAGAAATATCGAAAACATTATCAGAGAAGAAATGGACAAAACCGGTTCTCAGGAACTTATCATGCCCTGTATGATGCCAGAAGAAGTCTATGTTGCCAGTGGCAGAAGAGAAAACTTTGGCAGCTCTATGTTTTCCTTAGAAGATAGAGCGGGAAAAAAGATGGTTTTAGGACCAACTCATGAAGAACTGTTCGCTGTTGCAGCAGCAATGAAAGTTAATTCCTATAAAGATTTACCTGTTTCTCTATATCAGATTCAGACAAAGTTCAGAGATGAAGCCAGACCAAGATACGGGCTAATAAGAGTAAAAGAATTTCTGATGAAGGATGCCTACACTTTTGACCTTGATTATGAGGGATTAGATGTTGCTTATAGTAAAATATTCCATGCCTATCATAATGTCTTTACTCGTCTGGGTTTAGACTACAAGGTTGTTGTAGCTGACACGGGGGTTATGGGAGGATTATTATCCGAAGAATTCCAGGCTATCAGCGATATCGGAGAAGACACAGTGGTTTTATGTGACAGCTGTAACTATGCCAGCAATCTGGAAGTAAGTAAGAAGGTTGATCCAGCCAAAGAAACCGAAAAAGAAAAACCATTAAAAATGGTCGAAACCCCTGACCAGGAAAGTATTGAAGAAGTAGCTGAGTATCTAGGTCTTCCTATTGAGAAAACTGTCAAAGCCTTACTGATGAATGTCGATGACACATTTGTGGTTTTTCTGGTAAGAGGCAACCGCGAACTTAATGAATCAAAAGTTCTGAAACTGTTAAAGGGACAGACCTTAAGCTTTGCCAATGATGAACTGATTGCGACCAGCAATGCTGTGGCTGGCTATACCGGTCCAATCGGACTGAAGGCTAAAATTGTTATCGACTCAGAAGTACTGACAATGAAAAACTTTGTCACCGGCGCCAACAAAGAAGGCTACCACTACATCAATACCAATGTTAAAGACTTCAGCTATGATCTGACCGGTGATATTGTCAATGTTGCCGAAGGTGATAAATGCCCTCAATGCGGCGGCAGAATCTACTTTAAAAAAGGTATTGAAGTAGGCAACACCTTTAAACTGGGTGTCAAATATTCTCAGGCCATGAACCTGTACTATCAGGACAGGGATATGTCCTTAAAACCGGTGGTCATGGGCAGTTATGGCATCGGTGTTGGCCGAACCATGGCGGCCATTGTAGAACAGAACCATGATGAAAAAGGTTTAATCTGGCCTATAAATATCGCTCCATATAAGGTCGGCATTGTCATCATCAATGTCAAGGATGAAACACAGGTCAATCTGGCCAATCAGATCTATGATAGACTGATGCAGGCAGGTATTGAGCCTATTATGGATGATCGAGATGAAAGAGCCGGGGTTAAATTCAACGACATGGAACTGATTGGTATCCCAATGCGTATAACCGTAGGTAGAGATGCCGGCAATGATAATGTTGAATTTATCCTAAGAACCGCCACAGAAAAAGAGATTCTATCATCTGAAAAAGCCATAGAAAAAGTTATTGCGCTAGGCAAATAAAAAAGGCCCTCCCTGGAGGGTTTTTATATCCTCAGCTGTATAGCTGTTCTTTTTTCTTTCTGATATATAAGGCGATTAAAAGGGTCACAGCACTGATAACCAGATAAACAAAGCCATAGAAAATAAAGCCGGGTTCGATAGAACGGAAGATAACAGAATAGGAAACAGTAAAGACAATAGCCGGCAAAAAGATAAAAATTAAATACTCCTTAACGTTTTTACTGGTAACTATGCCAATCATAATACAATAGACAGGATTAATAAAATACATCAGCACAAACAAAGCCGCAGTAACTGTATCCGCCGGTAAAAACCTTACCATCACATAGGGACAAAGACCAATCAAAGCTATCGTATAACCCAGTATATCAAGAAATCCAGTTTCCATCTTCAAACCATCCTAACATTTATATTCTAACAAACTCCTTATGCCGGCCGCAATCCAATCTCCGGTTTAAAGCAGCTATCTTTTAAAAACTTAATTAATTTATTCAGGAAATCTATTTATTACCGAGCATAAACAGACCTGATTAGGTATAATATTAATATAGACAAGGAGAAAAGAATAAAATGAAATATCCATTTCCAAAAGTTGATCTGCACTTCCATTTAGATGGGTCCATGGTTCCAGAAGTTACCTGGAAACTGGCCAGAGAAAGGAACATTAAACTGCCGGGTGAAACACTGGAGGGTTTTAAACAGCATTTAGTCGAAACAGCTGATTGTGGTGATCTGGGAGAGTATCTGGCTAGATTTGATCTTTCTACCGCAATTCTGCAGGATGAGACAGCTCTGGAAGAAACCATCTATACTACTATTGAAAATGTTAAAGATTATCTATGCTATGCGGAAATAAGATTTGCTCCGCAGCTTCATACCCGCAAAGGTCTATCCCAAAGAGAAGTAATTGAAGCTGTTATCAAAGGAAAAAAGAGAGCGGAAAAGGATTTTCCTGCCATCAGAGTCGGAATCATCCTCTGCTGTATGATTGCTGACTATGATAACAGTGAGGAAAACTTCGAAACGGTCAGACTTTTTGAAGAATACTGCAATTACAGAGATATTGTAGCTCTGGATCTGGCCGGACATGAAGATCTGGTGCCAATGTCTCATTATGCTCCACTGTTTGTCTCCCCAAAAGCAAAAGGTCTGCCCATGACCATCCATGCCGGAGATGATGGCAAACCGGAAAACTGTTCGCTGGTTATTGATTTTGGGGCTACCAGAATCGGCCACGGGCACAAATGCTATTATAATAAAGAAGTGCTGCAGAAAGTTATTGACACCAAAACAACCCTGGAAATCTGTTTAACCAGTAATGTTCAGTGTAAGACCCAGCCATCATACCAGGAACATCCGGCAAAACGTTTACTGGATGCCGGTGTTAAAGTTACCTTAAATACGGATAACATGATTCTGGGTAATCTTACCCTTTTAGAGGAATACGACAAGGCTCTCAGTGAAGCAGGCTTTACCTATAATGATCTGATAACCTGCAACATAAATTCCATTGAGGCAGCCTTTATGCCCGAAGAAGATAAACCGCCTTATATTGCGGAATTAAAGAAATACTACCGCTAACAGTTCTATACACTAAAAAAACAAACCCTTCCAATCTGAAATCAGAAGGGTTTTTCTATCTGAAGATATTTTTATTAATTCTTTACAAAGTTGTTTAATCTAAAGCCGTCACAGACAATATAGCCAACACATTTATCAAAATAGATAAACTCAATGTTGCCATCATCATAAATTTCATAGTGGGTAATTCTAAACTCATTGTTATCCGAGACTTCCTTCACCTTTTCCGCATAGAAGGTAAATTCATCAGTCAGGGTACAGCCATGAAAATCAAAGAATGGCAGCAGGATTTTTTCGGTTTCCGTTCTTCCCCCTTTGACAACACGCTTAAAAGTCATCTTGACCCTGTTGTTTTTCAGATGCTTTAATTTTACATCGACATGATAATCGTTAGCCAGCAGATCTCGGACAATGAACGGTTCAGGAATAAAGACACTCTTTCTTAAAGGTATCTGCAGTACCTCCTTACATTTTTCAATGGCTTCCTCAATATTTTTCTTTACGTTACTATCACCATAAAAATCGTGCTGCTGGATTCTCTTGTCAATGGCATATTTGGCCATCAGAAAATAATAGTAGGCCGGAATATAATCACTGTCTTCGCCATCCAGATAGGTTGAACCTACCCGATAGGCAATATCGGCAAACTTGCAGTCGAAAAAGCCAGCCTCCATTACTTCCTTGTTTTCATTGAACAGATCATAATAGATGTTTTCCCCGATGTTTCGGTTTTTCACTACTCCTCTGCCGGCAATAAACATATCGGCTAATTTGTACAGTGATTCATAATTTCCCGCCGCTGCACCGACTGAAAAATATTTAAAAGCTAAATCATCCTGAGCAATTCCCTTATTGGCTCTGCCAAAATAGTAAATATAACCTAGGGTATTGGCATAATTAGGATCACCGGTTCGTGAATACAGCTTTTCAAAAATCTGCTGTGCTTTAACCCAGTCACATTCAAACAGCTCATTGCCACCATAAACTGAATATCCCAGCACATCCAGTCCAACATTGTCATCTTTTTCTGCCAGGGTTATGACAAACCTCTTAAAGATTTCATCATATGGATATTCCAGCTGTGAAATCATTTTGTTTTCTGTTACATACAGCAGAACATTTCTCATTGTCTGATCGCTATACTCCCGGTCAGGCAGGTCCTTCTCATAATTTTCTTTTACTATCTGAACTTCTTTGATTAAACCTTCCAGATCAAACAGATCATCCATCAGCTCTTCACCGTATTCATCATCATCTACCTCGGGACTAAGCAGACAGCCAAAAACAAACTCGATGATATCACCATTATTCTTAAACAGCCAGCGGTCAAAATCAGCATCCGATCTTTCAAATTCGCTTAAATAGCAGTATTTCAGTACCATGTTAACCACATATCTCCAGCGATTAAAATCATCAACACTGGCATTTTTCACCTTCAGATTCATTAAGAAGGCAATCAGATCATCTAAGGTTGGCGTATATTCTTTTTCAAATTCAAATTTCGCAAGCATTCTTTTCATTTCGTATTCTTCATAATCCTGACCGGCAAAAACCAGATCAAAATAATCCATACTGTAGCGGAAGATATTCCTTAAGTCATCAACTGACAGTTTAACCGGTCCGTCTCTTCTTAAATCAAAAGACAAAAACTTTTCTACTTTGTCTTTAATCTTAACTTCCACCTCATAAACACCTTTTTCGATTTCATCATAGGAAACAACAATTCCCTTTTTATTGGTGCCGGTAACCTTAACTTTGTCATTAACTCTAAACATTATCCCTATCCTCCTGCTAACCATATTTTATCATAGAAAGCCTCTGATAACTTATCAAACAATAAAAAAGAATGACACAACAACATCTGTCATTCTTTTATCTTTTTACTGGTGCCGAATAGCAGAATCGAACTGCTGACCTCTTCATTACCATTGAAGCGCTCTACCGACTGAGCTAAGACGGCGACTGTTACTATTATACTTTAATAATAACTGTTTCTCAACATCTAAAAGAATTGTTTGCGAAGAAAAGTAAATTCTAATCTATTTGCCAATCAGAATTTACTTTTTTCATTTATATCAGATTCTTTTTTCAAACTCGGCAATTACTTCTTCAACCTGACAGACAATGTCCTGTAGCGTCTCTTTTTTAAACGGATTTTTGAGATTAGAACTCTTCAATAAATCAAAGTAGCCCATACTGCCACCCTTCTGACACAAACCTACATAATCCTTCCAGGCACTCTGTCTATCCTTCAAACTTTTAATATATAGTTCATAAGAACAGACCTGCGCCAAAGCATAATCGACATAATAGAACGGATAGATGAAGATATGCTGCTTCTGCAGCCAGTAACCGCCTTCTGTCATGAATCTGTTGCCGTCATAGCTGCGCCACGGCAGATAAATCTTTTCAATCTGATGCCAGGCTGCTCTTCTTTCTCTGGCACTCATCTTAGGATTTTCAAAAACCCGATGCTGAAACTCATCAACCGCAACCATATATGGAATCTTGGTCAAAGAATCAGTTAGATGAGCATACAGATATTTATCCGCCTTTTCACCGAAAAACAAAGGCATCCAGTCATAGGCGAAATGTTCCATCGCCATCGAATGAATCTCATTGATTTCACTTGAGGAACCAATGCTCATCATCGATTTCTGATAGCGACTGGCCAGATAAATCTGGAACGCATGCCCGGCTTCATGAGTTAAAACATCAATATCAGCGCTGGTTCCATTAAAGTTAGAGAAAATAAATGGCGCTTTATATTCGGGTAAAAAAGTGCAGTAACCTCCCAGATGTTTGCCAGCTCTGGTTTCCAGATCAAACAATTCATTTTCTCGCATAAATCTGAAGAATTCACTGGTTTCCCGGCTCATTTCATCATACATCTTCTGAGCTTTTTCTATTAATTCTCCGGTATCGCCAATCGGCAGGGCGTTTCCTTCGGGGAATTTCAAACCTTCATCATAGAAATGTAGAGTTTCGACATTTAAACGTTTTCGCTGTTTTTCATATAGTTTTTGACAGACAGGAACAATAATATCCCGGACATTGTTTCTGAAGTCTTCCACCTCTTTTTTGGTATAATCATATCTTTCTCTGATCTGATAGGCATAATCAATATAGTTTTTAAAGCCCAGCTTTTTAGCCGTTTTGACTCGCTGTCTGACCAGTTTATCATAGATAGCGTCCAGCTTATCAGCAACTGATTCATACATGCCGGACCAGGCAAAAAAGGCTTCTTTTCTTATTTGACGGTCCGTTGACTGCATATGTTTAAGTAAACCATAGAAATTACACTTTTCACCTCTGAACTCCGTTTCACATAAGGCTACATCCTTGGAATACTGCTGCATCAGTCTTGTTTCCCTAATGGCATCAAAAACTGTCAGTGGACTCATAAGTTTTAATTTTTTCTCCACTTTTTCCGTTAAGAAAGGGCCGTATTCTTCATCAAACTGTTTTCTGAAGGGGCTTTTCAACAGCTTTTTCGATAGGGATAAACTGACCAGCTGAATAGCTGCTCCTTTTTCATTGAAGTACTTCAATTCCCCTTCATAGAAAGAATCGGTCTTGTCCATCGTGTTTCTGATTGAAGCAATAGAAAAAGCTGTAGCCAGTTTTGCGGCTTCCTTTTCTAATTCAATATATAAATCTTTAAACTCCGGATAGGTTTTGACTTTCCGGAATTTTTTACGATATTCTTTCAGTTGTTTTTTAACTTCCTTAAAATCAGGTCTGACATATTCTAAAGCACTGAATTTTTTCATAATACCACCTTTCTCTTTTTAGGGACGCAAAGTATATTATACACTTTTATCAGCCAAAAACAAACCTGGAATTATCCAGGCCGGTTTTAGAAGTTGTTTTTTATGTACTTGACAGCACTGTTGGCGGCAATCGCCCCATCACTGGTCGCTGTAACTACCTGTCTTAGATCCTTATCGATAACATCGCCGGCTCCAAAGATACCTTCGATAGCTGTTGACATGTCAGCTTTAGCGAGGATATAGCCTCTCTCATTCAAGATGGCCTTATCTAAAAACGATGTTGCCGGATCTGCTCCGATATACGGGAAGATTCCTGAGCACATCAGTGGGGTAACCTCTTTGGTATCAACGTGTCTGATATTCAGGCCCACGATGTTATTATCTTCAATAATCAGACTGTCGGGAAGATGTTTGTAGATGACATTGATCTTTTCGTTTTTCAATACCTCTTCGACCACCTTAGGTTCAGCTCTGAACTGATCTCTTCTGATGACAATATTTACTTTTTCCACTAAGGAAGTAATAAATAACGCTTCTTCCAGAGCACTGTTTCCGCCACCGATAATGGTAACGACCTTATCACGATAGAAGGCTCCGTCACAGACGGCACAGTAAGAGATTCCCCGACCGGTAAATCTTTCAGCCATTGCCACGTCCAGCGGTCTTTCTTTGGTGCCGGTAGCGACAATAACTGCTTTAGCAGTGAATTCTCTTCCATCAGCTAAAACAACTCTTTTTATTTTATCGGAACTTTCAACTTTTACTACTTCCCCAAAATCAATTTCCGCTCCAAAAGCCAGACCGTGATTCATAAAAGACATCGCCAGGTCTACTCCTGAACTGCTCTGTACGCCAGTGTAGTTTTCAATCTTATAGGTTTTAACCAGCTTTCCGCCTGGACTTTCCTGTTCCAGAAGCAAAACTTTCATATTGGCACGTGAAGCATAGATTGCCGCTGTCAGTCCGGCTGGCCCTGCTCCCACAATAATTATTTCAAATTGACTGTCCATAAATGTTCCTCCTGTAAAATATCAATAATCTCAATCATATCATCAATTAATACATTTGGTTTAGCATCGATTAAGCTTTGAAGCAGCATTTTATTCGAGGTTAATCCGATTGAATAGACGCCGGCATTTTTAGCACTGATAACATCACTTTCACTATCGCCGACATAGATAGCGTTAGTGAAATAACCCTTCAGAGCCCTGATAGCCTTGATGATTGTTTCCCTGTCAGGTTTAGGGTTTTTGACCTGGTCAAGCCCTATCACCACTTCAAAGTAATCGTTTAAACCGGTTACCTCCAGTCCCAGACGACAGGTGTCGGTCATCTTACTAGAGGCAATGGCCATATTATAATCGTTCTCCTTCAGATATTTCAGTAACTTTGTCACATTAGGCATTGGTTTAACCAGCTGTCTGTGGACTTCTCGGTTATGTTTTTTGTATGTTTCAATCATTTCTGCAATCTTTTCCGCACTGGCCTGAGGGCAGTATTTTTCAAAGGTCTGTTTTAAGGTCGGACCCAGAAAGGAAGCATAGTCTTCCTCCGTCAGTATTAAATCGGGGCAGTGAGTTTCAAAACTGTGTTTAAAAGAGGCATAGATGGCTTCCTGAGTATCCAGAATAGTGCCATCCAGATCAAAGATAATGACCGGCTTCTCACTGTAGATTTTCTTTCTGAAAGCACCTAAAAGTCCAGCAACTCCAATAGCCATAAAGACAGCTGAAACAAGCATCGCTGTTTTAAGATTACCAATCATCAGTGAATCTGACCTTTGGGTTTCAATCCAGAATCGGATTACTCCATACCAGCCCAGATAGCCGAACAAGCCATCGCCCCGGTAGGTTTTAGAGTATTTACGAAAAAGTCTGATCAGAATAAAGCCCAGAAGACACAGCATGGATTCATAAAAGAACATCGGTTGACGGTATTCATAATCAATATACATACCGCTTTTCAGAAATGACAGAATTCCATCAAAGTAACTTTCGTCAACCACATTGCCGTAAGCTTCCTGATTAAAGAAGTTGCCCCAGCGGCCGATTGCCTGGGCAATAAGAACATTGGGCAGCACTATATCCGCCAGATGCAGAAACTGAACGCCGTTTCTTTTTGTATGAAAATAGATGAAGCTCGCTCCCGCAACCAGGCCTCCCTGAATTGCCAGACCGCCATCCCAGATTCGGATAATTGAAATCGGATCTGCCAGATAACCTGCCAGATCATAGAAGGCACAGTACCACAGTCGGGCTCCGATAATGCCAAAAAGCATAATACCGATGAAGGTATCATCCAGAAAATCACTGGAATATCCGACTTTGGAAGCTTCTCTGGTAGCTAAATAGTAGGCTACAAGAGCCCCCGTTAATATGCATACGGCATACCATCTGATTTCCAGGGAACCAATCCTTAGAAAGATGGACATCGTTGGAAAAAACTGCATTTTCTATCACTCCTTGTTCATGTTAATCAATTCAACAACTCTCTCATCCAGTATCTTAGAGAAATCATAGCCTTTGGCTTTTAAAATAAAGTTGTTGACGGCTGCTTCAATGATAACCGCAGCTGAACGCCCCTCCGAAAGTGGAATGGTTATCTTTGGAATATTGACTCCAAAAATCGTAAACACCTCCTCTTTCAGATTCAGACGGTCATACTCAGCATTTTTGTCCCATCTTACCAGATGGATAACATAATCGATTCTTGTTTTTTCAGCCGTAGCACCTGACCCAAACATCATCGCCACATCAATAACACCCACTCCTCTTAACTCCAAAAGGTTCTTTAGGATAAAGGCCGCTTCACCGTGGATGTGGTTGTGGATTCGAAAAACTTCTACTCGGTCATCAGCAACCAGAACATGCCCTTTTTTAACCAGTTCCAGGGCAATTTCACTTTTTCCGATACCGCTTTCTCCGGTAATCAGCACTCCTCTACCATAAACCTGCAGCAGAACTCCATGAACAGAATCTACTGGCGCAAAGAACTCCTCCAGATAAGCGACAATTTCCATTATCAGCGAAGAGGTTGGGGCATAGGAAGTGAAAATCGGGAAGTTTTTAGTTCTGGCAATTTCCAGCAGAATACCTGGACAAGGCAAGTCTCGGGAAATCAGAATCATCGGCAGTTTTTCATCAGTCAGATGATCAAAAACTTCTCTCTGTCTTTCTTCACTCATCTTGTGAATAAACTTCATTTCTGTTTCCCCTAGCATAATTATGCGACTGTATATCTGCTCCGGGAAATAACCTGCCAGTTCTAAACCTGGCCTATTGACATTGGCATCACAAATTTCTCGATTAAGGGAAGTGTCATCACCGTTAATCTGACGATAGCCAAAATAGTTCCACACATCTCTAACTGTTACTTTTTTCATTATTTTTCCTCCAAAATTCTTTTTAAATACTGCCCGGTATAACTTTCTTTTACTTCGGCAACCTCCTGAATGGTTCCGCAGGCTACCACATATCCGCCCTGGTCTCCCCCATCCGGACCTAAATCAATTATATAATCAGCATTCTTTATCACATCTAAATTATGCTCAATAACCAGAACGGTATCTCCGTTATCAACAATTCTCTGCAGTACCTTTAACAGCTTATCCACATCATAACTGTGTAAGCCTGTGGTTGGCTCATCCAGAATAAACAGCGTTTTACCGGTAGCTTTTTTATGCAGTTCACTGGCCAGCTTGACCCTTTGAGCTTCACCGCCGGAAATTGTCGTTGCTGACTGACCAAGTTTGATATAACCCAGACCCACATCATATAGAGCCTGCATTTTGTTTTTAATCTTATAGATCGGTCCAAAGAACTCCAGAGCTTCTTCAACGGTCATCTCTAATACATCATAGATATTTTTTCCCTTATAGTACACCTGTAATGTCTCTTCATTATATCTTTTGCCGTCACAGACATCACAGACAACATAAACATCCGGTAAAAAGTTCATGCTGATTCTTCTTACGCCATCACCCCAGCAGGAATCACACCTTCCGCCAGGCACATTAAAGGAAAACCTTGATTTGGTATATCCTCTCAGCTTTGCTTCCGGAGTCAGGGCAAACAGGTCTCTGATATCATCAAAGACACTGGTGTAGGTCGCCGGATTACTTCTTGGAGTGCGGCCAATCGGATTCTGGTCGATTTCAATAATCTTGTCGATGTTTTCCAGACCCAGGATTTTTTCTACTTTTCCCGGTCTGATTCGGACATTGCCCAGATTCTGACGGACACTCTTACCGATTACTTCATTGACCAGCGTGCTTTTGCCGGAACCGGAAACGCCGGTAACACAGACAAAGGTACCTAAGGGTATCTTGACTTCAATATTCTTCAGATTATTTTCTGCCGCTTTTATGATGCTCAAAAAAGACCCGTTGCCCGTTCTGACTTTTTCCGGAATTTCAATCCTTCTTTTTTTTGCCAGATACTGACCGGTAATGCTCTTTTTACAATCTACTATTTTATCAGCCGGACCGTTGTAGACGATTTCACCACCATGAATTCCGGCTAACGGGCCAACATCAACAATCCAGTCACACTCGCGCATCGTTTCTTCATCATGTTCTACAACAATCAGAGTATTTCCCAGATCACGCATATTCTTCAGCGTCTGAATCAGCTTGGCATTATCCTTCTGATGCAGACCGATTGACGGTTCATCCAAAACATATAGAACGCCGGTTAATCGGGAGCCGATCTGGGTAGCCAGACGAATTCTCTGAGCTTCGCCACCTGACAGTGTTCCGGCCATTCTGTCCAGAGTCAGATATTCCAGGCCGACATCTCTTAGAAAGCTCAGACGACTGTAGATTTCTTTTAAGACACCCTCGGCAATGGTCTTCTGTGTTTCTGTCAGCTGCAGACTGCCGATAAACTCAAGCAGCTGCTTGATGCTCATTTCCGTCCATTCAATAATGTTTTTATTACCGATTCTGACCGATAAGGCAATCTCGTTTAATCTTTTGCCCTGACAGGTGGAACACTGCAGCTCTGACATATAGGAGCCATAGATATCCTTGGCAAAAGCACTGGTGGTTTCCATAAATCTTCTCTCAATCAGATTCAAAACACCTTCAACATAATCGGTAGAGGTTCTGGTAACTCCACCTCGTGAAGTTATTGAATAACTGATCGGTTCTCTGGAACCATAGAGAATAATATCCATTTCTTTTCTGGTGAAATCCTTCAGTGGCTTATCCTGATCAATCTGATAATGATCCAATAGAATCTTGAAGTTTTTCCATTCCAGATTCTCGGTATTGACTATTCGGCGATAATATCTGATACCCCCCTGATTGATACTTAATTCTTTATCCGGTATCAGGATATCGATATCGACCTTCTGCTTGAAGCCCAGACCGTTACAGTCAGGGCAGGCTCCTAAAGGCGAGTTAAAAGAAAACAGTCGGGGTTCCAGTTTAGGGACACTGAAGCCACAGTACTTGCAGGCATAGTGATTGGAAAACAGAAACTCTTTATCCGAACTTTTGACAACAACCAGACCATCAGAAATAGATAAAGCTGTTTCAATGGAGTCAAAGATTCTTGAGCGGTTTTCTTCCTTTTTAACCATTCTGTCAATTACAACATTGATATCGTGCTTAAAGTTTTTGTCCAGGGCTATCTCTTCTTCCAGAAGTCTGATTTCACCATCGACTTCCGCTCTGATAAAGCCCTCTTTCAGAAGCTTGGCCAGCAGATCCTTGTGGGTGCCCTTTTTCTGCTTGACAACCGGAGCCATAATGGTAATTCTGGCTCCATCTTCCAGATTCATCACCGAATTAAGCATCTCATTGATAGTCTGCGAAGTGATCGGCTCATTATGAATCGGACAGTAAGGAATTCCGATTCTGGCAAACAGCAGACGCATAAAATCATAGATTTCAGTAGTTGTGCCCACTGTACTTCTGGGGTTATTGCTGGTTGACTTCTGGTCAATGGCAATAGCTGGAGATAAGCCCTCAATTGACTCGACATTTGGTTTATCCACGCCACCTAAAAACTGTCTGGCATAGGTAGACAGCGATTCAATATATCTTCTCTGCCCTTCGGCATAAATAGTATCAAAGGCTAAAGAGGTTTTCCCTGAACCCGATAATCCGGTCATCACAATGAATTTATCTCGGGGAATATCCAGGGTCACTCCCTTAAGATTGTTTTCTTTAGCTGAAACAATTGAAATTCTGTTCTTCATATTTACCTCTATTTTACACCTTTCTATTTTATCATAAATGTAAAATAATATATAATGTATTGACTAAAAATGTTATAATAATCTAAATGGGAGGTATACCATGGCTAGATACAGAAGAAAAGATAGCGGCCCGGGTTCATGGCTCGTTATCATTATATTAATAAGTGTTTTTTCAGGACTTGCTGAGTTTGTTTTGGGCAGTGCTTTTGGTTTGCTGGGATTATTCTTTGAAGTTATCGTTCCCTTGCTGATGTTTGCGGGCATCCTGTTTGCTCCCCTTATCTTTATCGGAATTGGTATCAAGATAATTGTCGATGCCATTAAAAAACATAGAGGTGTCAGCACTTCTAAAACTGTCAGCAGCACCGCTACTCCTACCGTTTCTCATAAAAGACTGTTAAAACAGATTAATAAATTCTTTGATAAAAATCAGCAGCTGAACATTGATGAAGAGACATATCTGTTACTGACTGATAGAAATAATGTTTCTCTGGAAACAATTGATATCTATATGCGTGAAGAATATATCGGAACACTGAAAGACTATTTCAATGCTTATCCTAATTCTTTCAACTCGCTGTCTAATCTGATCAGCAAATACCTCAATGCCAAAAACCTGAATGAAAAGCAGGTTGTTGAAGAAATCAAAAAGGAAGTTACCAGAACCTTTGAAAAGGACTGTGCTTTCTATATTAAAGAATTATCACAGCTTAAAGATGGAATTGAAAACCAGCAGGTTACCAAGGGACTGGAAGAAACAATTCATCATCTAAAGGCAATCAAGAAAATTGAAGACGAATTTACCGAAAGTAAAAGTAAAACCGTTAAGCTATATCAGTATTATCTGCCAATGCTGACTGATATTGTCAATAACTATAAACGCCTATCGTTAAATGTAGATAGTAATGCCGACTTTAAAAACAGTGAGGACCGCCTGCTTAAAACTACCGTCCTAATCAATGGAGCTTTAAGCACTATCTCAGGTTCTTTAGTTGAGGATTACTATACTGAACTGAATGTTGACATGCGTACACTGGAATCTATCTTGAAAAAGGATGGTCTGGTAGATGAATTACAGAATCAGGAGGGATAAACTATGAGTGAAAAACCTTGGAGCGAATCATTGGATGAAATGTTAGCCAAGTTAAACAATGGTGACTTTGTCGATCAGAGTCTTTACGAGTTTGAAAAAACCATCAATGACAGTGTCTTAGGAGCTCGCTATCAGAGCACCCGAAAAGGCAGCACCTATTCAACAACCAACTATAAAACTGTCGTTCCACATATTGACAGAGCGGTAGAAAATGCCAAGTACAGTTCCAGATATCTGCATATTGTCAATTGTCTGGAAAATATCGTTTACCACAGATATCCGGAAAGCAAAAAGGATGGCTATCAGAAAGCTATCAGCTACTACCTGGAAGAAATCAAGAAACATCAGAGTTCTTTAAAGGCTTTCGATATCCAGGTCAGTGAAGATATGGCCGCCTATAAAAACAGAGTCAGATCTTCCAACACTGATGATTATTTAAGAGGCTATTATGATGCCCTGCTGATGGTTAAAAAGATTTTAAACAATTCAAAACTGGCAAAGCTGGCAGAACTGGCTAATAAGGTTGGTAAATAAGTATGACAAAGAAAAAAACGGAACGAGAACTGCTCTATGAGAAGGTATTAGGTAAAAATGCTCCCAAAAGAACATTAACTGAATCCGATATCTCAATATTGAAAAACAATCCCTTCACTAATGAGCCATTAAGTGATGAGCTGCAGCGACTGAAAGAAAACAGCGATAAAATCAAGCAGCAGACCCAGACCCTGATGGACCAGATTTACAGTGTTGATTTTGATATGGATATTGATACCTTAAAACAGTCTATCAAGGATGATTTTGGCTCTGAATTTCCCATTGAACAGGTCAGTACCATCAACATTGTTGAAAACCAGGCTGAACTGAACAGCAAATTTGAATATATCGAAAACAAATTAAACACGGTTGTCAAAAAACAGGAAAACTATATTTCTTCTCTTTGCCGCGCTTTTAAAAGACCGTTCATTATGGGTCAGCAGTTAAGCGGGCTAAATGCCGGTATTCTGATTACCGGAGAAAGCCATACCGGCAGACACAGCTCAATCGAACAGATGGGCAAGCTGCTGCTGGAAACAAATATCCTTTCCAACAGTAAAGTCTACACCATTGATCTGTTAAAGTATGCCAGCAAGGAAGATGAAAATAACTTTATTATTGACCTATACGGCGCTATCAATAACTCACAGATTATCATCTTCGATGGTATCAGTTCAATCAGCCCCTCATATCTGGGTTTTATCGAGGAAATCCTGGTTGACGGCAGGCTGTCACTGAACAAGCGCTATATTCTGAATAACAGACAGCTGGTTGAAGCGACTACTTCACTGGTTAAAAATACTGTTTCCGAGTTAAACTTCAAGGGCAAGTATCTGATTTTTATCACTACACTTAAAACCAATAAACTGCTGAATGTTGTAGGTTCAAGATTTATCAATACCATCTCTGATTCTCTATATACCAATAAGTTATCCCGAGATGACATTATTGAAATCTATCCTCCTAAGCTGGACAGTTTCAAACTGAGATGTCTGACCAATCTGAACATCAACATCAGCTGTGATGACAGTTTTATCGATTATATCAAAGACCAGTACCGTTCAGAAAATGTCAGGTTTCTGATTGACTCATTTGACAGAATCTATGGCGGTCTGTCGGAATATAAACTTTCAGAAAAAATTACCGAAACTTTTGATGTCAGCCTGCAGTATCGAGACAGAGAACTGTTCATCAATGATGAACCCCTGCAGAAATATCTGCCAAAGGTAATTGATAATGCTATTGAAGAGGTACAGAAAGAACTGGATAACATTGTCGGCTTAACAACTATTAAAAACTATATTCTGTCTTTGCAGGACTTCTATGCAGCTCAGAAACTACGACAGAAAGAAGGTCTGTCAACTACTGAAGTCAGTAAGCATATGATTTTCACCGGCAATCCGGGAACCGGTAAAACAACCATTGCCCGACTGCTGGCTAAATATCTTAAGGCGATTGGCGTCTTAAGCAATGGACAGCTGATTGAAGTCAGCCGCAATGACCTGGTCGGTAAGTATGTCGGTCATACTGCTCCACTGACTATGCAGGTCATCAAATCAGCCATGGGCGGTATCCTGTTTATTGACGAAGCCTATTCACTGTATCGGGGAACTAATGATTCCTTTGGCCTGGAATGTATCGATACCCTGGTAAAGGCGATGGAGGACAATCGTGAAGACATCATCGTTATTCTGGCGGGCTATACCAGAGAAATGCAGGACTTCCTGGAATCTAACTCCGGTCTGAAATCAAGGTTCCCTAATCAGATTGAATTCCCTGACTATACCGGACAGGAATTATATGATATCGCCATGATTAATGCTAAAAGCAAGGGCTATAAGGTTGCTGATGAAGTGACAGCGCCATTAACTGACTACTTTACCAGAGTTCAGGAAAATGACTCGGTAAGAAGCGGTAACGGACGTCTCTCTAGAAATGTTATTGAAGAAGCTATCAGATATCAGTCAACCAGAATCCTGAATGACAGTGCCGCACAGATTGATCTGCTGACACTGGAAGACTTTAAACCTATAATTGAAAAGGAAGCTTAAACTTCCTTTTTTTAGCCTGCAGTAGTAGTTTATATGCTATTTACCTGGAATTTAAATGCTTTTTACCAAAGAGTTAACAGCCGGTTATTAAAAGATTATACTATTGCGCCAGTTATGTTATAATTAAAGAGATGATGAAAGACAAAATGGAGGATTAAAATAATGGATCAAGAAAAAATCGTCTTAACTTTAGACCCGAAAGCTGAAAAAGTTCAAGCTGAAGCAATAGCTGAAACCATTGAAAAAACAGATGTTGTTCCCGCAAAACTGGACTTATCAACTTTATCGGAAGAAGAAATTAAAATGGTAAATGAATTTGCGGAAAAAATTGATATCACTGATACTGATGTTATCATGAGCTATGGTGCTAATTCTCAAAAGAAAATTTCCAACTTCTCTACAACCACTTTAGAAAATGTCAAAACTAAAGACCTGGGTCAAATCGGTGGTATGATTTCTGATCTGGTTGTCGAATTAAAAGACTTCGATGCCGGAGAAGAAACAAAGGGATTAAAAGGTTTTTTTCGAAAAGGAAAAAATAAACTGGAAGCCTTAAAGGCTAAATATGACAAAGTAGATAATAACGTGGAAAAAATCTGTACTTTACTGGAAGGTCACCAGATTACATTATTGAAGGATATCGCTGTTTTAGATGAACTTCATGATAAAAATGAAGTCAATAAAAAAGAGTTGACCATGTACATCATTGCCGGTCAGAAAAAACTGGAACAGGCGGTTAATGTTGAACTTCCTAGATTAAAAGCTATCGCTCAGGAAACAGGTTTAGTTGAAGATGCTCAGAGAGCTAACGACTATGCTCAGCTGATCAACCGTTTTGAAAAGAAAATCCATGATCTGGAAATGACCAGAATGATTGCTATTCAGATGTCGCCACAGATCAGACTGATTCAGAACAATGACACCCTGATGGCAGAAAAGATTCAATCTACCCTGGTCAATACTATTCCTTTATGGAAATCTCAGATGGTTATTGCTCTTGGCCTGTCACATGCTAAAGATGCCATCGATGCCGAAGCAGCTGTTGATAAGATGACCAATGAACTACTGAGAAAGAATGCTGAAGCATTAAAACAGGGTACCGTTGAAACTGCTCAGGCAAGTGAAAGAAGTATTGTTGAAATTGAAACCTTACAGTACACTAACAGATCGCTGATTGAAACACTGGATGAAGTATTAAGAATTCAATCTGACGGCCGAGCAAGAAGAAATGCTGCGGAAGTGGAACTGAGAAAACTGGAAAACGAATTAAAGAACAAACTTCTGGAAATCAGAAAGGACAAATAATAAATGACTCCTTTTCTGGTTGCCTTTGGTTCAGTGGCTGCTGTTTATCTGTATGTTAAATATCGCAAAATGAAATCGATTAATCATGTCAACGAGACTTATGATGGTGATGTTTATAAAAAATATCATAAGCGTAAACCTTTCGGTAAAAACAGAAGGCATCTGGTCAGACCAAATGATGACTTTACAAAAAGAAAGCCTTATAGTGTTACTCTGGAGAATCCAAAGTATCGTGAGAAGGCTGCTGATGAAAATAAAGAATAATAAAAGTCGTCTTTAAAAAGGAAGCTATCCTTTTCAAACCAAATTAAAACTCAAGTTTAAGCTTGAGTTTTTTATTTTTACTTTTGTTTTCGGACTGCTAAATTGCCAACGACAACTGCTCCTGATTCAATACTGATTGAACCCGTGATAATGTTGCCTTCAATAACACTGTTGCCAGCAATCTTCAGTTCATTTGCTGATTCGATGTTGCCTTTGATACTGGCATTCACATAAGCATTTTTAGCTTTGATATTACCGACTACACTGCTGCCGGTAATTGACAGTTTTGTGCGGCAGTTAATATCACCATTGATTTTTGAACCTTCTTCAGCTGTCAGCTGTTCAGCATTTACCAGACCGTCAACAGTACCATAAATATCCGCACTGCCGGCAACATCAACCAGACCCTTTACATAACCCATGATTTCAATGTTGCCACCACAGATAATCTTGCTGTTTTCTTTGCCTTCAATAACGGTTGAAGAACCAATAACAGTTAGTTCATCATCATTATTTGAAACTTTTTTGCTGTCACCTTTGAATGGAGATTCAAAGTTTACTGACTGAAATAATCCTTTTTCTTTCATAATCTTAACTCCTCACAAATTAACGTTTAATTGAAATGGTCGCATTTAATACTGCACCACTGGCTACAGAAATACTTCCTGTCACAATCTTACCGGTTATTGAACCGGTTGAGGTAATCTTCAATTCATTAATTATCTCTAAATCACCTTCAACATTTGAGTTAATGTAAGCATTTTTAGCAGCAATGTTTCCAACTATACTGCTGTCGCTGACAGCATTAACATCTGCTTTACAGATGATATTACCTAATACTTTAGCGCCAGTTTCTAAAGTTACATCATTAGCCTGAATATCACCTTCAATTGTTCCGTAAATATCAGCACTGCCGTTTACAGAAACGTTTCCCTTAATCTGTCCCTTAACTTTGATATTTCCACCACATGAAATATTTGAATCGATAACTGTTGAAGAACCTATAACAGTATATTCTCCATCATTATCCTCAACTCTGGTCGGAGCAGCAAAATAAGAAGCACTTTTTTTGTCATCTTTAAACGGACTTTCAAACTTAATGCTTTCAAATAAAGGTACTTCCACCTCTTTTACATCATCAATACTTTCAATTCTCTCTAAGATTTCATCTAAATCCTGGGGATTTCTATTATCTTCACTCATATACAACTCTCCTATTTACTGTATTTATTATAGATTAATTATGACAATTAATCAATTTGACTCTTCAGGTAAGAATAAATAAAATTATCTATCTGACCATCCATCACTTTCTCAACATTTGTTTCCTCATAATCAGTACGATGGTCTTTAACCAGAGTATAGGGACAGAAGATGTAACTTCTGATCTGTGAGCCCCACTCGATAAGTTTCTGCTCACCTTTGATGGTTGCCAATTTTGCCTGCTGCTCTTCAATATGTCTTTGATAGAGTTTGCTTTTTAGCATATTAATGGCTCTTTCCTTGTTTTGAAGCTGGCTTCTTTCTGACTGACAGGTTGCTATCAGACCTGTTGGCTTGTGAATAACTCTAACTGCGGAATCGGTTTTATTGACATGCTGTCCACCCGCTCCTGAAGCCCGATGAGTTTCGATCTCCAGATCTTCAGGCTTCATATCAATTATAATATCATCCTCAAACTCAGGCATCACATCGACACTGGCAAAAGAGGTATGTCTTCGGCCGCCAGAATCAAAAGGCGAGATTCTTACCAGTCGATGAACTCCCTTTTCCCCTTTCAGATAGCCATAGGCAAGCGGGCCTTCAACCAGGATACTGCAGGATTTAAGACCGGCTTCATCACCATCCAGATAATCCAGTACCGTGACTTTAAAATCCTTCAAAGCACAGTATCTGGTATACATTCGATATAACATTTCCGCCCAGTCCTGTGATTCCGTTCCTCCGGCTCCGGGATGCAGTTCAACAATAGCATTATGGCGATCATAAGGTTCTGATAATAAAACCTTTATTTCAAACTGCTGATAATTCTCTAGGATTTCACCAAATTCCTGCTGTACCAGCATCAATATTTCTTCATCTTCATCTTCTTTTAAAGAGCTTAACAGATCTCCAATCTCTGTAATTGCCGTTGACAGCTGCTGCAGATTAGCTAACAAATCCTTTAAGGAATTGGCTTCACTGATTAGGCTCTGAGCTTTTTTTCTATCTGACCAGAAACTTTCTTCCAGCATGAGACTGTCTATCTCATCAATTCTTTTTTGTTTGCTTTCCGTGTCAAAGAGACTCCTTTAAAGCTTCTACATTAGTAGAAATGCTCGCCAGCTGCCCTCTGATTTCATATAGTTCCATCATTATCTTTGCCTCCTGCCAAATTCAATACGACAGCTTGAACAGAAGTTGACAACTTCTTTAGAAATATTATCCATCATTGTCTCAAACATTTCATATCCTTCCTGAGTATAAGCTTTCAGTGGATTATCCTGAGCATAGGAGCGCAGATGAATGCCGTCTCTCAGCTTACTCATCAGGTCAATATGATCAATCCATTTAGCATCAATAATCTTTAAGACGATTACTTTCTCCAGTTTGATCATTTCATCTCTGATTTCTTCTATCTTATTCTCATAGCTTTCCCATAAAGCATCAAACGAAGCTTTCTTGATATCCTCAACCTCTTTTAGAGCAGCCAAGACATCTGCCACTGCTGTTTTACTTCCGCTCATCTTATCAATGGCAGCAGCTAAAGCTTCTTTGTTTACGATTGGGTTTCTCTGTGAATAATCAGTATATGAATCAACCAGATCATCAGCAAATCTTTCAAACATTGCTTCAATAATGGAATGGACATCATCGTTTTCCAGAATTTCATCTCTTTGAGTGTACATTGTTTCTCTCTGCTGTCTCAAGACATCATCATATTCAAGTAAGGTTTTACGAATATCAAAGTTCATACCCTCAACTCTCTTTTGAGCTGATTCAATAGCTTTGGTGACAACCTTTGACTCAATCGGAATATCACCCAGCTGATCAAACATGCCGCTGATTCTTTCGCTGCCGAAACGAACCATCAGCTCATCCTCTAAGGAAACGAAGAATTTAGAACATCCGGGGTCTCCCTGTCTGTCACTTCGACCACGAAGCTGATTATCAATACGTCTTGATTCATGTCTTTCTGAACCTAAAACTGCCAGACCTCCCAGCTCCACTACTCCTGGACCCAGCTTGATATCTGTTCCACGACCGGCCATGTTGGTGGCAATCGTTACCGAACCTCTTAAACCGGCTTTAGCAATAATGTCAGCCTCTCTTTTATGGTTTTTAGCATTCAGCACTTCGTGTCTGATTCTTCTTTGCGAAAACATCTTGCTTAAAAACTCAGATACATCAACTGAAATTGTACCGACCAGTACTGGCTGACCATTGGCATTTCTTTCCATAACCTCTTTGGTTAAGGCCTCATATTTAGCTTTTCTGGTGCCATAGACAGCATCCGGATAATCAACTCTAACGATGTCTCTGTTAGTTGGAATTTCGAAAACCCGCATATTGTAAATTGAAAGAAACTCTTCTTCTTCCGTTTTGGCGGTACCGGTCATACCACACAGTTTGTTGTATAATCTGAAGAAGTTCTGATATGTGATGGTCGCCAATGTTGAAGTTTCTCTTTTGATTGGAACATTTTCCTTGGCTTCAATAGCCTGATGCAAGCCATCAGAGAAAACTCTTCCTTCCATAATACGACCGGTAAATTCATCGACAATATGAACCTGTCGGTCTCTGACCAGGTATTCAACCTCATTACTCATCGTATAGTTAGCTTTTAAAGCCTGGTTTATATGGTGAACCAGCGCGGTATGTTCCGGCTGATAGAGGTTTTCAACCCTAAAATAGCTTTCCGCTCTCTCAACACCTTCTTCAGTCAGCATGATACTCTTTGATTGAATATCAATAGTGTAGTCTTCATCCTCAGTCAGTCTTTTGACAAACCTGTCTGCCTGAATATATAGATTAGCAGTATCTTTTTTTCCGCCAGAAATAATCAGTGGTGTTCTTGATTCGTCAACCAGAATTGAGTCAACTTCATCCACCAGCGCCATGTTCAGCCCTCTTAAAACCCGATCTTCAACTTTAGTGACCATATTATCTCTCAGATAGTCAAAACCCAGTTCACTGTTAGTGGTATAAGTGATATCACAGTTATAGGCCGCTTTCTTCTGCGACTGATTTAAACCATGGCGATTTAGACCTACCGTCAAACCTAAAAAGCGGTGAATCTGTCCCATCCACTGCGAGTCTCTTTCCGCCAGATATTCATTGACGGTAACAACATGAACCCCCTGACCGGTCAAAGCATTTAAGTAAACCGGAAAGATACTGGTTAGGGTTTTACCTTCACCGGTTTTCATTTCCGCAATATCGCCCTGATGTAAAACAACCGCTCCCATTAACTGAACACGATAAGCATATTCACCGATCACTCTTTTGGCTGCTTCCCTGACTGTCGCATAGGCTTCTGGTAGAATATCATCCAGAGTTTCACCGTCAGCCAGTCTTTCTTTGAATTTTATGGTATTTTCTTTCAGCTGTTCATCAGTTAAAGAAGCCATATAATCCGCCAGTTCTTCAATTGGTTCAACTTTCTTTTCTAATGCCGCTGTATTTCTTTTACTGAAATTAAATAGTCTGCTGATTAAACTTGCCATTTAATATACCTCCTACCTTATTAATTGTATCACATATCTTATCCTAGTAAATTATAAAAAAATGCTACTGTTTCTTATATTTATCTGTTTCCCAGCAATTTTATTAACTTTAATTTTCTGTTGCTGATGAAAGAACTGCTGTAGCAGATACATAAAACCTTTAAATCCAGACAATGCGGTTTCAAAAGCTGATAGGCAGCTTTGATGCTGGAACCAGTGGTAATCACATCATCTATCAGCAGTATCTTTTTACCTTTTAGCAATTCCTTGTTTTTCAAACGGATATATCTGCCTATCTTTTCTCGTTCTTTAAAATCCAGATGTTTTTGACTGATATCCTTACTCTTATATAGGACATCAATTACTTCCATCCTTAAGATATCGACCATATTCTCCAGATGATTAAATCCCCTTTTAAGCATGCTTTCTCTGCTGTTGCACATCAATACCAGACTATAGCCCTGATATTTATTTCTTAGATATTTTACCTGAGGATATAAGAACAGAGGAAATAAAGCTTCATCATTATATTCCTTATACTGAATCAGCAGTTCACGAATTTTACCACTATAGATATATAAGCCTTCAATCATAATCTCATCTAACCTGAAATTATGTTTATGGTCGAAAAGACTGCTGCGACAGCTGCTGCATAAAACATCATCTACATAAAAAAGCTGGCGGATACTTCCGCTTTGTCGGATTCCTTTATGACAGGATAGGCAATAAAAGTCAATCATTATTAGCTCTCTGCAGTCTTTGGATACATCTGTCTATCTTTTCACTTTTTCGACTGGCTAAAAAATAACATAAACCAAAAGGGTCGTTGATATCTCTTCCCACTCTGCCGGATATCTGAACCAGTGAAGCCTCGTCAAAAACGGCATGCTGAGCAAACATCACTATTACATTGACTCCTTTGATGGTTATCCCTCTTTCCAGAACGGTTGTGCAGATACAAAGCTGATATTTATCAGAGCGGAACTGTTCAATTATCTCCTCTTTATTGGTCGATTTGGAATTCATATAACAGCAGCGGTAAAACCTTCTCAGCATAAAATAAAGCAGTCTGCTCATTTTAATAGTTGGAACAAAAACCAGCAGTTTCCTGTCCAGTTTAACCAAAGAATTTATTTTAGCAATTAAAACAAAATATAAACTCCACCTGAAACTATAGATCACTTCAGGTATAATCAGATCATTTCCCAGCGGTCTCTTAGAAAGATGCAGATAACTTAACTCCCTATTCATTACCCTCTGCATCAGCTTTTCATCAGGTGTTGCGGTCAGATAGATAACTGACTTTCTGTAGCTGTTTCTGGCAATTCCCTGCAGAACTTCATTGTCTTTAAAGGGAAAACCATCAGGCTCATCGATTATCAGCAGATCAAAATAATTACGGTAACGATAAAGCTGATGGGTGGTACAGACAATAAGGTCACCATCTATTCTGCCGGTATAGCCTTGACAGACAGCTGTGACCTCTAAATTCTTGAAAACCTCCTGCAGTCTTTTAGCTATCTCCAGGACCACCTGTCTTCTGCTGATAGCAAAGCCCACCTTCTTTTTTTGTTTTAAGGCCACAGAAATAGTTTCATAGACAATTTCTGTTTTGCCAGCCCCACAAACTGCTTCCAGTAAAACGGATTTTCCCTGCTCTACCAGTTCTGCCAGTTTTTCGGAGATTTCCTTTTGCCTGTCGCTCAGGCTGAAAGAAAGAAAGTATTCACTATCCACTTCCTTCAGTTCATCCGACAGCTGCTGTTCACTGACAAATTTAATACATCTACGACAATAGATACCTTTGCTGCCATAATAAAAATACTGGAGTTCATTATTATTACATCTACTGCACTGTTGATCACCTCAAACAATTCTTGTCTGATTATTATTTATTTCCTAAAAAAGGATGAGCTTAACTCATCCTATTCAATTTCTACTATCTGGTTATTTAATATTTGGAAGATGTACTGTTTAGCCTGATGCAGCTGCGAATCATTTAAAACAACCATACTTAATTCATCACCCATTACATAGCTGACCAGATAATCACCATATCCGGTTACTGCATAGCTAACCACCCTCCAGTCGGCCATGTCATCAAGCTGCATCTGTGCTAAGGCATAAATGTCTTTCGATTCGATGTTACTGGTAAATTTACCATCTAAAGCATCTAACAGTTTCCCGATTTTAGTGATAATCGAAACTGAACTCATCTTATTGATTATGGCCTTCAGGACAATAGCCTGATGCTCATTTCTGCCCAGGTCACCGATCATATAACCATCTTCTGTAACATAATACCTTTCACGACAATAAGCTAGAGCTTCTTCACCATTTAAATGGATTATTCCTTTTTCAAAATCCCGGTGCTCTTCCCGGAAATCCTGTTCTCCACCATTATAGACAACACTGTTGGTTTCAAAATAGTATGGATTATCAACATCTATCCCGCCTATGGTATTGACAATATCTATCAGTGAGGCAAAATTGACTCGCAGATAGTAGTTTATATCAATGTATAAAACTTCATTCAGGGTATTAATCCAGCTGTTGATTCCATCCGATAGCGTTGTTGCATGGGTCAGCTTATCCATCTTGTTATAATTGCCGTCCAAAGGAACGTAACTGTCTCTCGGTAGCGTAATCATCAGAATCTGTTTATTAATCGGATGCACAATCAGAACAATGTTAACATCACTTCTGACTCTCGCGGAAGGAGAAATCGTCGAGTAGCTCCATTGGTCTACGCCGGTTATCGCAACAACAAACGGCTGCTGGGTGATATTGCTGACAGAAGCAGTATCAGTAACTACGGTAATCTTTTGCGTGCATTGATATAGCAGTTTTACCTGGCTTTCAAAATCAGAGAAATCACTGTTTTCCTTGATAATATCCACATAATCCTGATTAAGCATAATCGCAGCTACCTCTCTGGCATAAAGTTTTTCAACAGCGGAATAGATATTCTCCAGTTCCATGACTTTAATATCTTCACCGGCAATCTCTTTATTAACAACTTTGATAGCGTAATTCTGATAATCTAAATCCAGACTCTGCTGAATGCCTACCAGCTTGCCAGCCAGATCTTCTATTTCCTGATAATTTGAGTCATTTAAAACATAGACATTTATGTTCAGGCTGCCCTCAGTGGGAACAGCAACAAAGATTCTTTCCAGCTTGCCAAGATAAGAAGGCAGAATAATACTTCCTCCAATCAGCAAAACTGCCAGAATTGAGCATAGGATACTCTGAAAAACCTTGATACCGGCTTTGATATTAGGAACTAAAGCAGCGATGGCAGAAATCAAAACCAGCACCGCCAGAATAACACCAATCAGAATCAGATATTTTGATGGTAAAAACCTGAAACTGGCAATCATGATAAACAGTAAGACTGCACTGGCCGCCATAATTAAAAATGTAAGCAGTGATATCTGTTTTATTAGTTTTCTTTTCTTTCTTCTTTTAAGAATTAGCTCTCTCTGTTTTGGCGTCAACTGTCTTTTTTCCGTCATAATATGCCCTCCATTTTACTATTATACCATATTAACACTTTTTTAATGTATAATTACATTGAAGGTGAAAGATAAATGTTTAATATCAGAGAAAGAGTAGTCAGTTTGATTGAAGTAAAAAAATCTAAGTTTTACTGTATTCTTATACCTGTTGATGAGGAGGAGAAAATCAAAGACGAACTGGCACTTATCAAAAAAGAATATCCCGCGGCCAGACATTACTGCTATGGAGCAGTAATTGGGGCTATCACCAGAAGTAATGACGATGGTGAACCGGCCTCTACTGCCGGCAGACCGATACTGGAGACCTTATTAAATCATGATCTTGACAATGTTCTGGCTGTAGTAGTCCGATATTTTGGCGGTACTTTACTGGGGACAGCCGGACTTATCAGAGCCTATAGCCAGGCTACTGCCGAAGCTATAAAAATAGCAGATCTAACAGTACCGACAACCGTTTATAACTACAGGCTTACTGCTGACTACAGTTTAATCAGTAATCTGGAATACCTTCTGAGTACCAGGGCAGTTATTACTGACCGCTATTATGGTGAACAGGTTACCTACTGCTTCCAGAGTGAAGAAGATATTTCCCAAGAAATAGAAGAAATTACCAGCGGTCAATACCGCTTAGAGTTTGTAAGTGAGGAGATTATTCAGAAATAATCTCTTTTTTTGACCAAAAAAGATGGTTATCTGAACCATCTTTTATATTTTATAAAATAATTAAACTATTTTACAGCATCGATAATTGCCTTAAATGAATCAACTTTCAGTGAAGCTCCACCAATTAAAGCACCGTCAATATCCTTTTCTGCCATATAGGCAGCAATATTATCTGGCTTAACACTTCCGCCATACTGAATTCTTACGCTTTCAGCAGTTTCATCATCATACATCTTTCTGACCTGATCTCTGACGATTGCGCAGGTATCCTGAGCAATTTCTTTAGTAGCGCTCTTACCGGTTCCAATAGCCCAGATTGGCTCATAGGCAATAACCATCTTAGCCACATCTTTAGCAGCTACTCCATCTAAACCAGCGGCAATCTGTCCTCTGACCCATTCTTCTGTTTTACCAGCTTCAAATGTTTCCAGTGATTCACCACAGCACATAATTGGCGTAATGCCAGCTTCAATTAATCTTTTGACTTTTTTGTTGACCGTTTCATCGGTGTCCTTAAACATTTCTCTTCTTTCTGAATGCCCAATGACACACCATTTTAAGCCAATTTCTTCCAGCATAGGAACTGATACTTCTCCTGTATAAGCTCCGCTGTTTTCGAAATGGCAGTTTTGAGCGGCAACAATTAAATTCTTGGCATTTTTAATTGAACTTTCTAATGCCAGATATGAAGTTGCTACTCCAAAATCTGCACTGTCAACACCGTCAAGATAAGGATCTACTGCTGAAATGAAATCAACCGCTTCAGCAATAGTTTTGTTCATCTTCCAGTTTCCAACAATAATAGGCTTTCTCATTTTTTATCCCCCTTTACTTATTTTTCATTAATGACATCAACGCCTGGCAATCCATTACCTTCTAAGAATTCCAGTGAAGCTCCTCCACCGGTAGAAACATGACTTACCTTATCAGCGTAACCTAACTGTTTTATGGCAGCGGCACTATCACCGCCACCGATGATTGTTGTACCATCAGTTTTAGCTAAAGCTGCGGCAATAGCATTGGTTCCTTTAGCTAACTGAGGATTTTCAAAGACCCCCATAGGTCCATTCCAGACAACAGTTTTTGCTTTTTTAACTTCTTCAGCAAATAACTCAGCTGTTTTTTCACCGATATCCAGACCTTGCATATCCGCAGGAATTGCTTCTACAGCAACAGTTTTAATTTCAATTTCCGCATCAATTGGATTAGGGAAGCTGTCAGCGACAACAGTGTCGACAGGAAGCAATAATTTCTTTCCTAAATCTTCAGCCTTTTTAATCATTTCGCCACAGTATTCAACCTTTTCCAAATCAACCAGTGATTCGCCAACTTCCAGACCTTTAGCTTTCAAAAAGGTATAGGCCATACCGCCACCGATAATCAGGGTGTCACATTTTTCCAGCAGGTTGTCGATAACTTTCAGCTTGTCCGCAACTTTAGCCCCACCCAGGATAGCAACAAACGGTCTGACTGGATGTTCAACGGCATTGCCTAAGAATTCCAGTTCCTTTTCAATCAGAAAACCAACAGCGTTTGGCAGAACATCAGCAACTCCGACAGTTGAAGCATGAGCTCTGTGGACTGAGCCAAAGGCATCGGAAACATATACATCAGCCAGTGATGCCCAGTAAGCAGCTAAGTCAGCATCGTTTTTACTTTCACCTTTTTCATAACGGGTATTCTGCATAACCACAACGTTACCTTCGGTCAGTTCATTGACTGCTGCCTCCAGTTTTTCACCTCTGGTAGCATCAACAAAGGTTACCTTGGCATTTGGCAGATACTCCTGTAATCTTGCTGCCACCGGAGCCATATTGTTTTTAGCTTTGTCGCTTGCTGTTTTTTCAGGATCCTTATGGTCAACTTTTCCCAGATGTGAGAATAAAATAACCTTGGCTCCCTTTTCTAATAAATAGTTAATTGTTGGTAAAGCAGCCACAATACGGTTGTCGTCTGTAATGACATCGCCCGAATGAGGTACATTAAAGTCAACTCTTACTAAGACCTTTTTACCTTTAACATCTAAATCTCTAACTGTACGTTTAGACATACCAAAACCTCCTCGTCCATACAATAAAATTATAGCACTTTTAAGTTGCATTTAGAAATACTTTGTGAATCATTTTACATAATCTTTAAAAGTTCATCAATATCTTCTTTTTCAGTAGCCCAGCAGGTAGCTAAACGGATTACACTGTGCCTTGCATCGTATTTTTCCCAGAAAGAAACCACTACCTTTTTCTGCAGCTGTTTCAGCTTTTCATTATCGATAATAATAAAAATCTGATTGGTCATATTTTCCACAAAGAACCGGTAGCCTTTTTCTTTTAAGCCCTTTCTTAAATATGATGCCCTTTCCAGAGCCTGCCTGCTTATTTTCAAATACAGCTCATCAGTGAACAGAGCCTCAAACTGCACTCCCAAAAGTCGGCCTTTGGAAAGCAGGGCGCCATGTTTTTTTATCAAGGTGATAAAACAGTCTGGCACATTGCTTTTAGTAAAGACTACCGCCTCTCCACACAGGGCTCCGACTTTGGTAGCCCCAATATAGAAGACATCACAGTTTTCAGCGATATCCTTTAAAGTCAGATCGCTGTCCTGAGCCATAAGCCCATAGCCTAATCTGGCTCCATCAATATATAAAGGTATCTGATACTGCTTACAGACATTATGCAGAGAAGCCAGTTCATCTTTATAATATATTGTTCCATACTCACTGGGAAATGAAATATATACCATTCCTGGATAAACCATATGCGGGTGATTTTCATCATTATAGAATGTTTCCAGATAATCTTTAACATCAGCACTGCTTATTTTGCCACCATTATGTCTGATAGGCAGAACCTTGTTGCCGGTAAACTCAATTGCTCCGGCTTCATGAGTGGCAATATGTCCGGTATGCGCTGATATTACACCCTGATGCTTCTGTAACAGGCTGTTGATAACCACCTGATTGGTTTGAGTGCCGCCAGTCAAAAAGAAAATTTCCGCCTTTTCATTTCCGATGGCTTCTCTTATTTTCTCTTTAGCTCGAATACAGAAGATGTCCTCGCCATAACCTGCAGCTGCCACCATACTAGTTTCTGTTAAATGTTTTAACACCTCTGGATGAGCACCATAGCTGTAATCATTAGAAAAATACAACATCTTAATCACCTCTTTATATTAATATCTATCTTACTATTTTTCTTGATATTTTCAAATAGTCGAAAAAACATTATAATAGATGCGAGACCAGATTAAACAAGGGAGGAATTAATAATGTTAACCGATATTCAGATAGCCCAAAGCTGCCAGAAGAAGCATATTTTAGAAGTTGCCAGAAAGATAGATATCGATGAAAAATACATTGAACAGTATGGTAACTATAAAGCCAAAATAGATTATTGTTTACTGGAAGATTTAAAAGATAGACAGGATGGCAGACTGATACTGGTTACCGCTATCAACCCTACTTCAGCCGGAGAAGGAAAAACCACTACCACTGTCGGGCTGGCTGATGCACTGATGAAATTAGGTAAAAAGACTATTGTTGCCTTAAGAGAACCTTCTCTAGGCCCGGTCTTTGGCATTAAAGGAGGTGCTGCCGGAGGCGGCTATGCTCAGGTTGTTCCCATGGAAGATATTAACCTGCACTTTACCGGAGACTTTCATGCCGTATCAGCAGCTAATAATCTGCTGGCTGCAATGATTGACAATCACATTCAGCAGGGCAACAGTCTAAAAATCGATCCACGAAGAATCAGCTGGAAAAGAGCTGTCGATATGAACGATCGTCAGCTGCGGTCCATCGTCTGCGGTTTAGGCAGCAGAAGTGATGGCACTCCCAGACAGGATGGCTTTGATATCACTGTCGCCAGTGAAGTTATGGCTATCCTGTGCCTAAGTAAAAACATCAGTGATTTGAAACAGCGACTGGGAAATATTACTATCGGTTATACCTATGACAATACTCCGGTTAAAGCGGCAGAACTTAAAGCTCAGGGGGCGATGGCTGCTCTATTAAAAGATGCCTTAAAGCCTAATCTGGTTCAGACACTGGAGGCTACCCCGGCCTTTATTCACGGCGGACCCTTTGCCAATATCGCCCATGGCTGCAATAGTGTCATCGCCACAAAACTAGCTTTGAAACTGGCTGATTATACCGTCACAGAAGCTGGTTTCGGTGCTGATCTGGGAGCAGAAAAATTTCTGGATATCAAATGCCGTATCGCCAGTCTGAAACCTGATGCCATTGTCATTGTAGCTACCTGCCGAGCTTTAAAAAATCATGGCGGCATTCCTAAAAATGATTTAAACAGGGAAGATCTGACGGCTTTAGAAAAAGGTCTGCCCAATCTTTTACAGCATATTGACAATATTAAGAATGTCTTTAAAATGCCGGTAGTGGTCGCTATTAACAGATTCCCTGATGACAGTGCCGCTGAACTGCAGCTGATTGCAGAAAAATGTCGCAGTCTGAATGTCAGTGTCGCTTTAAGTGAAGTCTTCTCATCCGGTTCTGCCGGCGGCATCAGTCTGGCAAAAGAAGTAATTAAACTGACGGAAACCGCTAGCCAGTTTGAGTTCGCCTATGATCTGAATGATTCAATTTATGACAAATTGAACAAAATAGCCACCAGAATCTACCATGCCGACAGAGTGGAACTTACCGCTAATGCCTTAAAACAGCTCAGCCAGCTTGAAGCACTTGGTTTTTCCAGCCTTCCTATCTGCATGGCTAAAACTCAGTATTCATTTTCTGATGATCCGCTCAAACTGGCAGCTCCTAAAAATTTCACCATTACTGTCAGAGAACTGAAAGTATCATCAGGAGCCGGTTTTATCGTTGCCCTGACTGGCGATATTATGACAATGCCGGGACTGCCAAAAGTTCCGGCGGCTGAAAATATTGATGTTGATGACGATGGTCTGATTACCGGATTATTCTAGAAGGAAAAAAATTATGTATAAAAATACTCTTGAACAGTTCACTATCGCTTTATCCAGCAAAGCCCCTGTCCCTGGCGGAGGTGGAGTGTGTGCTCTTGTTGGTGCTCTGGCCTCTTCCCTGGGAAGCATGGTTGCCTCTTTAACTATCGGAAAAAAGAGATATCTGACTGTCGAAGAAGAAATAAAACAGTTAAAACAGCAGTCTGAAGCATTAAGAATTAAACTTCTGGAGGATATCAATCTGGATGCTGAAAGCTTTCTGCCTCTTTCAAAGGCTTACACACTGGACAAAAATGATCCTGGCAGAGATGAGATAATGGAAAACTGCCTGATTTTAGCCAGTGAAGGACCGCTGACTATCCTAAAAGATATCTGCCAGGTCATTGAGCTGTTAGAACGATATGGACAGATTGGTTCTAAATTAGCCGTTTCCGATGCTGCAACCGCGGCTATGCTGGCTTACGGAGCTTTATATGGCTGCAGTATCAATGTAAAAGTTAACACCAGACTGCTGAAAGACAGAGAGTTTGCGGACAGAAGAAACAGAGAAGTCGATGAACTGGTGGAAAAATACACTAAAAAAGCTCAAACGATTTTCAATGATATTAACAGGGAGATGATTTAATGGCTAACATTTTATACGGAAAAGCAGTCAGTGACAGCATCAGTGCAAGAACCAGAAAGATTGTTGAAACAGTAAAAGAACAGGGCCGGGAAGTAGGTCTGGCTATCATCAGAGTTGGAGAGAATGCGGATGATATTTCCTATGAAAAGGCAGCCGTCAGAAGGTGCCAGCAGTTAGACATCAAGGTGAAAACCATAAATTTAGATAAAAACGTATCGTATGATGATTTTTACAGAATATTAGATTCAGTAAATAATGATGCTGATATCGATGGTATTTTAATGATGCGTCCTCTGCCAGAGAATCTGGCCAATGAAAAAGCCAGAAACTATCTGTGCCCGGCTAAAGATATTGATGGCGGCAGTGATGCGGCCCTGTCTTCTCTGTTTTGTGGCACCGGTACTGGATTTGCACCCTGCACCGCTCAGGCAGTCATTGAAATGTTAAAATTCTACAACATTCCTTTAGTCGGTAAAAAAGCTGTCGTTATCGGCAGAAGTTTAGTGGTCGGAAAACCGGTCAGTATGTTGCTGCTGAATGAAAACTGTACCGTTACTATCTGCCACTCTAAAAGTGAAAATATTCCCAGCCTGACCAGAGAAGCAGATATCGTTGTAGCCTGCAGCGGGCAGATGGAATCATTAAACAGAGACTACTTCAAAGCCGGTCAGACGGTCATTGATGTAGGCATCATTTATAATGAAAAAAAAGGAAAACTGTGTGGTGATGTTCTGTTTGAAGAAGTCGTGGATGTTGTGGAAAACATTTCACCAGTACCTAAAGGAGTAGGTTCGGTTACTATCGCGGTACTGCTAAACAACCTGGCTATTTCCGCAGCCCGAAAGTTATGATATTATATGTACATCATAAGGGAGAACTATGACAACTAAACGCCTGACTACAATATCAATGTTAATAGCGATGAAGGTGATTCTATCAATATTGACACCGGTAAAACTATTAAACTTCAAATTTACCTTTGAAGCTTTTCCTGTTCTGGCAGCCGGTTTACTGTTTGGCGGATTTGAAGGGTTTATGGTTGGTTTTATCGGCAGTTTTTTGTATCAGCTGCTGTTTTCCGGATATGGCTTTACAGCTACCACCATCCTATGGATCTTGCCTCATGCCATCAGCGGTCTGGCAGTAGGTTATATCGCGGAAAAGAAAAAAAATAATCTAAGCTTTGTAACAATCTCGCTTATTGCCATCTTCTCTGCTCTGCTGGTTACCAGTTTAAATACTGTAGCCTTATTCATAGATGCCAAAGTATATGGCTACTACTCCAAAGCCCTGGTATTCGGCTCAATTCCCTTAAAGATCATAAGCGGTATAATATTAGCGATTATCTATGCTACAGTACTGCCAAAGACAATCGAACTTATTAAGAAAATTGCCAAATAAGCCTGCAGAAGATTGAATCGGAAAATTAAAGGATAGTTGTTTCAACTACCCTTTTTAATTGTTGGAGGAACTGAAATTAATCCTGGTTTTGCTAATTATAAAGGGAGGTAATATAAATGCACAACCGGCCACCATCAGAATACGGAACTTTAAATTGGCAAAACAAAGAGAAGTTCTTTATAAGGAAAATGACATAATCAGAGTGTCAGATAAAATCGCATAAATCAAAAATCTTCAAAGAATATAAACAGTTTACAAATATTAAAACAACAGTGTTTGTGATTTATTTCTGTTAATAAATAAAGTTAGGGTTATCCTAACTTTTATTTAACCTGCGATATTTTTCAATTACTTTTTCATCATAATTGATAGCAAGATAAGCTTCTTTCATCTTGCAGCCATCCACTTCTTCATGAACATAAATATTGGTATCAGCGAACTCTCTGCTCATCTTTCCGCGTTTCGCACCTTCATAATCAACACTTATTCTGACCGGTCTAACCTCATCAAACAGTTCTGGATTTAACATATACATTGCCGCTACCAGATCATGTAAAACACAGAAGGTCTTGCCTATTGCCTGATAGGTTTTAACCAGATAATGCTTTTCAAAAATATCAGCTACCAGATTACCCCAGCGACCACCTTCATATCTTAGAAAAGTAAATTCATTAACATCAAAGTAAACCTTCATAGTCACATCCAGCGGGAACATATGGAACACCACTTTATTTTCATTTAGGGCACTCATCACAATATCCAAAGCCTTTAAATCAAAATAATAGTTGAACTCACAGTATGGCGTAATGTTACCCCTTGAAAATGTTCCCCCCATTGAATAGACAGCTTTGACATTTTCAAAAGCCTGAGGATTCTTCAGAATTAAGGCCGCCAGATTTGACAGCGGGCCTAAAGCCAGAATTTCAATTTCACCAGGATATTTAAGCAGCATTTCTTCCATAAAATCAATCGCATTAATATCGCTTAGATTGGTGGTTGTATAAGGGATCTCGACATCACCAAAACCATTTTTACCATGAAAGAAACTGGATTTGATACTTGGATCGATCGATAAAGGCGCCACTCCCTTATAAACCCTGACATCCTTTTTAAAGAAATCCACTAAACGCAAGGCATTTTTGTAGGTGTACTCCAGAGGTCTGTTTCCGCCAACACAGCTAATGCCCAATACTTCGATATCTTCTTTCAATAATAAGGCATTAATAGCTAAGGCATCATCAACCCCAGGATCACAGTCAATAATTACTTTTCTTTTTTTATCCATCTTGGTTCTCCTTATAATGTTTCAAATAGATCTGAATTGTTATTATGTCAGCTGGATTGACTCCCGAAATTCTTGAGGCCTGCCCAATGGTTATCGGTCTTACATCCTGCAGTTTTTCTTTGGCTTCAATTGACAGATTTATGATTCTATTATAATCCAGATCATCTGGCAGGGGCTGTTTTTCCAATCTGATCAGATTAGCCGCTTCTCTTCTGGTTTTAGATATATAGCCTTCGAATTTAATTTCGATATCCAGCTGTCTGGCTAGCTTATCATCGATTTCAATATCATGCAGCTGACAGATAACTGCGGTTTCAATATTAGGTCTCTTTATCAAATCATGACAGTTAACCTGTGTTCTGTTATCACCATAGCCTTTTTCGCTGAGATAATCTAGCAGCTGCTGACTATAATTGACTTTTGTTTCCGCTAGCAGCTGTTTGAAACGGTTTAGCTGGCTAACCTTGGAAAGAAACTTCCGATATCTTTCTTCACTTATCAGACCAGTCTGATAGCCATATTCAGTCAGCCTCTGATCAGCATTATCATGTCTTAAAAGCAGTCTGTATTCTGCCCGGCTGGTCAATAGACGATAAGGTTCCCTGGTTCCCTTGGTAACCAGATCATCAATCATAACGCCGATATAGGCTTCATCTCTTCTTAATACCAGTGGCTGTTTACCCTTTAACTTATTAACGGCGTTAATTCCCGCCAGCAGTCCCTGGCCGGCAGCTTCCTCATAACCGGAAGTCCCGTTAATCTGACCGGCAGTAAACAGGTTTTCCACCAGTTTTGTCTCTAATGACGGTTTTAAGTGCAGGGGATCAATGGCATCATATTCAATCGCATAGGCATATTTGTCAACAATGTGATTCTTAAAACCCGGTAGCGAATAAAGCATTCTGTCCTGGACATCATAAGGCATACTGGTCGAAAAACCCTGAACATAGGTTGTATCCAGCGATAATGACTCCGGCTCCAGAAAAATCTGATGGCGCTCCTTATCAGCGAATCTGACAATCTTATCTTCTACCGATGGACAGTATCTGGTTCCGGTTCCTTCGACAACTCCAGAATACATGCTTGATTTGTGCAGGTTTTCCTGGATGATCTGATGCGTTTCAGGTTGAGTATAAATCAGATAACAGGGCAGCTGTTTTTCTAAAGGCCGAATCCTTTCCGTTTCGTAGGAAAAAGCTTCAGTTTCATTATTTCCCGGCTCCAGAGTGGCACAGGAAAAATCAATGGAAGCCGTTTTTATTCTTGCTGGAGTTCCGGTTTTTAATCTCAGTAATTTAAAACCCAGCCTCTTCAGATTTTCAGAAAGATTTTTAGTGGTTTTCTGATTGTCTGGACCTATTGAAGTGACATGGTCTGAAACCATTATCTTGGAATTCATAAAAGTTCCCGTAGTTAAAATCACTATCTTGGCTTCCAGTACTTCTCTACTTTCTGTCAGTACCCCTTTGATTCTGCCCTCTTCAACCAGTATTTCCTCCACCAGACATTCTTTAACTGTCAGGTTTTCCTGATTTTCTAAAACTTCACGCATTTTTTCTTTATACAGAATCTTGTCGGCCTGAACTCTCAGGCTTCGGACTCCGGGCCCCTTGGTTGTATTAAGCATTTTAAACTGCAAGGCTGTCGCATCAGCTATTTTAGCCATCTGGCCACCTAAAGCATCAATTTCTCTGACAACTACTCCTTTTGCCGGTCCGCCAATAGAAGGATTGCATGGCAAAGAAGCCATAAACTCTTTGTTTAAGGTACATAGAACAGTATTAAACCCCAGCCTGCTGGTGGCCAGTGCTGCTTCACATCCGGCATGTCCCGCTCCTACGACAATTACATCGGCCATACATTCATTCTCCTACTTTATAAGTATAGCACATTAGAAAACGGCGTAATTAAAAAAGGTGAATCTACTTGGATCCACCTTGATATATTTCGAATTGCTTAGCCGCTGTGATTTTTATATTCTGATGATCTATTCCTTTTTTAGCCAGAATTTCAATTACCGTCTCATAAGCCAGCTCTATCGTGTTGGCCTCCTGAGAGATATGGGCCAGAACTATCTCCTTAGTATCTTCGTTGATACACTCTGACAGAGCATAGCCACAATCTTCATTTGACAGATGACCACAATCCGATACAATACGATTTTTTATATATTTCGGTCTTGTCGTATTTAACAGCATTTCCGGGTCATGGTTACTCTCCATAATGTAATAATTGGCATTTCTGATAATTCTGATATTTCTATCCGACAGGTATCCGGTATCCGTTACGATAACCAGCGTTTCCTGGCCATCAAAAATAACATAGCCTACTGTAATCTCAGTATCATGAGATAGTGGTATTGCCAGAATATCCAAGTCTTTAACTGTAAAAACATCAAGAGGTTTAATCAGATGATTTCTGTTTAACCCACTGATTTTGAAGGGAGAATAAACATCTAAATTTTTAATAAACCCGGTATTATTCAAATGGTCACTATGAGCATGGGTAATTAATACTCCATCCAAATCCTGATAATCAAGTCTGATTTCCTCAAAAGAGTCTTTCAAATATTTTTGCGTTATGCCAAAGTCAATCATTATCATGGTGTCTTTACTTTTAACGACTGTACAGTTTCCTTTTGAACCACTGGCTAAAACATAATATTCCATTACCACCGACCAGCCTGTTCACATGGTAAAATCCAGCAAGGATCAACAAGCTCACCATCAATATAAAAACCTATATCCAGATGCGGTCCACTGCTGAGACCGGTATTGCCGATCTGACCAATTACCTGTCCTCTTAATACCAGATCACCGACTTCATAATAACCTGGTGTATGCATATGCAGATATCTGGCAATAATACCGTTGCCATGGTCAATATAATAATGATATCCCATCGTAAAATTGTATGCTTTTACGATGATGGTCCCATCAGCAGCAGCTAAAACGTCACCATATGGATTGTATCTGTCGATAAAGTCACAGCCGTGATGATTGGCATAACAATAGAAGTCACAGGTAATAATCGGGTTGTTTACCGGCAGTGAGAAAAAGATCCCTCTATTATCATAATCCTGCATATTGTACCTGTATTGTCCGATTGTCGGCTCAACTCTTATCACTACACTGTCCTGACGATAACTTGTCAGGATTCCGTTGACATAGATATCCGTATAGGTTGCATCATTATAACCGGTTGCCGGAGCAACATCTTCCACTACTTCACCTCTTTGAACCTTAATGTCAAAAGTGTAGATGCTTTCTGTCGGATAAGTTACTTCCTGAACCAGACGCTGCTGTTCAACAACTACGGTAATCGGAGAAGTGAAGTAGGTAATAATCAGCTGCTGGCCAGGAACAATTGCCTGATTGATATTATCAATATCTTCATTTATAGCCAACAGCTGTTTTGGCAGTAGGCCGGCTTTAGAGGCTACACCACTGAGGGTATCAAATTCTACAACAGTGTAATATTCCAGTTCGTAGTCTCTTCCATAACATAAATACATGAATATCGCATCTTCATCTGCAAACAGTTCGTTGGTGCTGGCTCCAGTTGGAGTAGCCTTGATTGTTTCTTCAATATAGATGCTTTTATCCTGGACGCCATAAGTGGTCAGGTCAAGAATGTTTTCATGCCTTTCTAAGGCAGCATAAACCTTTTCATCGATAAAGCAGAGCGCAAATCTTCTCAAAGCATTAGAAAACTCTTCAATAGACTTAACATATATCGTATCAATTACCTCGCCATCTCTTACAATTTCTATTTTAACGGCCTGAACAACCAGCAGGTTGTTATTAGTAATATAAGACAGTATTTCTTTGTCTTTATTCTCATATTTCCAGAAAGATTTCTCTTTTAGAATATAGATTTCATCACTGATATCAACTTTATAGCCCTCAAACTTGGTTCCGGCTAATTTCGCTTCTTCCATATCAATAGCTTTTTGAATAAGTTCAGCATCATATAAGATCCCGATCAGGTTGCCCTTATGATAAACCTTGGTTACATCAATAGGTTCCAGGGAGACATATTCAATTTTCTGGGCTAGATATGATTTTTCTTCATTTAAGTTGATATTGGCAATAAGTGCCTGTTTCCCAATATTGGAAGGGAAAAACATTACAATTAAAATAGAAAAAACAAGGCTTATAAACATTAAAATTAATTCTTTTTTTCTTTTCATACTATACCTCGTAATCTCTGGTTTCTAATGTTTCCTTTGTATGGAAAGCATTTGTTGGAGAATCAAAAGAAAATAGCAGCTCACCAGTTGCACCATTACGATGCTTAGCGATAATAAGCTCAATTTCTTTTACCAAATTCTTGGCTGCAGAATCATCTTCATCTTTCTTTTTATCTATCTTGCGATGCAAAAACATAACCAGGTCAGCATCCTGCTCAATTGCCCCAGATTCTCTTAAATCCGATAACATCGGCTTTCTTTCTCTGCCCATCTCAATACTTCTTGAAAGCTGTGACAAGGCAATTACCGGAACCTTCAGTTCTCTGGCCATCTGTTTTAAAGAACGAGAAATTTCACTTACCTCCAGCTGTCTGTTTTCCGTCTTGGAAACTGAAGGAGCAATCAGCTGCAGATAGTCAATAATTATCAGATCCAATCCATGGTCGCTCTGCAATTTACGACATTTGGCAAAAATATCATTAACCTTGATGGTTGGCGAATCATCAATGAAAATACCCGCCTTTTCCAGCTGACCTTTAGCCTCATCTATTCTGCCCCAGTCCTCGTTTCCCAGATTTTTGCCGGTTCTGAGTTTTCTAATTTCCACATTGCCTTTGGCAGCCATCATTCTCATCGCCAGATGAATAGCTGGCATCTCCAGAGAAAAGACAGCCACTTTCCTATCATATCTGATGGCGGTGTTACTGGCAATGTTTAAAGCAAAGGCTGTTTTACCTACTGAAGGTCTGGCAGCGATAATAATCAGATCTCCATCCTGAAAACCATTGGTGATATTATCTAAAAATGTAAAACCTGAAGGAACACCAGTCATTCCTCCTTTTTCTCTTAAAAGATGAATCCTTTTGATTAATTCGTTAAAGGTTTCCTTACTGTTTTTAAACTCTGTAACCTTTCTGTCCCGACTGACCTTTAGAATCATGCTTTCAGCTTCATTTAAAACATCTAAAGGGTCATACTGTCCTTCATAACTTTTCTGCCTGATTTTTTCTGATACCTCAATAAGCCTTCTTAACAAAGCTTTTTCTTTTATCGTGGTGATGTAGTGAACAGAATTGGCGCTGCTGATGGCTAAATCAGTCAGATGCATAATGTGATCTAATCCACCAACCTTGTTCAGCTCCTGAAGATCCTGCAATCTGGTAATAACTGTTGCGACATCAATCGGTTTATTTTCCTGATTCAAATCCTTCATCACCTGATAGATTTTTCTGTTGGCTGGCGCAAAGAAATCCTCGGGCTGCAGATTCTCTTCAAAGGTAAAGCGAAATGTTTCAGGGTATAGAAATAGCGAGCCTAATAAGGCCTTTTCAGCATCAATACTTGCTGGCACCTGTAAAGTCATAAATACCCTCCTATAAGCTGATTACTTCAACGGCGAACTTGGCGATTACTTCCTTGAATAATTCAACCTTCACCGGATAATTACCTAATCTGGTAATATTTTCCGTGTCGACAAACTTACGCTTATCCACTGTAATATTATACTGCTTAGCTAACTCATCAGCAATCTTGCCCGTATTAATACTGCCAAAAAGTTTACCATCATTTCCACTTTTGGCAACAATCTTTAAAGTCAGTTTCTCCAGTCGGTCTTTTAAGTCTAAAGCCTGCTGCTTTCTGGCCTTATAATCAGCTGCAGCCTGATCTTTCTGGTTCTGTAATACTTTTAAAGCATTTTTAGTGGCTTCAACAGCCAGTCGGTTTTTAATTAAATAGTTACGAGCATAACCGTCGGCCACTTCCTTAATTTCATTTTTCTTACCCACGTTTTTTACATCAGTCAATAGGATTACCTTCATTACTGCTACCTCCCTGTTGATATTGCTCAATTGCCAGCATCAGCTCCTCTTTTAAAGCTTTCAGACTGGTATTTGTTCGCTGCAGTCCAGCTGCATTAAAGTGACCACCGCCACCCATTTTTTCCATAATAATCTGTACATTGATATCATGGTTACTGCGGGCTGAGATGGCAAAGGTATTGCTGTCGATTTGAGCAATGACAAATGCTGCAGCAATTCCCTTGATTGAACAAATGTGATTAGCTCCTTTGGCTAAAGCAGTTCTAGACAAGAATTTGCCTTCTTTATTAACCACACTGATGGCGATTTTATCTTTAACAATTTCCAGATTTTTAGAAATTATTGTTTTATCAATAAAGTCCTGAATTCCTTCTTTGAGCCAGTAATAGGCTAAAGAAGTGTTGCTGCCATTCTTTTTAAGCATTGCACAGGCTTCAAATGTTCTGGCAGAAGTTCGGGTTTTCAATTCATCTGTATCTACTAAAATTCCCGCATACATAATAGTTGCCTCCAGTTCTGTCAGTTCAATAACATTATTGGCGTAATGCATCAGCTCTGTTACCAGCTCAACTGTTGAGGAAGCTGACGGTTCATTGTAGATCAGCTTTGCACTGATATTGGTATCGCTCTTACGGCGATGATGATCAATAACGATAATTTTTGAAGCCTGAGTTACCAGTTTTGGTGTACTGGTCAAATCCAGACTGTGATGGTCCACTGCAACAACCAGTGACTGTTCATCCAGAATAGATAAAGCTTCTTCCTCGGTTATGAAGATATGATTTTCAATCAGACTCATAATGTTTTCATCATATATTCCAGCTGTTACCGGCTCAACATTAATACCATTAAATACAATATAAACCCTCTTATCTAAAGAAGAGACTATTCTGCTGACTCCCAGGCAGGCACCCAGACTATCCAGGTCAGCATCGTTATGCGGTATTACAAAGATATTTGAACTTTCATCAAAGAACTTTTCCAGACTCTGAGCCATAACTCGGGCTCTGACCTTGGAAGTCTTTTCACTGGCTTCTGAAGACTGTCCAAAAAACTCAACTTCTTTACCATGCTGCTTAACCGCTACCTGGTCGCCGCCTCTTGACAGCACTAATTCCAGCATGTTGTTGAGAGTACTGTCCAGTTCCTCATAGCTGCTGTCACCATGACTGAAAGCCATCGAAGAAGTTATCGAAACATTCAGATTTCTGGCTGCAGTTTTAATTTCATTTAAAACATCAAATTTGCTGTTAAGCATCTTCTGAAAATTTTCATAGTTAATAACCAGAAAGAATCTGTCACTTCTGATTCTTCTGATAATAGCACCATTGCCTATTGCCCAGGATACTATTTTCTGACGAATACTGGTGTTGATAAGAGCAATTTTCTGCTCATCCTCATTGCGAATTGTTTCTTCATAGTTATCCAGACTGATTAAGCCTAAAACAATCTTCTCATTCTGATAAGCCTTTTTAAGATCATATATTTCAGTAATATCTTTAACAAATATTACCTGTGAACGTTCTTCTTTAATACATTCATATTTGGTTCCATCATCATTAGTAATTACTGCCCGATGCTTGTCTCCGGAGAATAACACCGCCATACCAGGAAAAACCTTGGTAATCCTTTCACCAATAATCATGATCTGGCGATTCTCAAAAAAGTCCGAGGCCCAGCTGACAACATAGTTGTCATCATAAATAATAATTCCAATACTGCCATATTCCAAAGCTTCTTTTGCCTCAGTTCCTAAGACTCTATTTATATCAACCGTGCGTTTTCGTTTATCTAATTCCATTACCAGGAAAATATAAATCAGCAAAACAAAATTAGCTGCGATGAAAACATAAACTAAAAAATCATATTCAATTTTTAAGAAAAATTCAAACAATAATGCTAATACTATTTCGATAAAGACCAGAATTAAGGCGACAAGTTTAATCTTGTCCATTTTGTTTAACATATTTTTTCAACTCCTCTATTAACGTTTTTCTAAATGGAGTAAAGATATCAAAAATACCGATTCCAATGACAAATACTGATAAGACTAATGACAGCAGTAAGACTATAACCGCAAAACCAGCTCTTTTTTTAGGGTCTGGCACTCTGATAGCAAACAGTGTTGAAATCAGAATATAACCGAACATAAAGCAGACAATATAAGCAATAACGGTTATAGGAAATATTATATTCTTATATTGTGCAATATTTGTGAACTGATTCATCAGCATATTTCCAATCAGCCCGGCCAGCACCACAATCTTTAACCATAGTGGAGCATACATCTCGCTGACCGGTTTCATTGGCGGAATAGTCATTTTTAATCTTCTTAAAACGATATAGGCAATGCTGTGAACTAGAAACCCTTCTAAAATTGAACTCAGCACTGATGAAATGATGATGATGGATAACAGGGCATTGTTGTCAAACATCGCCAGCAGAGCCGAAGAAACGCTGGCATCGCCCCGGGCTATTTTTTCAATCAGAACCGCCATTGTTTCTTGCATAAAATCCATTTCCGCCATCAGGTTATAGCCGAAAAAGCCAGCGAAGATAAAATAGGAAACAAACATCATAATCAGTGAAACCACCACCACTGAAACTATCAGATAGGTGGCACTTTTCTGCCTGATAAGCCCGGCACCGTAAACTGTTCCGGCAATGACTGAACCTAAGACATAGAAACTGCCTGTTGAAATAGGACCGGCAATAATCATCGTCATAAGTAACATAGCCACATTCATTATGATGGCCTGTTTGACATCAAATTTAACGATATAGATAATTACCGGAATTGGAATAATCCAAAAAAAGTATAATTCTAAACCGTTAGCCAGAAGGCGATTTATATAAACAAGTACACCTACCAGAGCACAGAACAGCGCTCCATAAGTGATACTATTTACTCTTGATTTACGCATTGCTAATTTCTCCTACAACAAAAACATCTTTTCCGACAAAGATACATAATAATTATAAAGCATAAATTAAAGGTTGTAAAATCATAAGACCATATTAAAATCCCCTGTTCAGGGGATTTAGGTTTACTGATTAGTCAACAACGTATGGTAATAAAGCCATTTGACGAGCACGTTTGATAGCTGTAGCTAGCATACGCTGATACTTAGCACTTGTCCCGGCAACTCTGCGTGGAATAATTTTTCCATTAGGCGAGACAAACTTCTTTAGTAATTCAGTATCTTTATAGTCAATATAAGTAATGTTGTTTTTAGTGAAGTAACATACTTTTCTACGACCAGGTCTATTTCTTCTAAATGCCATAATAAATTCCCTTTCTAGAATGGCAAATCATCACTTGAAATGTCCAATTTAGGACTGTCTGCCATATCTGTATAACTTTCATCCGGATAGTAATCAGTTGTATATGATGTTGAACTACCCGCTGATGCACTCTTAGTATCTAAGAACATGATGCTGTCGACTAATACTTCGACAACATAGACTTTTTTGCCTGGAATATTAGGATCATCATAATTTCTTGTCTGAATCTTTCCTTCAACTCCAATTTGAGAGCCTTTATGCGTATAAGAGCTGATGAGGTCAGCGGTCTGACTCCAGGCTACACATGGCACAAAATCAGCATCTGGTGTATTAGTGTCTGTTTTGCTCTTTCTTCTGCTGACTGCTAAAAAGAAATTACAGACTGATGTACCACTTGGTATTTTACGCAATACTGGATCTTTGGTCAAACGACCAACTAAAATAACTCGATTAATCATAATTCTTCACCTGTTAATCAATTTTGACAATCATATGGCGAACAACATTTGCGTTGATACGGCTAATACGGTCAAATTCTTTGATAGCATCATTATTAGCATTAATAGTGATTACTACATAATATCCTTTTGTCATATCTTCAATCGGATAAGCAAATTCCTTCATTCCCCATTCATCCACTTTTTCAATTGTGCCATTATTATCAGTAATGATGCTATGTAGAGTGTTGATGGTTTCAGTACGAACTGCTTCCTCAGCTGAAGCGTTAAGGATATACATAATTTCATATTTTTTCATGTTTTTCCTCCTTCTGGTCTAAGCGGCTTATTTCTAAGCAAGAAGTAAATATAAATTTACCCGAACGCTGTTATATTTTAGCAAATTTCCCCTTTATTGTAAAGTCAAAATTCCCTTTCTATAAATAATATTCTAAGTTTTCAATAACTCCTAGTTTTTATTCATGAAGGCTTCAATGTCTTCAATTTCTCTGATAATGCCGGCACTAAGGTTGATACAACCATCTCCGGTAATCAGTAAGTCATCTTCAATTCTGATACCAATATCTTCATCTTCCAGATACAGGCCTGGTTCATTGGTAATAACACAGCCCGGCTTAAGCTTTACATCTGGTAAAGTTACATCGTGAACCTCCAGGCCCAGCATGTGAGAAACATTATGGTAATAGTAGTCCTTTACCGTTGCTCCATTATCCAGCAGTCCAATGGCTGCCAGTTCCACTTCATAGAACTTAAGGACTTCGTCATTTAAATCTTTAGTGGTCATACCAGGTTTTGCTATTGCCTCAACCAGTTTACTGGCTCTTAAAACAATGTCATAAAGCTGTTTTTGGCGGTTGGTAAACTTTCCGTTTACCGGAAAGGTTCTGGTAATATCGGCATTGTAGTACTGGTAACTGGCTCCCAGATCACATAAGACCAGATCATCAGTTTTAGCATACTGGTTGTTATCGTTGTAATGCAGAATGGTCGCATTCTTTCCCGTGGCACAGATTGTAGTAAAGGCCTTGTCACATTGCTTGCATTTCAGGACGAAATCAAAGTAGGCTTCCAGTTCGTTTTCCCAGACATTGGCGTGAGAATACTTCATCATCGTTGCGATTCCCTCCTGTGTTACCTCAATTGCTTTTTTAATCAGCTCTATTTCCTTTTCATCTTTCACCATTCTCATCAGACAGATTTTGTCATAGATGTTGGTACAGACAGCCTGAGGCTGATATTCCTTAATCTTATTAAATAAATCGACTGTAGCATTAGGCTGATCCAGCTCCTGTTTGGTCAGATCACCACATAGAACAAAATCAACAGCGCGACCATTAAAATTCATCTCTGTCCCAATTGACGGCAGCAGACTGTCCAGATATCTGATATCTTCAATACCGCTTATTTCTCTTGCCTGTTTTGGTCTGATCCTGCCACCAACCCATTTAGCCAGAAGTTCATCATATGGCTCGATAAACAACATTTCTTTAGTGGTATTTTCATCCAGTTTTACCAGTACTAAAACCAGATTTTCCCTATCTAATCCCGTGTAATAGTAAAAAGATCTGTTTACCTGAAAAGGATATTTGGCATCTCCAATACTGTAAGGGGCTTTACCGGCCATCAGTACCGTAACTGAATACTGCTCTAACATTGTTAACAACTGTTTTCTTCTTTTTGCGTACATAATTTTCTCCTACTTAATATCATCAATAGTGGTTATTTTCTCATTGTGGTTTAAAGAAACAACACACTTTACTCTGGTATTACTATATTTTTCCATAACTGCTGCCTCATCAGTCGGGATAAAACCATCTTTTCTGGCCTTTTTATAACAGGTCATCAGTTCATCGATATAAAAGGCCTGTGGCGTCTGGGCACCATTAAGTATGTTTCGATCAATTGTTCTGACGATATAGCCTTCACTTACCACTTTAACGGTATCGACAATTGGCTTGGTCAGAATTGCTGCTTTTTCACTTTCCATTGCCAGCTTCAGATTGTTTAGATCTTCACTCTGCAGATAGCACCTTGCCCCGTCGTGAACCAGAACAATTTCTTCCTTTACAGCCATCAGACCATGAAAAACCGAATCGCTTCGGGTTTCTCCGCCAAAACAGTACATCTCCTTGCCCGTTGCCCTGTTTTTAGCCAGATAATCAATCGTATCTGGGTTGGTAACTAAAACTATCTGACTGCAGTCCTTATCTTCTCTAAAAGGCTGTAAAGCCTTGTCAATAACAAGCGAGCCATCAGATAGCTTATGTAATAGTTTATTCGTTGTTGAGCCGAATCTCTCCGATTTTCCAGCCGCAACAATAACCACTGTATATTTCATAAAAACTCCCATTATTTCCTGTTTAACTAATTTTACCACAATCACAAACTTATATCACAAATTGTTTCATTTATTGTTTATACTATACTGGAAGGAGGGCTGGCCATGAAACTAACAACGAAAAAAGGTGATTATTTATTTACCCTTATTAAAGATAAAAAAGTCAGGAAAGATGATAAAACTATTGTCGCTCTGGGTCTGATTGATGAAACTATTGTCAGTCTTATTGAAACTGACAGCTTCAGTGATATTCCCTATGTGAAAGAAATAGTCGAAACCCTTAGCGGTATAGCTGCTTATGTCTCCGGTTATAAGGAAGCCTTTGATTTATCGGGGATACTTGCTAAAATGGAGGCTGACATCGAGAACTATCCCGATACCTTCGGTTTCAATTATCCCTTTAAACAAAAAGACAAAATCGCGCTCAGCAAAGCCAGAGTTCAGGTAAGAGCCCTGGAAAGAGCTCTGGTTGCCATAAATGAAACTGAAGTTTTCTATCTGCCTTTTATTAACCGTCTTTCAGACTTCATGTATTATTTACAGATTAAAATGTAAATAATTTTCATTCCCCTTAACTAGCTTCTATGTGTTAGAATATAAATACACTGTCGGAGGAACCTATTTATGTATAGTCAAAACTTAATCAACAAACTAAATTTAGACATCAAGAATAATTTTCCCTTAATCCATCCTATCGAGGAGGATTTTAAAATTACCCATTCTGGTGTTTCTAGACTTGTAATGTTGGATAGATACTCTCAAAAGGACAGAGACTTAAAAACCTTATCAGTTGGAGATTTAGTCTTAACTGTTGTTAAGGAAGATCCTGTTTACCCTTCTAGAGGCATTGGCTATATAAAAGAAATTATTGGTGACTACTGCATTATTGAACTTGAAGAAGACTCAAGAGGTTCTCTGAACAGTATTGAAGAGATTGAAACCGGTCTGATTAAAAGATATCGTAATTTGATTGATAAACCACTGGAAATCTATTGGGAACAGATTGCCATAAGAGTTGGCAATGCTTTAGCGGAAGTTGAAAATGAAGATGTCAGAGCTAAATATGGTGCTATCTTTGCTCAGGAGCTGGCAAACCTGAATATCATCCCGGCAGGCAGGGTCCTGTATGGGGCCGGCAGCGGAACCAAAGTGACTTATTTCAACTGTTTTGTTATGCCTTTTATCCACGACTCCAGAGGAGGTATTGCTACTCACCGTCAGGAAGTCATGGAGATTATGTCGCGTGGTGGCGGAGTGGGAACTAACGGTTCTACCCTTAGACCTAAAAATGCTCTGGCTAAGGGTGTCGGAGGCAAAAGCTCAGGAGCTGTCAGCTGGTTAAATGACATTGCCAATCTGACCCATTTAGTTGAACAGGGAGGATCCAGAAGAGGCGCTCAGATGATTATGCTTGCGGACTGGCATCCTGACATCATTGAATTCATCGTTTCTAAAATGCAGAATCCAAGAGTTCTGAAATGGCTGGTTGATAACTCAAATGATGAGCAGATTAAGTATCACGCCAGTAACAAACTGAAATTCGTTCCCCTGACCAACCAGCAGATTGCCATCTATGAAACCATTACCAAAGATGCCAATGCTGACACACAGCTTGTCAACTTTGCTCATGAACAACTCTTGAATGGCGGACATTTTGAAGTAGTAAATCAGGATTTTCTGTCAGGAGCTAATATTTCAGTTACTCTAACTGATGAATTTATGGAAGCAGTAAGAAATAATTCAACCTTTGATTTACGTTTCCCCGACTTAGATAACTATACCAGAGAACAGAAGCAGTATTATGATGATCACTGGATGGAATGTGGCGACATTCACTTGTGGCCTCTTCCGATTAAAACCTATCGGACTGTACAGGCTAGAGATATCTGGGATTTAATCTGTTTCTGTGCTACCTATTCAGCGGAACCCGGCATCTTCTTTATCGATAATGCCAACAAGATGACCAATGCCATAGCTTATGGACAAAAGGTCGTAGCGACAAACCCCTGTGGCGAACAGCCTCTGGCCCCTTATTCCGTCTGTAATCTGGCAGCTGTCAACCTGGCAAACTTTGTAGATAAAAAAACCGGAGAAATTCTTTATGATAAACTGGCTCAGACTGTCAAGGTGGCAGTAAGATTGCAGGATAATGTCATTGACTCAACTCCTTACTTTTTAAAGCAGAACGAAATACAGGCTCTGGGAGAAAGAAGAGTTGGCCTAGGTGTTATGGGTCTTCATGACCTGTTAATCTGGGCTAAAAAGCGTTATGGCTCTCCAGAAGCCTTAGATACCATTGATGAGGTCTTCCACTGTATCGCTACAAATGCTTACCGTACATCAGTTGAATTAGCCAGAGAAAAAGGAAGTTTCCCTTTCTTAAAGGAAAACCACAAAGCCTTTATCAACTCAGGCTATATGAAACAGATGGATGAAGATATCCGTCAGGATATCCTAAAATACGGCATCAGAAACTCACACCTTTTGACAATCGCTCCTACCGGTTCTACTGGAACAATGGTTGGGGTATCAACCGGTTTAGAGCCTTATTTCTCTTTCTCCTATTTTAGAAGTGGCAGACTGGGCAAATTTATTGAGGTCAATGCCCAGATTGTCGATGAGTTTTTAGAACTCAATCCACAGTACACCAGAGAAACCCTGCCAGATTACTTCGTGAGCGCTATGGAACTGACTCCTGAAGAGCATGCTGATTCCCAATGCCGGATTCAGCGCTGGATTGATTCATCTATCTCTAAGACTGTTAATGCTCCTAAGGGCTACAGTGTCAGACAGGTACAGCAGGTATACACCAGACTATACTATGGCGGAGCTAAAGGTGGTACAGTTTATGTTGATGGTTCAAGAGATTCTCAGGTACTGACCCTGTCAAATGAGCAGGAAGGTGAAACATTCGCGCAAATGGATATTGTCAAAGACTTTGGAATTCTGGTCAGTGAAGTTCAGCAGGAAGAAAAGAAAACCAATCTGAGAAGCGACAGGCAGGATAGAGAAATCGGTGTTGAAGTCGGCAACATCTGTCCGATCTGTCTGGAGGGTGTAGTTGAAGAAATCGGTGGCTGTAACACCTGTACCAACTGTAACGCTCAATTGAAGTGCGGATTATAAGATAAAACAAAAACAAGATTAATTTCTTGTTTTTTGATTCTTTAAAGCTGAAGGAGGATTGCCATCCTCTTTTTTACTAATGAAACCTGTAATCCCTTAAACCAGCTCGATGCAAAAAGATAACCCCAGTCAGGAAAGCCCCCTGACTGACAATGTTGATACCTTGAGCCAGCCAGTTCATAAAACTCTGGCTAAAATCTCGGCTTGATAGATAGCCCATCAGCAGAGAACAGACAAATGAGATGACAAAAAAGATAATTGCCTTCTTCTCATTCAGTTTTTTAGCCAGAACACTTAAACAGCCGTTCATTGCACCAAGTCCTATGACCATAATAGTCACAAAAAGAAATGTTCCACTGAATACCGCTGGAGCAGTGGCAACAATAACATCTTTTTTCTGGATTAAAGCTAATACTAATCCAAGTCCTGCCAGCATAAAGCCGATAGCCTGAGTGGCAAAAAACATATCGGTTAGGGTTTTGAAATCACAAATATTTGCCGCATAAAGAAGTTTATGCGTAGCTTTCAGTAAGCCTGCAAGTGCTACATTGGCGGTGCCTGTAGCAAACATACTGAAGGCAGTTCTACTCATTTTATTGTGTAAATCTCTATTTAGTATTGCTACAGCAATAATAAAGAAGACAACCGGAATAAAATCGACAATAGCCATCGGAATAGAAAAGTTATTCATAATTATTCTTTCCTTTCAATCCTGCTTAAGTGATAAATTGGAATCAAGGGAAATAAAATTGGTGTGTTGTCAGCATATTTTCGATATTCAGGATCATGTCCATAATTCTTTTCATGACGCTTTTCTAAACGATAGGCGCCATGAATCATGACAAAGACAATCAGGATATAACCAATAATCGGCATAATCCACTGTCCGTTAGTCAAGGTGCCAAATCCGCTGATAAATAGCCCGGTCCAAAACACTATTTCTGAGAAATAGTTTGGGCAACGGCAGATTTTATATAAACCGCTGTCGCAGAATCTTTTTGGATTGATAGCCTTGGCAGCTGATTTCTGCCTGTCGGCAATTGTTTCACCAATAATACCGATAGTCATAATAACGACACCAAGATAGCCCCAGATATCACCACTGGTTTCATTAGCATAACGATAAATCACTGGCGAAGTCTGCCACATATACATCCACATTGAATAAAGCCACATTATCATATTGACGTAAACCGGCATTTTCTTGGTTGAACCGGTTGATTGCAGCGTTTTCTTATAATGAGCATTTTTAAATTCACGAGTCAGCAGGAAATAACCTAATCTGAAGCCATACACAATCATTAAAAGACTCATTAAAGTTACCACTATGGTAGCTGAACCATTAATCAAGCTATAAATTAACAATCCTGCTCCTATACCCATCACTGCAAAGCCATATCCAACTGACATAAACCAGACAAACTGATGGAAACCACATAATGTCATTAAGGCACTGATAGACAATAAAATCCACCATAAAGGTGCAGGGAATACTTTTCCTACCATGATTTACCTCCAAAATAATTATCAATATATTCTTTAAAGCTTGCTTCTCCGGTAACATCCCTGCCAACCAGATCATTGGTTAAAGTCCATTTGGAAAACAGGATAATATCTCTCTTGCCTTCTTTTTTGATCTTTGGCAGATTGGCCAAAACATTAAACAGCCAAGGCGGAGCATATTTGATCTTTGTTTCTTTACCGGCCGCCTCAAAACACAGTTTTGCCATTTCTTCGTATGTGTAGGTTTCTTTACCGCCAACTTCATAAATTGGATTACCTTCATCATTCATATGCTCAAGGATGAAAGCGGCAAAATCCTCACAGGCGACCACATTGGCTTTAATAGTACCATACCCTTTTAACAGCTGCATTTCTCCATTATCGATATATGGTCTGAATACCTTGGCAATATCATAGAAATAGCCTGTTGGACGATAGATAATATGAGCCATACCAGATTTTCTCAACTCTTCTTCAAACAGCCATTTAGCATGAAGCATTGGGACTTTTTCTGCCCCTGGACGCTCACAGGCAATAACCGAGATGTAGTTAAACTTCTTCACTTTGGCACTTTTAGCTTCGTTAAATAAATTCAGATTTCCCTGATAGTCAATATCATAGGCAGAATATCTGGTGCTTGCCGAAGTCAGACCGACAGTTGAAATTGCCAGATCTGCCTTGTCAAATAAACCCTTTAAGGTTTCTGGCCTTGTGGCATCAATTTCCTTAAAAGCATACCTGCCCTCATAACCGTTATTGGCTTTTTCCTTCAGGTCAGCGGCAATAACTTCATAACCTTTTTCCACCAGTTGCTTTAAAACTTCAAATCCCAGGTTGCCAAAGGCTCCTGCCAATACAATTTTCATATTTTCCTCCCCCTTAATCTATTGTTTATAGATTTTTTTAAATAAATCATTCTAAAAAAATAGAAAGTGATTACTCTATCTATATTATATTTTCATAGCAATCGATTGTCAAAATATCTGCAGAAGCCAAGTTAAAAATACCCTTAATTCCAGCACGATGCAATTTTATGCAAATATTTCAAAAGTATTGCAATATTTTAAAATATATCATATAATTAAATCGAAAGGAGTGATACTGATGTTTCAATGGTTAAAAGGAAACGCTTATTCAATGATTGCCACCTTAAGTGACAACTATATCACTCTAAATAATTGTGCCGCCAATCACTTTTCAGACATTAGATGGTGTATGATTGGACTGGATCAGAAAAACAAAAGACTTGCTATCAAACCTGTCACTAAAAGCGATATCGATCTGGGTCTGTACCCGGCCGAAAAGCTGCATCGCGTCAATCTAGGCAAAGGGTATGCCCGAATTGCTAATCGGAATCTGATGAAATCATTAGCAGAAATAACCAATTATCCTTTAAGTGACAACATAAAGTATAGCGCAACATTCGATGAAAATGATATGATGTTAATAGTCGATTTAACAAGCAAGGAGGATTAGTAAATGTTAACTATGTGGATTATTGTAGCAATCGGCGCATTCTTAATAGAAATCTTCACGATAGGAAACCTTATTTGTGTCTGGTTTATATTTGGTGCTCTTGCTAGTGCATTACTCGCCTGGTTAAAAGTACAAGCAATCTGGCAATATATCGTTTTCTTTGTTGTTTCAATTGTTTCAATGTTAATCATTCGTCCACTGGCACACAATTATTTACGAGGAAACATTGTTCCAACCAACTATGACCGCTTAATTGGCAAAAACACTACCCTTACCAAGGAAATTACGGCCGATAAATGGGGCGAGGTTATCAAAGGTGGTGTCAAATGGAGTTGTGTCAGTGTTGATAATCAGCCAATCCCGGAAGGCACTAACGTTAAGATAGTAGCTATCGAGGGTGCAAAATTAATTGTTAAGAAAATAGATTAAAGAAAGGAAAAAACTTATGCCACAAACACTTATTATCTTTGCGGTACTGTTTGTAATTGTTGCAGCGGTATTAATGTATACAGTTCGAATTGTACCTCAATCAGAAGCCTATGTCGTTGAAAGACTTGGAGCTTATTATGCAACCTGGACTACCGGAGTACACTTTGTACTGCCATTTATTGATCGTATCAGTAATAAAGTCACCCTGAAAGAGGTTGTCAAGGATTTTGAACCTCAACCAGTTATCACTAAGGATAACGTTACCATGCAGATTGATACGGTTGTATACTTTCAGATTACTGACCCTAAACTATACACCTATGGTGTTGTAGGGCCAATCAATGCGATTGAAAATTTAACTTCAACCACCTTAAGAAATATTATTGGTGACCTGGAGCTGGACGACACTTTAACCAGTAGAGATATTATCAATGATGAAATGCGTGCTATCCTGGATGAAGCAACTGACTCATGGGGAATTAAGGTAAGACGTGTTGAAGTTAAAAACATTCTGCCGCCAAAAGATATTCAGGAAGCAATGGAAAAGCAGATGCGTGCAGAACGTGAAAGACGTGAAGCTATCCTAAAGGCGGAAGGTGACAAGCGCAGTGCCATTCTGGTAGCTGAAGGGGAAAAGGAATCAGCATTATTAAGAGCTGAAGCTAAAAAGCAGGCCTTAATCACGGAAGCTGAAGGTCAGGCTGATGCTTTATACAAGGTTTATGAAGCACAGGCAAAAAGTATTGAACTTATCAATAACTCTCATCCTTCAAAAGAATATCTGGCTCTTAAATCCTTAGAAGCTTATCAGAAACTGGCTGATGGTCAGGCAACTAAGATTGTTGTTCCTAACGAACTGCAGGCTGTTGCTTCACTATTAACCTCAGCTAAGGAAATTGTTAAAGAAAAATAAGACTTTAAACAGGACATAAAAACATAGACGGCAAGGAATACAAACTTACCGTCTTTTTTCTTAACTGCTTTTTCTTTTTTTTATATTATTCGTCTTTTTTATTTTAACTGCTGACTATAAAGTTTAGCATAGACACCGGCACTTTCAATCAATGTTTCATGAGTGCCCTGCTCAATAATCTCACCCTGGTCAACAACTGCAATCTCGTCAGCATTGATAATGGTAGACAGGCGGTGAGCGACAACCAGCGTGGTTCTACCTTCACACAGCTCATCCAGGGACTTCTGAATCATTATCTCTGTAGCATTATCCAAAGCACTTGTCGCTTCGTCCAGTATCAGAATGGCTGGGTTTTTTAAAAAGACCCTGGCAATGCTCAATCTCTGTTTCTGTCCGCCGGATAATTTGATTCCTCTTTCCCCAATCTGGGTGTCGTAACCTTCTGGCAGAGTTTCAATGTATTCATGAATATTGGCTCTTTTAGCCGCTTCAATGACTTCCTGCTGGCTGGCATCCAGCTTACCATAGAGAATATTGTTTTTAATGGTGTCGTTAAACAGAAAGACATCCTGCTGGACAATGCCAATATTTCTTCTCAGTGATTCTCTGGTCACTTCTCTGATTTCCTTATCATCAATATAGATCTTCCCTTCCATGATTTCATAGAAACGGGGAATCAGATGACAGATTGTCGTTTTGCCTCCTCCTGAAGGACCGACCAGGGCAAACTTCTGACCTGGATTGATGGTTAAAGAAATCCCTCTTAGAACTTCGCTGTCTTCAGTATAGCCATAGCTGACATTTTCAAGGGTAATCTTACCTTTGACATCGGTTAACTCAACGGCCTTTTCACTATCCTTTTCCACTTCAATATCCATTATTTCGCAGAATCTTTCAAATCCGGTCACTCCGTTCTGGAATTGCTCCATAAAACCGATAAGTCTGTTGATAGGCATAATAAACAAACTTATCGAAACCACAAAGGCACTGTAATCTGCAAAATCAATCTGACCATTGAATAGAAAGATTCCGCCCGCCACCAGTACCACGACATTGAATATATCGGTTACAAAGGTGGTCGAACTATGAAATTGAGCCATCGCCTTATAGGAGTCTTGGGAAGCTTTCTGAAACTCCTGGTTGCCTTCTTCAAATTTCTCGATTTCCTTTTCATCATTGGTGAAAGCCTTGGTAACTCTGACCCCTGAAATGCTGGTCTGCAGCTGACCGCTGATTATACTGGTAGCTACCCTGGTTCTTCTTCGGGCTGAAGTATATCTATCTCTGATTCTGGCCGCAATAAAGGTTAAGATCGGAATAATGGTAAAGACAATGATTGAAAGCGGAACGTTGATGGTCAACAGGTAACTTAATGACAGTATTAAGGTAAAGACGGAAATAATGATATTTTCCGGCCCATGATGAGCCAGTTCACAGATATCAAATAAATCACTGGTCATCCTGGTCATGATTTTTCCGGTTTCATGATCATCAAAAAACGAAAATGGCAACAGCTGAATGTGTCTGAACAGATCAGAGCGCATATCAGCCTGCATTGCCACGCCCATCAAATGGCCATAATACTGGATGAAGTAGATTAAGCCCATCTTTAAAAGATAGACCAACAGCAGAATAATTCCAAAGATGATAATCATATCAAACTTACGGTTGGGAATTAAATCATTCAGCATTTCCCTGGTAATAACTGGATAAACAATAGCGATTACAGCCACTGCCAGAGAGGCCAGCATATCCAGAATAAAAATCTTTTTGTATGGTTTATAGTAACGGATAAATCTTTTTAACATAGTCTATACCTTTCCTTTGGTGAACTGATAAAGGGCAATGCTGACAGCATTACACAGATTCAGTGAATCAATTGTCTTTAAGTGTTTAATCAGGATGCTTTGACCATAGGTCTGATAAACGGCATCCAGTCCGCTGGCCTCACTGCCGAAAACCAGGGAATACCTTTCCGGAATTTCAATCTGATCAAGCTGTCTGGCGCCATCCAGCATAAACGGGAAAATTGCTCTTTTTTCAATCGATTGCAGATAATCAGCAAAACTCTCGAAATACTGAAAGTTTAATCTGAACAAAGCTCCCATGCTGGCTCTGACTGTTTTAGGATCAAAAATATCCACCGCCGGAGCAATGATGGCCAGATCATTAATACCAAAGCCAATTGATGTTCTGATAATAGTCCCTAGATTACCGGTGTTGGAAGGATTGACCAGAACCACATGATTGCTTTTGGGATTTATTATGCTTTCGTATTTCCTGAAAGCGCCGATGATATAGCAGTTTTCCTTATCTGAAACAATATTGAATATTTTATCGGAATAAATCACATCTATTTTATGCTTCTGACATAATCCTTTAATCCGGTCCAGAATTTCATTCTCCTTCTGTCGGGAATGGATGTAAACACTTATTACCTCTTCTGGACGCTGCAAAAGCAGCTCCAGAGTTAATTCTGTTCCCAATGAATAAGAATAATCAGAGTTTTTCTTATATCTCTTCATTGTATATACCTCCACTGTTTTAAAAAGCCCCTAAGGGCTGTTTTTTGAAAATGTCTGTTTTGACCTGCTGCTAGCGACGTCTGTTGGTGACAAAGCTAGGCATATCAAAATCACTTTTTTGCTCATCCTCTTCCTGAACCGGTTCCAAGTTAGGCTTTTCATAAACCGGATTTTCAACCTGGTCAAAACCGGTCGCAATTACGGTGACGATGATTCTGTCCCCTAATGCTTCGTTATAAGCCACACCAAAGACCGTATCAATTTCATTTCCAGCAACTTCATTGATATATTTTACCGCTGCTTCCGCATTGTCAATAGTTAATGAGGTAGCTCCACTGACATTGATGATCGCATTCTTTGCTCCCTGAATATTAGCTTCCAGCAACGGGCAGTTTACTGCTCTTTCAGCAGCAGTTCTTGCCATGTCTTCTTTATTTTCCACTTCATTGATGTCAACTTCTCCAACACCAATTAAAGCTGTTCCCTGTCCAGATAATACCGTTTTAATATCTGCAAAGTCTAAGTTGATTAAAGCGTTATAGGAAATCAGGTCGGTAATTGTCTGGACTGCCTGTCTTAGAACATTGTCAGCTTCCACAAAAGCCTGATTGATTGGGAAAGAGCCCAGGTTAAGCCCAACTTTTTCATTTGGAATAATAATCAGTGAATCAACATGTTTTCTCAGTTCATCCAAACCGTTAATGGCCTGCATCGTTCTCTTTCGACCTTCAAACTTGAACGGCTTTGTGACAATGCCAACCGTTAAGGCTCCGGTTTCCTGAGCACACTCCGCTAAAATCGGTCCGGCACCGGTTCCGGTTCCGCCACCCAGACCGGCAGTGATAAAAATCAGATCAGCATCTTTAACCGCTTCTTTGATTTCCTCTATCGATTCCAAAGCTGCTTCTTTTCCTACTTCCGGTTTACCGCCTGCTCCCAGACCACCGGTTGTATTAGAGCCTATTAGAATTTTATTTTCCACCGGCGAAGAAGAAAGCACCTGTCTGTCAGTATTTACTACATAAAAATCGACTCCTACCAGGTTTGCTTCCACCATACGGTTTACAGCGTTACATCCGCCACCACCGATACCAAACACTTTAATTCTTGTTACTGGATTATAATTACTCATATCTTACACCTCATTCAACTTTATCTACAAACAACTTATCTGTAATACTCTTAAACTTATCAGCCAGATTGCCATCTTGTCTTTCCTCAACAACTGGAATCAGGTTTTTTCTATATGTATCCATATCAACACAATCAACCATAGGAGTAGTGATACTAGAGGTATCTTTGTATTGATAGAACATTCCTAATGTTGCTGCCCATTTAGGATCTCTGGCTCCTAATATATCCGGGCAATAACATTTAACCGGTTTTTCAAACTTGGCAGTCAGGGCTTTATCAAGATTCTGCAGTTGAGCCCCCTGGCCGGAAACAATGATGGCGACATTATCTCTTTCGATAATCTGACTGCAGTACAAGTTGAAGTTTTCAATCATGTTCTGACTTTCTTCAAATATTGTCTCCTGTACATCCTTATATGTCAAACTATGCATAATCTTATTCTTATCGACCCAGCGTATAATGATTCGATCTTCGCCTTCGCTTTGACCGATAACCGCATATCTGAACAAGATCTTTGAGGCATTTTTATAATTCAGGCCATACCTGTTTATTATAGCTTCAATCAACCTGTTATAGCCAGAATTTTCGGTAAATCCTGTTATCAGACGGCCATTATAGATTAACAGGAAGACCGTATGATCTGCTTCCAGATAGATATTAACCACATAGTTGTTATAACTCTGTTCAAACAGTGCCGCCTCGCCACAGCTGCTGTAACCATCCTGATAGACATCGATAACCTTTAATCCGGCTTTTTCAACTATTGACAGATATTCATACATCAGCAATCGATCACCGCAGACAAAATCGATTTCACAGGATAGCAGCTCACTTTTCTCATTGATAGGAGCTTTGGGATAGACGATTGAATTTATTTTATAGCTGGCACAGCATAAGTTGAATATTTCATAATCTGAACCTACATGTACTCTGTGTGCTTCATCAAAAATCTCTTTGATATCTTCTCTGGTAACAACCGATTGAGACAGCAGTTTATCAAACTGTCTTTTTTCTTTTTTGAAACGATATCCAGGAAGTGCCAGCAGCACTGCTTTTAAGGGCGTTTTAAGTTTGGCAGAAATATTGGCAGCAGCCTCTCTAATGGCTTTAATTACTAAATTCCTATCGACAATTCTATAGCCGTCAATGCCCTTGCATTCAATCTCCTCTTTAGCAATCACATATAAAAAGTCGCTAGAAAATTCCCCCACGATCAGACGGATTTCTCTATTGACTATTTGTAAAGCTGCTAAAATGTTTGTTTTGTTTCTCAAGAAAAAATGCTCCTATCCTGACTATAATTTTATCACATTTATCGGATAATTGAAGTGCTATTTTAGATATTGAATAAAGACCATACCATCTTTCATTTTATTTCATGTTAATATGCTCTTTATCGGACAACTACTTTTTGCGATATTTTCATTTCTTTTATTCTATCATACTTTCCTGAATATGACATTTTATTAGAAATATTATCTTGCAATTTATTTGAGTTAATGTTATTATAAACGAGCGTATGATTGAAAGGAGGTCACGGAATGTCAAGAGTATGTGCCGTTACAGGCAAAAGACCTTTATCAGGTAACAAACGTTCAAATTCAATGAGAGCTACACGCCGAAAATGGAATGTGAACTTACAGAAAGTTAAAGTTGTTGTTGATGGTAAGCCGCAGACCGTCAAGATGTCAGCGAGAGCTTTAAAAACATTGAAAGCTCAACAGGGTAAATAAGAAGTTAGTGCTGCTAACTTTTTTTACTAAAAACTTTATTTATAATAGAAGGCTATCAAAAAGTACCTGCTCCGGGATTGGGCAAGTACTTTTTATCTTAAAAAATGTATTTATTTAATTATCGCAGTCATTATTGTGATGCTGACAAACTTCACCAGTAGATTTTAAATAACCCTGCAGGTAATCCAGAACTGCTGTTTTTCCATCACCCAGAGCTCCCACAACAACTTCAACATCTCTGGCATTGAAGATATTGATTGCTCCAGCTCCCATGCCTCCACTTATAATAACCTTTACTCCCCGGTCGGCCAAAAAGTTAGGCAAGAACCCTGGTCTATGTCCTGGATTTTCAATAACTTCACTTTTTACAATCTCGTTATTTTCTACATCAAAAACCATAAAATCTTCACAATGGCCAAAATGTTCTGCGACCATTCCATTTATACTTGCTACGGCAATTTTAATCATTTCTCTTTTTCCCTTCCTCTTTTATATTCGCTTTTATCAAGCTTTTTTCAAAAGCAAACCCATTGTCTTTTGAAACACCTTTTTTACCTCTGATCCTGAGATACAATCTACCTCAACGATAGACTGACCACTGTTGATTATTTTTACCACCGCCGGATCAAAAGGTATCTTACCGACAAAATCCAAGTTCTCTTTTTCACAGATTTCTTTAATCTGAATGGACTTTTCTCTGTTGATATCAAATTTATTGATACAGACTGCTATCCTGGTGTTAAACCCGGCAGCAGTTTTAATAATACGCTCCATATCGCTGATACCTGATACAGAGGGTTCTGCTACTATCAAAACCATATCCACCCCTGAAAGTGAAGCGATGACAGGACAGCCAATACCTGGTGAACCATCGATAACTGCTATTTTAGCCTCAGTTTTAGCAGCTGCTTTCATCTGTTTTTTTACTTCGGTTACCAGTAAGCCGGAATTTCCGCTTCCCATTTTTAGCTGCGCAGTAGAAAACACTTTTTCAGCATCTGCATAAAGCATCAGTTCTCCTGCCACTGCCGGCATCATTGTTATAGCCTTAGCGGGACAGACAAATTCACAGACGCTGCATCCTTCACAGGCATAAGGATTGATTTCATATTTACCCTTAAAGGAAATGGCATCAAAGCGACAATTGGCCTGGCAGATTCCACACTCAACACATAAATCCAAGTCAATCATTGCCTTTGGCAGACCATAGTAGTCTTTTCTGGCTGGCGGGCTATCCCAATTGCTGATCAGATGAAGATTGGGTGCATCAACATCACAATCGGCATATGCCTTGGCTTCTGCCAGTCTGATAAAAGCACTGGCAATTGTTGTTTTCCCGGTACCGCCTTTACCACTAAGGATTAGCAGTTGTTTCATATTGCACCTCCTTTACTACGGTATCAAGCAGAGATGAAAAGAGCTGCTGATATTTCTTTTCTTTTTTAACCACTATTTCTCCATTGGAATTTAAAGTTCCCAAATTATTGTCAAAGGGAATGCGACTAAGTATTCTTATCCTGTTTTCCCGACAGAACTTTTCAGCAGGATTATCTTCCGGCAGACATTTATTCAGCAGCACGCCAAACGGTTTGTTAAAGAGTTTAACCAGCTGATAAACCATATTAAGGTTATGAACACCAAACAATGTCGGTTCAGCTACCAGAATACAGTAGTCGGCATCCTTGATACTCTCCATCACAACACAGGCGCTTCCTGGAGGGCAGTCAATAATCGTCAGTTGATTTTCCGGCACATTCTCCTTTGAAAGCAGCTTGTTTATAATCGGAACTCCTGAAGGCTCCCCTGGGTTTAAAAGACCCGTATAGATGATGACATTATCAGAAACACCTTTCTGAATTACGCCAATGACCTTATCTTTTTCCTTTAGCGCTTTAAAAGGACAGACCAGCAGGCAGCCACCACAAGAGTGACATATTTCTTCAAAAATCTGCAGTTTATCCTTAATATACACCAGAGCATTGAATTTGCAGAAATTGACACACTTACGACAGCCATCACACAGATCTTCATTAACCTGAGGAACTTTTACCGCAATATCTTCTTTTTTCAGCCATTCCGGTTTAAAGAATAGGTGGCCGTTAGCCTCTTCAACATCACAATCAATGTAAGTGGCCTGCCTAGAAACAGCTGCCAGATTTACTGCCACCAGTGTTTTCCCGGTTCCACCTTTGCCGCTGAGCACAGCTATTTTCATATTATCTGTTCCCGCGACCATGATAACCGGCATGAATCTGGGTTAAAAGCACAAGTTTATCGGCAGCAAAAGACTCGATATTTTCTTTAATGGAAGCATCGATAGCTTTATAAATTCTGACATCGGCTCCTTTTAACACCTTGGCAGCATTTTCCCCCAGCTGGACAGTCAGCAGAGTATTTACCTTTTCATCGACAATAATTTGAGCTGCTTTAATTCCTGCTCCCCCGGTACTTACGGCAGCGGTGTTCTCTTTAAATGTGCTTTCTTTTGTTTCTATATCATAAATAAGAAAATAAGGGGCACGACCAAATGATGCACATACATTTGAATCAATATTTCTGTTTTCGGCTGGTATTGCTATTTTCATCTAATTCTCCTTTCAATTTATATCTTTTATAATTAACAACTGTTTTTCTATTCGAAATGTCTGCCGCGTCTGCCTCTGTGACAGTTACGACCACATTCATTTTCTATATCTTCACATAGACGATATTTACCACCTTCAATCACTAGGGTTTTACCTTTTACTAAAGCTTCTGCCAGTTTTTTTCTGGCTTCAATGTAAATTCCCTGAACCGTACTGCGGGCGATATTCATCTGCCTGGCACACTCTTCCTGATTGAAATCTTCCAAATCTATCAATCTGATAGTTTCATACTCGTCTACTGTCATAATTATCTGACTTTTTTCGCCCATCATTGAACCAAGCGGTCCAAATCTGTTGCTCTTAGGCAGACAGCAGACTCTTCTAAATTTTACTGGTCTTGCCATAATCAACCACCTCCCTCAGCCAATAGAAATAACCAGATTATTTCTGGTTATTTCTAATTCTCTTCATAGGCTTTTAATTGTTCATCAACAGCTTCAAGCTGTTTTTGTAATAAAACCTTTTTCTCTTCTAATATTTGTCTTTCGCTTTTTGTCTCGTCATTTTCAAGCTCAACGCTTCTGATTCTGCGACCTAAACCATGTCTGCAAGCTAGTCCAAGACCTAATCCTGCACCAATACCTGCCACACATCTCAACGCTCTAGAACCTACACAAAGTCCTAATCCTCTTCCTGTTCTTGGTCCTCTGCCCAATGGTCCTGTTTTATCTCTTCTTGGCATCGTTTTCACCTCCTTTTAATTTATGGCATATGCCATCTACTCTTATTATACATTGTTTGTGGCATATGTCAATAACTTGTTTAAAAATTTCTCTTCTTCTAAATAGCTTCACCGCAAAAAAAGACCGCGAAACTTTCACGGTCGTTAATTTAAAACTTCAGCAGCCTGAACAGCCATCAGGATTATCAATTACCATCTGCTGTAAAAAATTATTATAGATTTCTTTTAGCTCAGCTATCTGTTCAGCAGTCATTTCTTCATAACTGTCAAAATGTGATGGCACTGTTCTTCTGTGAGCACCAATGATTTCTCCGTTTTTAACAAATATCAGCATTGAGGCGACTATTTTCAAAACACCATTTTCATCTACTTCACTGATAGAAGTAAAATCAACCTCGCTTAGAAGCAGCACTCTGGAAACTTCTTTATATAACTCCGCCAGCTGGCTGTCCACCCCATTTTCATAGTCTTCTCTTGCCTGTCTGATACTGAAATAGTAGATTCTCATTCCTTCATACTGATTGACAACATCAATTAAAACCGGTATGGCTCTACGACACCATGAACATTCCGGCCAGCCAAAATATATAACATGAGTTCCATTGAGCAAAGCTTCAATAACTTCCTGCTGTTCAATATATTTGATTGAGTTATTTTCATCAATCTCAATGGTGGTTGTCGTTTTACCGCTTTCATTTTCCTGTCCGTTTATGCTTTCATATTCTTCTTTAAATCTTATATTATCAGTTTTTATCTGATCAGGCTTACAGCCCATTAAAGAAAGCAGCATGAAAGTCACCAAAACAATAATCTGAATCTTTTTCATTAATCTTCCTTCTCTAAACTTAAAAGCGCATCTACAGCTGTATTAAAACATACCGGATTATTGAAACAGTAAGATCCTGCCACCAGACAGTCGCAATGATGCTCAACAGCCTTTTTACCGGTTTCATAGTTAATGCCGCCATCAATCTGAATAATATAATTGAGATTATTCTCGACACGAAAGTTATGTAAAAAGTCACATTTTTCCAGCATTTCAGGCATAAACTTCTGTCCGCCAAAACCTGGTTCAACAGACATGATCAAAACCATATCCACTTTATGCAAAAAAGGCTTTAATAATTCAACTGGTGTTTTTGGCTTCAATGAGATTCCGGCCTTCATTCCTTTGGAATGAATCTTATCAATAATAGCGTGACACTGCTGTAAGTCTTTTGCGGCTTCATAATGGAAGGTAAGAATATCAATTCTGCATTTATCAAAATAATCAATCGTCTCTAGCGGATTAACCACCATGATGTGAACATCGATAAACTTATCCGTAATCGTATTTACCTGCTGCAGAATCTGAGGACCAAAAGATAAATTTGGAACAAAGTTGCCATCCATCACATCATAATGCAGCCACTGTGCCTTTGATTCATTAAACGTTTCAATATCTTTTTCAAGATTTAGAAAATTCGCAGACAATAGCGAAGGTGAAACAATAATCATAATTCCCATTCCTTTCTCTGGTTGCACAAAGGTACAACATCTAAATAGTTTTTATATCTTAAAGATGAAACAATACCATCTTCAACACCCTTTTTAACCACACAATCAGGTTCATTGATATGCTGACAGTCATTGAATCGACAGCTGCCGTTCAGCTTAAAGTCTTTAATCTTTTTAATCAGAACCTTGGAATCAATCCTTGAAAAATCCAGAGATGAGAAGCCTGGGGTATCTGCCAGCCAGCCACCGGCAACCTGGTACAGTTCGGTATGTCTGGTCGTATGCTTACCTCGACCTAAAGCCCGAGAAATTTCTTGGGTATGCAGGGAAAATCTTGAATCCAGTCTATTTAACAGGCTGCTTTTCCCTACTCCTGATTGACCGGCCAATACTGTCACCTTATCCCTTAATGTTTCTTTCAGTTCTGTCAGATCATCACCAAAACCGGTAAGAATTACTTTATAGCCTGATTTCCGATAGTCAGTTACATATTTATAGACTTCGCTAGATTCTTCTATCAGATCCATCTTGGTAATAACGATAAGCGGTTCAATATCGTTATAACTGATCAAAAATATCAATCTATCAACTAGAATATTGGAGAAATCAGGTTCTGTTGCACTCATCACGATCATTGCCTGATCAACATTGCTGATTGACGGTCTATACAGCTGGTTTCTTCTTTCCAGAATTTTCTGAATACAGTATTTTCTCTCAATGAGTTCAAACTCAACTTCATCTCCCACAACCGGCCTATCCTGTAAACGCACCTTGCCCATAGCCAGGGCATTGTACGATTTTCCCTGCCGATAAATTGTGTACTGATTGGAGACAATTTTTATAATCTTTCCCTGCATATCTAATAATAACTTAAAGTTATAACTACTCCTTCGGTCTGAACGTAGTATGTTCCCCAGCTTGGGCTGCAACCTACTACGGTTCCTGGAGGGACAATATAATCACCATTTTCATCCAGGTTATCTTCAATGTTGAGCTGATTGAGCACAACTTTACCTCCCATACTTTCCAGCAAATCTTTGGCTTCGTTGATACCCATTCCTTCAATACTGAGAGGTATCAGAAACGACACATCTGTCGCGACATCAAAAGCAATTATTTTTTTATCTGTCGGATCCAGAATTAAACCTTCATAAAGACTTTGAGTAATGATTACATCTTTCTTGTGGTCTTTGCTTTCTACCAGAGAAACTATTACTTCAAAGCCAGCCTGTTCCAAAAAAGGTTTAACAAAATTAATATCCTGACCAACATAATTACCAACTTTAAACTTTTTCCCTAAAGAAACTGTTAAAACAACGCTACTGTTTTTGGCGACTTCAGTTCCCGCGCTTGGAGAAATCGAGAAAACTATTCCTTTTTCATGGTCAAAGGTAGATTCATAATTTATTGACTGCACCTTTAATCCCTGAGCCTCAATTATCGCCGTTGCTTCTTCAACGTTATACATAAGTACATTAGGAATTCTTACTCTTTCGCTGTTAAGTGATAAACCATTGGTTAATTTAATTAGCAGAAACAGGATTATCAGAGCTAAAATTCCGGCACTGCCAATAGCAAAAGCATTCATATAGTCAGTGTTTTTCTTCTTTTTCCTTCTTATCAGCTGAGGTATACTCTGCTTTTTGTTTTCTTCCTGTTTTTTCTTCTCTTCCGCCTCTTTTAAATCCAGTTTCGGTTCATAGTTTCTTGCCAGATCCAGGCAGGTTACCAGATCGTTATACATTTCCATCGCGCTGTTATACCTTAAATTGATTTTTCGGGCTGTTGCCTTGATGACTATATTTTCAACTGACTGTGGAATCTGGGAATTAAAGTCCTTAACTGGCGGAACATCATTATGCATATGCTTAAGTGCCACTTCGACGGCTGTTTCACTATGATAAGGCACATCACCTGTTAACAGTTCGTAAAAGACGATACCTAAGGAATAAATATCCGACTGAACTTTTACCGGCTGGCCCTGAGCCAGCTCCGGAGCCATATAGTGCACTGAACCGATTACGGTATCTGTTTTTGTTATATCGGCAACACCAACAATTGAGGCGATGCCAAAGTCTGACAGTTTTACTGTTCCATCATCCTTAACCAGGACGTTTTGAGATTTAACATCACGATGAATAATCCCCATCTTATGAGCATGCTCAACAGCTGATACCAGCTGCTTCATAATATTTACCGCTTCATCAATAGGAATATTGCCTCTAGAGCGGATTAGCTGTTTCAGGGTTTTGCTGTGGACATATTCCATAACAATAAAATGCTTGCCATCGGCCTGTCCGACATCAAAAACTTCCACAATATTCGGATGAGAAGTAGAAGTAATGGCTAAAGCTTCTCTTTTGAATCTGGTCAGATTAACCGGATCATTTGCCAGGTCGCCTCTTAACACCTTAACGGCAACTTCACGCTTCAAAATAGAGTCAATAGCCAAATAGACATCAGCCATGCCCCCTTCACCAATTTTCTTAACAACTATGTATCTGTTCGCAATCATTTCAGCCATAAACTATTACCTCTGATAAATTAAGGCTGTGATATTATCTAATCCGCCTGCATCATTAGCTCTTTTAATCAGCTTTTTAGCTTTATTTTCAACTGTACCTTTAGATAACAGAATCTCTTTTATTTCTTCATCATCTACAAAGCCATGCAGCCCATCAGAGCACAGCAGAATAGTTTTATAGTCCTGCTTTATTTCAAAAACTTCAGCTTCCACCTTTTCAAAAACTCCTATGGCCCTGGAAATAACATTTTTACCAACTACCTGTCTGGCCAGTTCTTCGTTAAAGCCATGTTTATTGATCAAATCATTGATCAGGGTATGATCTTCAGTTATCTGAACCAGCTCATTTTCCTGTGTAACAATGTAGGCTCTGGAATCGCCAACATTAGCGATTAAGGTGCATTCATCATCAACATAGGCAGCTACTAAAGTGGTTCCCATACCTTTACAGGTGTCTACTTCATTTCCTTTTTTATAAACTGCCAGATTAGCCACATCGATGGCATTATGCATTTTTTCAACTTGATTTTCGGCTTTATAACCGCCATTAAAGTAGGAAGCCATTACCTTGGCAGCTAAATCAGCAGCAATCTCTCCGGCATTATTCCCTCCAATGCCATCACAGACAACTCCAAGAAAAAGCTTTTCATTATCAACAATAACGAAACTGTCTTGATTTACTTTTCTCAGCTTTCCAGTATCGGTTAAACCATAACTACTCATTAATCTTTTCCCTTTCGTATTTGCTTCTCAGCTGCCCGCAGGCAGCATCTATATCATCGCCCATTTTCTGGCGAAGTGTACACCTTACATTTTTACGCATCAGCCTGTCATAAAAGGCCATTGCACTTTTATAGTCAGTTGAAACATAACCCTTTTCATCAACCCTGTTATAGGGAATTAAATTGACATAGACATCAAAATCTCTGGTCAGCTCAACAAGCTGATCAACACAACTGTCAGTATCGTTTACTCCCTGCAGCAGAATGTATTCAAAAGATAACCTTCTGTTGTTTATGCTGGTATAGTATTTCAAAGCCTCCATCAGTTTTTCAATCGGATAGGCCTTATTAATCGGCATAATCTGATTTCTTATTTCATTGTTGGGAGCATGTAGAGAAATTGCCAGGTTATACTGTGTTTTCTCCTGAGCAAATCTTCTGATGCCCTCAGCTAAACCGCAGGTTGATATGGTTATATGTCTGGCTCCGATTCCCAAACCCAGATCATGGTTAACCGTATTCAGAAAGTTGATAACATTATCATAATTATCAAAGGGCTCGCCTGTTCCCATTACCACAATATGGGAAATTCTTTTATCTGACTGATCAATATCTTTTTGAACTGTCAGTACCTGCTGGACCATTTCTCCACTGGTCAGATCTCTCTGTTTCTTCAGCAGGCCGCTGGCACAGAAAGTGCAGCCCATATTACATCCTACCTGAGTTGTCACACAGATGCAGTTCCCATAATCATAATGCATTAAAACTGCTTCAATACTGCTGCCATCAGCCAGTCTGAACAGATATTTTCTGGTTGAATCCTTACTTATCTGCAGCTGCAGAGTTTCCAGGGTTCCAATGGAATAGTTTTCTTTTAAAAACTGTCTCAGGTTTTTACTGATATCAGTCATTTTATCATAGTCAGTGACTCTTTTACGATACAGCCATGAGAAAATCTGATTGGCATTGTATTTTTTGAAGTCGTTGGCTAAACACATTTCAATTAACTGGTCGTAACTAAAGTCATAAATAGATTTCATAAACTATCCTCATTACATATTGTACCATACAATGATAATTTTTATACCAAAAGAAAACTCCAGAACAGACTGGAGTTTTTCCTTTTCAAATTTTAAATTCTTAAATTTCGTTCATGTATTTGATTGTTCTGATCATCTGGCTGGTATAGCTGTTTTCGTTATCATACCAGGCAGCAACCTGAACATGGTATGTGTCGTCATCAACTTTAGCAACCATTGTCTGATTAGCATCAAATAATGAGCCGTATGTCATACCGATAGTATCTGCAGAAACTAATTTTTCTTCAGTGTAGCCATAAGACTCATCCGCAGCTGCTTTGTTTGCAGCGTTGACAGATTCAACGGTAATGTCTTTTCCTTTTACAACTGCGTGTAAAATTGTAATTGAACCGGTAATTGTAGGAACACGTTGAGCAGCACCGATTAGCTTTCCAGTCAGCTCTGGAATAACTAAAGCGATAGCTTTAGCAGCACCGGTAGTGTTAGGAACAATGTTGGCAGCGCCAGCTCTTGCTCTCTGTAAATCCCCTTTTCTGTGTGGTCCGTCTAAAATCATCTGATCCCCGGTATAAGCATGAACTGTTGTCATGATACCTGATTGAATTGGAGCATAGTCGTTTAATGCCTTAGCCATTGGAGCCAGACAGTTTGTAGTACAGCTTGCTGCAGAGATAATTGTGTCTTCAGGTTTTAAAATCTTATGGTTGACATTGTAAACGATTGTTGGCAGATCATTTCCTGCAGGAGCAGAAATAACAACTTTTTTAGCGCCAGCATCGATATGCGCCTGCGATTTTGCTTTTGAAGTATAGAAACCGGTACATTCTAAAACTACGTCAACTTCATATTTTTTCCAAGGCAGGTTTTTTGCATCTGGCATTGAGAAAATTGGAATTT
>JARKSP010000048.1 GCA_029974225.1 Erysipelotrichaceae bacterium
TCCAATGTTTTATACCCGTCATCAATAGTAAGTAGATCCTGTTCCTCCTTGCTTAGTTTTCGGTAATCAATAAAAAAAGAGGCTGATTGATTTGCTGGTACCAAATTAAAATACCAAGTCGGACTAATATATTTCAGGAAATCAAACAACATTTGTTTTATTCTGAGTAAAACTTAACAAATTCCCTTCTCTGTTTTTCAAGATTAAATTCGTCTGCAACACGCTTAGATGCAGACTTTGAAACATATAGTAATCGCTCTTGAGGATAAGTAATAACCTCTTTTATTTTACTTGCTAACTGACTTGGATTTCTTTTAGGGACTACCCATCCTGTGCTTTCATCAAGAACATTTTCACTGAGTCCTTCAGCATCACTTACAATGCAAAGCATTCCTGCAGCCTGCGCTTCCAAGACCGAATTGCAGAATCCTTCTTGAATGCTGTATTGGATATAAACGTCATTCTTCCACATTAATCCGGGCATATCAGCATGATCAACCTTTTCAGCAAATGTAATATTATCATTCAGACCAAGCTGATACGCGGCAAAAATCAGACGCTCCTTGTCATTCCCTTCACCTGCTATAGTATAGCTAAAATTAATCCCTTCTTTTTTAAGAAGCGCCAATGCTTCCATGGTGTATTCCAGTCCTTTTTTCCAATGTAGTCTGGCAACTGTTAAAATACTAATCTGACCTTCATTGAAAAAACCTGCTCTTTTAATCAAAAAGCAGGGTGCATCTATAGCAGGTGTAATCTTTGTCACGGGCACTCTCTGTGGCAATTTGTAAAAATAGGCTTCCTGCAATAAGTCATCCGAGATTGTATGAACTCTATCAATATATTGCCAAAGTTTTTTGTAGCAACCCGGATGCTTCAGCGGATAAACTGAAACATCATATCCGCGAAAACTAACTGCAACCTTTGCACCAATAGCTTTTCCTACTATCTCGCGATCAACACCCATTGTTGCAAATCCAAAATGAAGCCAATCCAACCTGAATGGCAGAATATGACTGTTTATAATAAGTTTCCTGAATGAATCTTTCCAAGAAGATCCGGATTCTATTTCTAATTTCAAAAATCTCATTGAAGTGATTGGTGCACATATAATTACACGAAAAACTAACCGAAGTGATATCAGGATCTTATGTAATATCCCTCCTGATACGGTAGGACCATAAATAACTCTTGTACCCGGGAAATTTCTCCTTCTTCCACCTGCCACAAACAACACCACATGGTAGCCGCTGGCATTCAGCCCCCTGATCTTTTTTGTAAAGAAAGTCTCGGAATAGCCTGGTGTATTTGATAACACTATACCTATACGCATCGATTATAGATTCTTTCTTGTGAAAAGACTGAGTGTAAGAAGCATTGAAACAGGATGAGAATACCAAACTGAATCATTATTCTTAAAAGAATTATAGAAATACTTCACAAGTTCTGGTGGCACAAATTGATTAAAGTTAGGATTGTTGAAAAGATGATTTCTCAGCATTATATCATTTTCATCTCCAACAAACTGGAGCTCCCAGTTTCGCTGAATATACTTCTTTTGTGAAAGGCTCCTGTGAATCTTATCTGCAACTCTGAACATTAAATTAAATGGCGTTCTATCCAATTGGTAATTATAAAGATTGAAAGGCCTTTTAGCCTGCCATGTGATTCTTGCCAGGTCAGGATCTCTTTTTTTTAGATAATCTATTTGTATTTTTCTCCCGGCAAGAAGGTTTTCCGGAACTTTACAGACAAATTCGCAGATTCTATTGTCATAATAAGGCAAGGTTACCGGCCGTACTGATGAGAAAACAGATAGGTTTGTGCTTGTCCAGCGTGGAGCCCAATAAAGGCTTTTAAATGCCCTGATTCTTGCATTGGCGCTATTGCCTGTTTCAATTTTCTTCATTAGATTGTAAACTCTTTCATTGAGGTATCCTCTGAAATCATTCTCCTGGCCCCATGCCACCCAAAGTTTCTCAGCCAATTCATAACCACCTTTTTTGACAACCTTTTTAAGGATATCATTAACCTGTTCATCAAAAGAAAGGTCATCAGGAACTCCCATGTCATCAAAAAGGACATCTCCCCAATGTCCAAGTGAAAACATGTCGCCAAGTTTTGAAAAACGATCTATGAAAGCCATTTGGCGAGGATGGGTAAATTCAGAATAGCATTGATTTATCTCTGAAAGTCTTTCGATTGAGTCCCACAAGTAACCCTTCGGAACAATCCAACTTCTAAAGTTAAAACCACATTTTTGTGCTATTTTCTTTCCGTAAAATGTCTCTTTATGACCGTTAAGAAACTCATAGCAATAGGCTTCGATGTCAACTCCAATGTGCTTCAACGCAGCTGCCTGAGTCCGACTGTCAAGACCGCCAGAGAGGGGAAGAATGACTTTTTTACCTGAAACTTGTTCTTTTATTATTTCTTCAAATAATTCTGTAAATTCCTTTACAGCCATTTTCAGCGTTTTCTCCTTAGGATTATAGTACCACTCAAACCATGGTCTAGCATTAACTATTAGATCATTTTCAATTTCATAATCATGAGCAGGTTTTAATACTTTAAGATCTGTATAATAGGTGTCATCGTCAAGAAAAAAACCGAGTGCGGCGAAAATGCATATTGCCTTATAATCAAGACTGCATTTCTTACCAACGAAGCGTTGCTGAACAGGAATTATATCAGTTTTTATTCTTTCAGCCATGTGATACCAAATCAAGATAAAATTTCATATGTTCCTCCACCTCCTTAACGATAGGATATCTCTGCTGAACATGTGCCATAATTTCATTTTTAAGATTATGTTGATGTTCAACTGTCATCCGACAATAATGCAAAAGCTTATTTGATAATTGTAAACAATTACCTGGCTCAAAGAGTAAATCAGGAAATTCTTGCAACTGGTCTTTTATGCCAGGAACAGCACTCCCCAGAACTATCTTCCCATTCGCCATAGCTTCCAGCAATGAAACCGGAAATCCTTCACCTTTATCTAGGGTTGGCAGCACAAAAACTTCTGCTAAATTCAGATAATCTGAAACATCAGGCACCTTTCCCGTGAAGATTACTTTATCATCAATACCTCTCTCCGTGACAATTTTCTTTAATAATCTTCCATATTTATTATTATTGTCACCTACAATCATAATTCGCCATTCCGGAATTTGATTAGCAATCTCAAAAAATGCATTCATTAATACCTCTATCCCCTTAACGGGAACCAAATTTGCTACCGATATTATTATCCGGTCATCAGGTTTGAACCCTAAGTTTGACTTTAAGGCTAGATCAGCCGCCCTGGGTGTAAACTGCTCTGTTTTAACACCACGGGGAATCAACCTGACTTTATTTGATCTGTTAAAAAAATCTCTCATCATGTCACTATTCTGAGCAATAATCCCAGAAGCGAGCATTGTTCTGAGACGCCACCCATTTTTTGAGGAACCGCCCCAATTCATATTCTTTTTAGTATAAATCCATCTTACACCTGCTAACCTGGCAGCAAGTGCTTCGGAATAATCAGCAGCATAATGGAAAGAGTGAATCAAATCCGGTCCTATTTGGCGGAAAACTCGTGATATGTTATAGCACCTGGTCAAACCTCTGTGGTATGGTCTCATAACAGTGGTATAATCAAGCAGATAGTATTGTAGTCCACTTTCTCTGACTTTATTGAACAACTGGCCTCTGTCATGCATACACATAATCATGGGCTCGAATCTGCTTTTATCAAGTCCTTCAGCAATGTTTAGTAGAGCCTTACCACTACCAGCAGTATCAAAATTCGGTATGGTGTAAAGAATTCTCAATTTCACTGTCATTTAAAGTTTAGTGCCAAAATTGTGAAAATAGGCCATTTCAAATCAGAACCAGATTGATGCTTTTTCCACATTGCATCAAAGCCTAAAGAAGAAATGCCATACTTTTGAAAAAAGCCGGAACTGATATACTGATCCTTGACTTTTGCTGAGAAAACAGGATGTCGGAGCCATGCTCCTAACGGAACGGTGAATCCTCTCTTTATGTCATCCATTGGAGCTGATGGGTACAAGTTCCGTAATAGTGTCTTCAGTATCTTTTTCTTTTCCCCAGGACCATAGGATAAATAAGTATCCAACTTCATAGATTTTTCAATCATTCTCTTACTTAGAAATGGGATCCTCACCTCGAGTGATACACCCATACTGGCTAAATCAACTTTGCGCAATGTTTTTTGCATCATCCCATAAAACTCTGCTTTACGTATCAACTGTATAAGTCTATTCTCATTAATCTCATTACTATAAGTATAGACATCATATTCTTCAGGAATTTTCACATTTTTCAAATCCGGGAAAAGTGCGTCAAGGTATACGGAAGGAAAGCGGCTATGTAGACTTCGATGAGCATAAGATTGTGAGGAGGATAGTAGTACTGAATTAAGCTTTTTATTCCCTGTTTTCAGTTTATCGTATTTATAGAGAATTGCCTTGAAAGCATAAGGGTAATTCTGGTATTTAATATTTTTAGCTATTGACCAAAAACGTTCATAACCAAAAAATAATTCATCACCCCCATCACCTGAAAGAGCTACTGTAACTTTATTTCTTGCGAGTTTTGAAACTATAAATGTAGGAAGAATGCTAAAATCGGCCATGGGTTCATGAAGACAATTCATAACATCATCAAATGCGCCCATCATTTCCGAAGCATCCAGTTTTTTAAGAGTCTCATTTGTGCCAATTAGTTGTGCATATTTATTAGCATAATCACTCTCATCGTGTATCGCACTGTCACTACCGATGGTAAATGTCTGCAACTGATTATTACCGGCCATTGCCGCATAATGGCAAACAAGCGGTGAATCTATTCCTCCCGAAAGAAAGGCACCAAGAGATACATCCGACATTAATTGCTCTGTTACGGCTATGCTTAAGGTATGATCGATAATCTTTAGTGCTTCTTCTTCAGAAGTGATTGATGCTTTATAATAATCAGGCATTACCCAGTACTTGTTACGCTCGAATCCTGATTGTGATATCTTAATATATTCCCCTGGCTTAATTTGTCCTGTTTGGCTAATGATACCAAATGGCGCCGGCATAAAATGTTGTTGGAGATACAGTTTAAGTACAGATGGATCGATTTTATTATTTCTGAATGATTTATGATTGATTATCTGGTTATACTGACTTGCAAATACGAAAGTTCTGCCATTCCATCCATAGAAAAAAGGTTTAATGCCTGCAAAATCTCTTGCACACATTAAAGTATTTTCATCTTTATCAAAAACTGCCAGTGCAAACATGCCATCCAGAAGTTGCAAAGTATCTTTAAACCCATATTGCTCAATACATGCAAGAATAGTTTCAGTATCTGATTTCCCTTTCCAGACCCTGTTTAAAAAGCTTTTCCTTAGTTCAAAATGGTTATAGATTTTGCCATCGAATACTATTGTAAATCTGCCATTGAACGAATGCATAGGTTGGCAGCCAGCCTCACTGAGCTCGAGGATCGATAGACGGTTAAAGCCCAGCCAAACTGATTCTTTTTCGTCTTTCCAATATAAAGTTTGATCCGGCCCCCGGCTTTTACTTAAGGAAAGCAAACTGTACAAGTGATCTGCATCAAAATCTGATTTCGTAGTATTAAACTGTCCAAGAAATCCGCACATTGTGTAAAATAAGCTCGAAATATTTATTCCTACTTGGATTGATGATCTGATGAATAACCTCACTGAGGTTGATCATACTTGTAATACGCTTCTATACAA
>JARKSP010000054.1 GCA_029974225.1 Erysipelotrichaceae bacterium
TAATTCACTGGTTGAGTATTTAGGAAAAGATAACACCATCTATTATTATGATTCTCTACAGATGGCAGAACTGGATCTTTATACATCTTTCATCGATGGAATTATTGAAATTCCGGCTGGTGCAGAGAAACTGCTTTTAGAAACAGATAGTCCATCTTTAAAGATAGTTACCGATATGTCCAATTCTCAAAGCATCTTTATCCAGAGAATCGCTAACAAGCATTCGCTTTATTACAAAGCGATGGTCGATGCCGGAGAGCTGGATCTGCAGAAACTTTCTAAGGTGCTGGATGAAAAAACGGAAGTTGTCTTTGCGGTCAAACAGAGCAATGTAGAAAAGAGCTTCTATGGTTTTGCGGGTGTCTATAGTTTCGTGGTGATGATGATTCTCATCAAGTTATTAGGCGATCTTAACATCAGCTTTAACAAGAAAAACATTCAGATTCGAAATCACATTTCTTCAAAAAGCAGTTATCGTCTGAAAGGAGAACTGGTTCTGGCTCAGATAATGATTGCGGTCCTCACTTTTATGGTTGTAAATGGTATCTTCCTGTTTGTGATGTATCCAGAGATGTTAAAGTCTGAAACTCTTAGTTTCTATTTACTGACAATCTTCTTATGGACGATGATTGTAGCTTTGCTTTCGAATCTGATTAATCAGATTTTAAAGACAAAAACACTAAATGAAATGGTTGGTAACGTACTTCCGCTAATCCTGGCTTTCATTTCAGGTTCGACACTTTCGTTGGAATTTATGCCGGATTTTGTTCAGAACATTGCCAAGTTCAGTCCACTGTTTTACTACAATAAAGCGATTATGAAAATATCAGAAAGCAATTTAAACATCAGTGACGAATTAATGATTATCACAGCCTTTGGCATAGCTTTCTTTCTGGTCTCACTTTATTTAACCAAAGAAAGAAAAACCAAGACAGTTTAACATTAAAAATTATGGAGGTAATAACATTATGAAAGAGAGAAAAGAACTTATTAAATACTTTGCCATAGCGATAGGCTTTACCTGGCTGTTCTGGGTTCCCGACGGCCTGGCAAAAAGAGGTCTGATTGAGCAGAACTTCTGGACCAGCCTAGGCTTTCTGGGATCGTGGGGACCTCTTGTGGCAACCATATATCTTGTTTTTAGAGAGCAGGGACTTTCAGGAGTCAAAGAAACCCTTAAAAAGGGGCTGGATTATAGATTCGGA
>JARKSP010000066.1 GCA_029974225.1 Erysipelotrichaceae bacterium
CAGCATAACACTGGTACCCTTTTTTCTGGGGCTGGCTGAGATTAGCAGAATTTCAATATCAGTCATAGCAGATCTCCCTGAAGATGATATCCATATCATCATTATTCAACTGTCGGTTAATGGTGAAGACCTTACCATCAACACTCATAATCCTGATATTTTCGCGGTGCAGCTGTTTAAAAATACGATTTTCTTCCTCAGAAAGGCCTTCTTTAATTCCAATCATGTAATACTTAAGATCTTTAATTCGCATTTTTTTGACCAGTTCTCCATCTTTCAGATAATAACGTGGATCACCAACAGACGCAAGGCGATCCATTATCTTTTTAATATTAAAACTGACCCCGCCGTAGGTGATTGGAGAAACCAGAACTATTTTTTCACTTCTGACCAGTTTAGGAAATATTTTCTGCATATCATCTTCCAGAATACAGCGACCGAACGTTTTACCGCTACAGCTGGAACAGCCCCGGCAGCTTTCAACATTAAATTCATTAGCTTTAAAGATTACTGCTTTAACGGCATACTGAAACAAGGCTTTTTTAATCAGCCCGGAATAATTTTCTTTGCTGTCATCCGTGATAATGGTAATCATAGATAGCACCTCCTACAATCTTTTAATCGCTATACCTTCTATTACTGCTCCAATCAGCATCATAACAATACCAATTGCTAAGAATATCTTCTCTTCTTTTTCTAACCTGATTTCGCTGAATTTTCTTTTTATCAAATCTTTTCCATAACTTCGAAATACTGAAATCTGGGCAACCGAACAGGTTATCATCAGCTGACCGATCATTTCCCAGAGAGCAGCTTTAGAGGTTATATCAAATATCTGGAAAATCCTTTCCGGCAGGGCTGCAGGACAGCTTTCAATCGAAAATGACCAGGTTCCCAGAATAACCGCATTGATAGAAATCAGAGTGAAGAATGTCATATATCCGACCGAGAGATAATTATGCTGATTGCTTTTTTTATGGGAAAATAAACTGGACATGATAATAATCAATACCGAAATCATGTTATAGAAAAAGATCTGAAAAATCAGAATTAAAACATTATCGGCCTCCTGCCAGCTCTGAGCTGGATTTTTATTTTTCAAAATACCTTCCGGAAGTAGAAAGTAACTGATTATTACCAGAGCAAAAAAGATAACAAAGAATACAGTAACTGTCCAAACAGTCCTTTCCCTAACATCTTTACTGCTTAG
>JARKSP010000085.1 GCA_029974225.1 Erysipelotrichaceae bacterium
ATTTTCAACAGGGCATTACGTCTGGGAATTATAAACGATTATGTTTATCGAAATCTGAATGTGGATTACAGGGCACGCAAGTTGCATATAAATGAACCCGGAACTTTTCTGAGTGAGGAAAAACCGGTGAAATTTGAACGACTGATTTGGTTTGCATTGGGCAAAGGAATAATCTCCGTGAATGATGCTGCTTTTTATGCAGGGAAAAGTGTCTGGGAGCTCAGGGAACACATCCGCCAAATGGCATGAAGCTCATTATCACTGATACCAATGTATTATTCGATGTTATCAAAATTGGTGCATTGACGGATTTTTTTAATCTCGATTATGACATCTGTACAACAGTATTTGTTATTGAAAAAATCAGACCATCCGAACAAAAGGAATTGATCGGGGCATTTATAAGAGCAAATAAATGATAGTGTTCCAATCAGTGTGTCTGGAGTAGCAGGTTTTCATCAAAGTTTTACATCTTAAAATTACACTTGTCTGCTCAGTTTTCTGGATTACGAAAACAATCAAACTAATTGCCGGAGTAAATCCAGAGAATTGTCTGAGTTATCAGGGAATAACACTCTATCCCTTTCAATCCCGGGTAATGCCCTGAAATAGGCCTTTTTATCCATAGCAGCTTTTGCCATGAGAAAATTAGCAGACTCTTCGCAGGTATCTCCGCGCGTACGCTAAGCTTTCCTTAAGTCTCTCTAAAGACGCTCAGGCCAGTTAGTCGTATAGATCATATAGGAATGAAAGACGTAACTGATTGACGTAGAATTGCCAATGAGCATTAACTTCAATAGTCTGAACAGGATATTATGGCGAAGGAATTCGAAAAACTTTTAAAGAAATAGGGATATATCCAAATAACTTTGTTTACCAATTAAATAAACAATCATCACCAAGTATTACTGGTAACTGATAATATTCTGAAAGATGGATTTCCATTGTGAAAGGTTGATTTAAGGCGATTTGTGCATAAGCAGGCTGTCTCTCTTCCCAATGATTCTGCCAATTTTCCATAAATTGATTTATCCAATTTCTATGGTAGGCATGATAATACAGAATATTAATGCCTTTTTGAAAAACTCCCTCTTCTTGGTTCTGGAATAAATAGCTGTAATTCATGGCATGTCCGTCAAAAGTGTTTACTGGAACATCCACTCCATCAATTTCAATAGCGTAGTGAACTTCCCATATGTCAAGGTTAGTCGTTATTTGGTTATGTTGTACGACCTCTTTCTTTTTAGCAAAAACTAAATCTATTCTACGATTCGTATTTTTATCTACAGGTATCTGAAACTCAGGAATAACACAATATCCGTTCATAACCCCTAATCTTGTTAAATAGGCATATGTCTCAGTCATGATTTTTGAACTATTAAATGTTTAACCTAATTAATCTTAATCAATAGAATGTTGATGTCAAGCAATGATATTTACTAAAAGAATGACCTTGTAGTTTCTGTTTTTATATAGCAAACTTAATATCAAACCAATTATTGTCATTGATGGAATAAATTCATCAGTAACAATACCTTATGCTATCAGAAACCTGTCCCCGGAAATAGTTAAGTCCGGGAACCTGACCTTAGCTTATTAATAAAGAAAATGATGTACGGTGCCGCCGGGCTAACACAAAGTCGGACAGAATTAAGCTGATATTCAGGAACGATTTTCAAAATCTTCTTACATTGTCACCACACATCAGAGAAGTCAAGATTTCCTGGCAATATACCGTTTTCGTTGAAGTACTTTTCAGGGGCAGGCATTCACTTCCGGGAGATGACAGTAAAGTAAAGGTATATAATGAGCTCGATGTTACTAAAGACTGGAAACCTCACAATATCCCCGTTCAGTTTCAGGCATTTTGCCGGCATCGTCTGGGTGTTCCGGCCATGTCCGGCTTCCTGCAGGTGAAATGCAACCGCTCATCTGAACGGAATGTCAAACGAGAGCAAATGGCAAAGGAAACAGCAGAACGCTGGAAACTGTCCGGCTGTCAAACCTCATCCCCCGGCTTCAGATAGAAGCCGATGGCATTCAGGGAGTCGCTCCTGCGGTAGTATTCAGGGTCAGCAAGTTTGGTGTTCTCTGACCTGGTAACTCTTATCACGACGCTGCCATCCTTG
>JARKSP010000100.1 GCA_029974225.1 Erysipelotrichaceae bacterium
CTTTACTTGAACTAATATTTTTTTAAGCATTAGCCTTTCCCAACTCATTTCATTAAATATTTAAGTTTATATAATATTTCATTGCTCTTTTTCATCGATTTTTCCAGCAAATCAATCAACTCAGTGCTGGTATGTACATGCTCATCTTCCTGCTTGTTGGGATTTTTAATATCAAGGTCATAGCCTCGGTCAATAATAGTCTTAATGTCCGCCTTCCAAGCAACTTCATTTTCTTGTCGATTATTCCACCATTCTCTTATAGGTTTGAATTCTTCTGACCTTATCGGTTTTGTTTTACTGTATGATTTCTGACCCTGTGGCAAACGATGTTCGAAGTACCATACCTCAGTGGTTGGTGAACCTTTAACAAAAAATAGCAGGTTCGTTGCAACGGTTGCGTATGGCTGAAACACTGAGTTTGGCAACCTGATTATTGTATGAAGATTACATTCTTCCAGCAGTTTCTGCCTTACACGTTGCTTAACACCTTCACCAGTCAAAGAACCATCAGGAAGTACAATACCTGCTCTTCCACCAATTTTAAGCAGGTGTATCATCAGTATTAAGAATAGGTCAGCACTGTCTTTTGTGCGAAAGTTCTGTGGAAAATTCTTCTCGTTATTATTTGCTACAATACCACCAAATGGTGGGTTAGCCAATATCACATCAACACGGTCTTTCTCCTTATAAGTACTCAGGGGTTGGTCAAGGCTGTCTCTGAATTTGATTTTTGGAAGTTCAATGTCATGAAGGATAAGGTTGGTTGTTGCAAGGAGGTAGGGAAGAGGCTTATACTCCCACCCTACAACATTCTCCTGTATGCTTTGTCTTTCTTCCACACTGTTAGCCTGACTTTTCAGATGTTCGATAGCTGAAGTAAGATAACCTGCCGTACCACAACTTGGGTCGAGGATTTTCTCGCCCAGCTTAGGATTTATCATTTCAGTGATAAAACTGGTAATTGCCCTTGGGGTATAAAATTCTCCTGATTTACCAGCACTCTGAAGGTCTTTCAAGATGGTCTCATAAACTTCACCGAAAGCATGACGTTCCTTTGCAATATTAAAATCCAGTTCGTTCAGCTTGTTCAACACCTTGCGAATGTTGATGCCGCTTTTCATATAGTTATGGTTACCTTCAAAAACCTCACGGACAATCAATGCCCTTCCATTACCTACACTTAAATCAATATTACGCAATGCTGGAAAAAGTTTCTGGTCAACGAATGTCAGCAGGTCATCTCCAGTTATTCCCTCATCATCTCCTGCCCAATTTCCTTTTTCTTTTTTCCAGTGAAACTCTGGTGGTATTGGCGATTTGTAATTATCATTTAATAATTCAAGTTCTTGGTCTTTATCTGAAAAAATCTTCAGGAAAAACATCCATCCAAGTTGCTCTATCCTTTGGGCATCACCGTTCAAACCTGTGTCTTGCCACATTATGTCCCTGATGCTTTTTATTACTCCTGAAATGTTTGCCATTACGCTACTTCTTCAATTAAAGGTTCTTCATATTCAATATTATCCTCAAGAATGTCTTCTTCTGGCTCTGTAAATGATTGCATCCTAACTTTCAATTTTATTTTATCCAGAATAAACTCACCACGCTTTTGTATAAATAATTGAAAATTATCGACTTTTGCAGCCTCTAAAGCATCTTGATTTATGAAATGTGATAATAGGTGTTCTTCAATACTTGTGTTAGTTTCTTCATATTGTTTCAGATAATCTGACGGTAATTT
>JARKSP010000112.1 GCA_029974225.1 Erysipelotrichaceae bacterium
AGCCATTATGAAGATGTTTTAGTCGTAAAAGTAAAGAAACTTTATCAATTTCAAAATAAAGCAGATAGAATAAATGAAGATACTATTATTGAAAACAGATATGAAGATATCAGAAATTTTGAAAAATACCTTTATAACAATAGCGTCAGAATGATCAAAATATTCTTAAATGTCTCCAAAAAGGAACAGGCCGAAAGATTTTTATCAAGAATTGAAGAACCAGAAAAAAACTGGAAATTCTCAGACAGTGATTTTGAAGAAAGAATTTATTGGGATGCTTACCAGCAAGCCTTCGAAGAGGCAATAAACGCTACTTCTACAGAAGAATGTCCCTGGTATGTAGTTCCTGCCGATCGAAAGTGGTACATGAGATATGTAGTATCGGAAATAGTTGTAAAAACATTGGCAGAAATGAACCCGAACTATCCTATGGTCACAAAGGAGACTCTTGAAAGATTTGAAGGATATAGAACCAAACTGCTTGAAGAATATAATTACGATTTAAATTCAGTAAGAATTAAAAAAGACTAATGAAAAATGTGCCGATTCCTAAAAGTTCATAAAAAATTAAAGTAATCATAGTGAACAGATAGCCACTGAAATAAAACTGTATCAAGTTTGAATTAATTCCATTAAGGTCTAGAACTCATATTCCCCCTGTCTATCTGACAGGTAGCGGTTCATCTTAAACTCGATACAGTTTTTTTATTGTTCTTAGCGATTAATCAGATGAATGATATTACTTTCTTTTTTCAAAATCTTCTCTGACCACATTCAGACTTTTCTTTTTAACTCTGCCAGAACTTCTTACATCACAGATAGCTTCACTTAGGGCTCCGTAAACTACGCCCAGACCGGCGCTGTCACTGTGATAATTGGCCGCACAGGCTCTAGCGACACCAATGGTATCAGCTGTCTCAACAGCATCGATATTAGCACCTAGAAAAATGAACTCCCAGCCGGCTTCTCTTTTGTCGCTAACCATTTGCTTAACCTTTTTACTGGTGTATTCTCGAGAAGCATTTTCATAGCCGTCAGTAATGATTATCATAACTACATTGCAGTCCGGCTGATGTCTGACAATGTTTTCCATTTTCCTGATTGTCAGACCCACAGCATCCAGCAAAGCGGTACAGCCTCTGGTGAAATATTGTTTTTCATCCATATCACCTATTTTATCGATGCTTAAATGGTCATGCAGCAGTTCATATCTGTCATCAAACAGAACGGTTGTTACATTGGCTTGCCCTTTTTCAGCTTTCTGTTTTTTGAGCATGCCATTAAAACCGCCAATCGTATCAGATTCCAGACCTGACATTGAACCACTTCTGTCAATCACGAAGACAATTTCTGTTAATTTTTCTTTCATGTAAAAATCCTCCTATCTTTTACAATAGAAGGATAACATTTGTAAATACTCAAATGGTCTCTTGTGAAGGGACATTTTTATATTGAACCCAGCTGTTTCTGATCATAGTGAAACAGTATTTCATTCACTTCATAGATATTATAAATTTCATTATTCAGACAGTACTCAACAATGATGTCACTGGTATTTGACTTAGATAAAGAATAGCCCGCCTTAAGCAGCAGATCATCTGTCTGAGGAACACTTAATCTCAAGGCAAAAGCCAGAGCAATGGCCGTGGATTTGGAAGGCTGATAATCATCAGACGACCTTAATTTAGAAAACAGCCTGCGATCCAGATTTGCTCTTTTATAGACATCTGAGTCTTTGTAGCCTTTTTCATCAATAAGATTTAAGACTGTTCGGGAAAAAGAAATATCCATATTCTCTAAAATGTCATCCAGGCTATAACTGTCCGCCAAACAGGGAGCATAGCAGGAATCAGCCCGCTCGTAACTTTCAGCCATCACATCTTCCTGCAGTGCTTTTCTGGCAGCGATTTTTTCTTCCGGCGCTTCTTTTGTCAAAAAACCAAAACCCCTGACTTTCTTCTGGCAACGAAACTTTTCTGACACTGTCTTTTTAATCAGGCGATGAAGTTGAGGATATTTTATCTTCCGGCTTTTTTCTTCTGGCAGCAGAACCAGCTTAACAGTTAAATCATGATTTTCAATAAAACTGCCAATTGTTCTGAGGGCAGTATCCAAAGCCAGATGCCTTGGAAATCCATTTTCAGCCGCCGCCAGCAAGGGAAAGGAAACACTTTCAGCCTCTAGCTGCAACACTTTACTTAAGGCATTGTTATAGGTATCAGCCAGCAATGCTTCACTGACAGCACTGTTTTCCTCATAGTCAGGACTGACGGCATGAATAAGATATTTACACAGATCAAAACCAGAAGTAACAAGCGCTTCTGTTATTTCAATATTCTGATATTTTTGGATTTCCTCCACAATTCTCTGCTGACCGATTTTTCTAAAAATCTCCTGACTGTTTTCATTTAAAGCCAGCAGCCTTTTGCTGATTGAACTGACGATAATATCTGTGTTTTGATCAACAAGATGGCCAACAACAATTTCTAACGGCATTATATTTCACCCTCTTTGTTTTATTATGGCATATTTTTTAATTAATATCATTAATCGATTGCTATTTAAAAATAAAAAAAGAACCGGCAGCGTGCTATTTTCACAGGGGCGGGCCCAGCTATCGTCGCCGCTGGAGTGCTTAACTTCTGTGTTCGGGATGGGAACAGGTGTGTCCACTCCGCCGTCGTCACCGGATCTTTCTTTTTGCCGAG
>JARKSP010000001.1 GCA_029974225.1 Erysipelotrichaceae bacterium
TATTTTTCTTGTTCATTCATGCGTAATTCTACCTTTCTCATAACGCGATAAATACCTCCGTAGACTATAGTATTTATCATAATACATACTTGGGACATTTTCCCGTATTAACACTTAAGACATTATCACGTATTAACCACACATAAAAAATAAATAATTAAATATAGATTGCATTTTTCAATTGATTTTGATAGAATAAACTAGCGTTATGTTTAAGGAGGTAAAAGATGCCTAATATTAAGTCAAATAAGAAAAGAGCTATTACTAATATCAAAGCTAATGCTATTAACAAGGCAAAGAAAAGCGCTTTAAAAACTGCCATGAAAAAAGTTTTTACTGCTGTTGCTGATAAAAATAAAGAAGAAGCAACTGCTGCTTTAAATGTAGCTTTCTCTAAATTGGACAATGCGGTAGTTAATGGCGTTCATCATAGAAACTACTCTAGACGTCAAAAAGCACGTTTAGCCAAGGCTGTAAATTCAATAGAATAATACTAGGCTGATTTAGCCTTTTATTTTTGTCAATGTCAAATGAAAATCAGGTTACTGCTAACCTGATTTTTTAACATCCGATACATTTGCTACATTCTTTTCTACTGGCCGGAACCACTTCAGCCAGTCCCCCCAAAGATGTCTCTCTAAGCTCCATCGGTATTTTCTGACCAGTATAGTTCATAACCTCAACTATCATGTCAAAAGTAACAATATTATCACGAATCTCACCCAGGTATTTGGCATAAATCATCGAATCCAGACTTCTCAAGACCGCCTGGCCATTTCTTTCGATACAAGGAACCTGCACATAACCACCTACCGGATCACAGGTTAAACCTAAGTTGTGCTCCATCGCAATTTCAGCAGCAAATTCAATTGTTCTATTGGAAAGTCCTTCAATATAACCGGCAAAGGCTGCAGCCATTGAGCAGGCAGTTCCGATTTCTGCCTGACAACCACCAACCGCTCCTGAAATAGTCGCATTTCTTTTGACAATGTTGCCAAAGATTCCCGCTACAGCCAGGGCATTTATCAGAATCTCTTTACTTATTCCTTTTTCATAATAATGCATCAGCATCGCTGCCAGAACACCGCAGCTTCCCAAAGTAGGAGCTGTCACCACCAGGGCACCACTGGCATTTTCCTCCATTGCTGCATAGGCATAGGAAGAAATAAGCAGTTTTTCTCTGATGTTGGCTTCCTCACAATCCATCGCTTTGCGATGCAGTTTTCTGGCTACTCTTAAAACTCTTAATTCTCCCGGTAAAACACCGTTTTTCTGCAGTCCGCTTCTGACAGCTGTTATCATCTGGATCAGCACCTTGTTTAAATATGGCCTGATTTCCGGTTCAAAATGAAAAACATATTGTGCAAAGGTGTAACTGTTTTCCTGGCAGAAATCCATTATTTCCTTCAGGTTCTTATGAGGGTAGACATTTTTATCAACCAGTGAAGGTTCTCCATCAACTTCTATGGCTCCGCCACCGGTTGAATAGATAATCACCTCATTAGCCAGAACATTGGAATCTATGGTATGAAAAATCATGGTATTTGGATGATTATGCGACATTTCACTGTTAAATTTAATCAGGACTCGCTCTTTGCCAAAAACTGACTCAATAACCTTGTCAGACATATGACCTCTTCCTGTCAATCCTAAAGAGCCGCAAAGCTCTACAAAATAGCAGGGATAATTTCTATATCGCTGCAGGTACAAAAGGCAGGCATTTCTGACTGCCAGAGTATGAGATGAGGAAGGACCTGGTCCAATACGGTATAATTCTTTTAACGATTCCATAGTTAACCTCTAATAGTTTTAATAATAAACAATTCCAGTCCGGTTTGTCCATCGATAAATCCACTTTTTACATCCTGGTCCAATTGAGAAAGTTCATTTAAAACTTTTAAAACTTCTCTGCTGTTTCGGTTTTTGATATCTCTTCTGATGTAGTACAATCTTCCGGAAGTGATATCCAGTTCATCCGCTATTTCCCTATCACTTTTACCCATCTCTTTAAGCATCAGAACCTGACTCATCATTCTAAGAGAGGAACTGATTAAGCCAATAAGACTGAAGACTTCAATTTTGTTGGTGGACAAATCTCTGAAAACAGAAAGTGCTTTAGATAGGTCATTAGAAAATAAAGCTTTGGTCAGTTCAAAAGAATCGTCTTCCAGAGGGCGACTGACTAAATTTTTTATTACTTCCAGGTCAAAGGGGCCTGGATAGAGTTTCAGTTTATCCAGTTCCCGCTGCCAGTTTTCAATTGAGTTTGGCAGTCGTGAAAGCAGTTCGTTTAAAGCGCTGTCATCAATTCTGATATTGTTGTTCTTTAAATCTTTCTCAACCAGCTCTTTAAATTTTACTTCCGACAGTAAGTCAAATTTTTCATGAATGAGATATGGAGTCAGCATGCTGACAAACTTCTTGTTCGGCATATCCAGAGAATCATAAAGAATTATAAGTGTTGTTGTCTCATTTGGCTTCTTTAAATATTCAATCAGTCTGTCAACAAAAACCTTCTGTCTGGCAAAATCTCGTTCTTCTCTTTCAGCATCTTTACCGTCACTGCCATCGTCTTCTTTTGCATCCTCTTTAGACTTGACAGCCAGAAACCTGGGGTTTTCCAGAATGACGACCTTATTGTCTGACAGAAAAGGAATCATGTTACAGTCATCGATAACCTCATCAATATCCACTTCTTCATAACCACGAAAAACACTGACTGAAAGCAGGTTCTCTTTTCCCACCAGTTTCTCCAGCAGCTGATTTTTCCTCTGTTTTAAATTGAAGCTTTCTTTTCCCGTCAATAAATAGTTCATAGTTTTCCCTGTATTTAATTATAGCATATTACTTCCACAGAAAACCGAATTGACCAGTGGATGTTTGATAAATCAGCAGATGATTTAAGACATAAAACCTGATGGCATGATTTTCTTTGGTGGACAGATAAGAAACATTA
>JARKSP010000011.1 GCA_029974225.1 Erysipelotrichaceae bacterium
TATTTATTATTGTTGCTTTAATAGTAACCATAATTCAACCAAATTTAGTTTTAGCCACCACCACTAATGGTCCTACTGGTAAGGCGAGTTGGTATAATTTTAAACCAGGTTTTTTTGCTGCTTCAACTATTTCCAAAGCAAAACTATAAAATCGGCTACTCTCTTTCAGATCAGGTTTAATAAGAATCTTATCACGGATAATATTATAAAGCATCTCAAGGGAGTGTGTTTTTATGAAGCCAAGGTCGAATTCTTCAATTAATGCTTTAAATGCTTTTTCAACAGCCTGCTGTGCGTGGAATGCAACCATATGAGTCAGATTTTCATTTGAATGGATCTCATGAATTAAAAGAAGATCACTTTCAGCACTTTCAAACCATTCTTCAGTTGCTTTTTTCATAGATCACTTTCCCTTTTGTTATTAATTCCCTGGCAAAAAGACTGTTTTTTTCAATGAATAATTTATGCATCCCTTTGGTATGGACAAGGAGATCAACCGGAAATTCCTTCTTAATGTCCGTAATTGCTTTAGATATCCTCAGGTAGATACGGCTTTTGTCTTTAAAGCTCGATGGAATTATATCATCCCCGGTTACAACAAGAATATCAAGATCACTGTCAGCCGAAGGTTCTCCCCAGGCATAGGAACCAAAAAGAATTATCTTTTCGGGATCTTCTGGTTTCAGCTTCTCAATGATCAGAGGTATGTATTTAAATCCATCCATATATATAACAAATCACAACACAAATTTAAGAAAACACAGTGAAATTAAACCTTGTATGAATTTTTTTACTTTGTGACTGGTGATAACAGGGGATCAGATTGTTGTTATGATTTACAATGAAAAGACTATTTCTAATTTACAATTAGTTGTAAAGCATTAATAATTCGTAATTATTTAGCTGTTACAAAATAAGTAAATTATGTGACTACATGGTTATTGGCAGGAAAAATCAAAAAATTATGTTTCGGTTTCGGATAGAAACGCTGCTATCTGCCGGTCGTTTTACCGGTTTTCTGCTGATGTCTTAGCTTAACGATCTTTCCTGGAATTCTGCTGTTTGTCCCGTTTAATGTTTTGCCGGTTATGATAAAGGCCCTCAGGACCTCCCGGGAAATAAACTGCGAAAAAAAATAAAAATATGAAATTAAACTTTTGTCAGCTAATAATTCCGGAAAAAAGTCCTGACGTACAGTTATGACAAATCGCTGTCGTCTTCCTGTCGTCCAGTATGCCCTGTCTGAACAGCCTGTAGGCCCGGCCCGTCCAGATTTCCCTGAAAGTATTCTCATTCAGGTCACCGAGAATATGTCCGGCATCCTTGTCGAAACAACAAGGGATCACCTTTCCGTCCCATGTTATAACCGGATTGAACCACAATCTCATGCAGCTGTCCGGAAGATTGCTGAGAATGGTGTATTTATTCCCTTTCAGCTGATAGCGCCTGAATTTTTTATCTGACGGAAGCCATTTCTCATG
>JARKSP010000036.1 GCA_029974225.1 Erysipelotrichaceae bacterium
CACAAGAGATAATACTCGCCCAGATTTAGGTGTTCATGCACCACTTTATCGTGCTGTGGATGAATATATTTATACTTATACCTATTTAGATAGTGGAGGAGTAACTCAAAATATTGGAACTTCACTAGGAGCAAATACCCAGTTCCCTATCACGCTTTATAGAAGAGATACGGTACAGATTACAAGGTTGCAGGCATTAAAGAATGCTGTCTCTGGCTTTACTGATGCTGTAGCAAATAAAGCTGCTGGAGAGGACGGAATACTTGGTACAGAAGATGATGTAAACCATAGAGTTGCGATAGTAGGTTTTGCCAGCCAATCTGGTTATGGAAACAATACAGAATTACTGTCTATCGCTGGGACAAACAGTGGAAGTGTAGGGGTGGCTTATAACAATATAACATCTCAGAATCTGATAGATGTTCTCCAGGATATGGATACTGCTGCCGGACAGACAATGATAGTAAATGCAATCAATGCTTTAGCGGCAGAGGGTGCGACAGAGATTGACCTTGGTATGGATATGGCTCAGCGTATCTTGAATGCTAATCCTATTCCTGCGGGAGAAGAACGCAATCAGGTCGTAATAGTTTTCACTGATGGCTCTCCGACAAGAACCAATGGATTCCAAAAAGCTGTAGCAAACAGTGCTATTTCAATTTCTAACAATATTAAAGCTGGAGAAGTTGATGTATATTCAATAGGAATCTTTGATGGAGCTGATGCTAGCAGTGCCGGAACAGAGCCAAGCGGCAATCTGCCTGGAGGCAGTCCAAGCCTGCCTGCTGCCTGCAACTGGTTTATGCAGAATCTTTCAAGCAATAATGGCACACCTCAAGATCCTAGTTATTACATGGCTGCCGGTGATGCTGAAACTTTGAACAACATCTTCCAGCAGATAAGCGAGCAGCTTGAAACCGGAGGCTCTGATACCACTTTAAACGAGGAAGCAATTATTAAAGATATCATTGCACCATCCTTTACCTTACCTGCAGGCACAACAGCGGACGATATTACCTTGGAATCTTGGGCTTGCACAGGTGTGGATGGCGAAGGCAATTATACCTGGTCACAGAACCCTGATGCGATGGGAGCAACAGCTGTCATTGGCAGCACGAATCCTGATCATCCGACAACAACCAACAATCAGCTGAGTATTACAGGCTTTGACTTTTCAGGCAATTACGTTGGTACTGTTACGGAAGGTGAAGTGACGACCTATCGTGGCCATAAACTGGTGATAAAATTCAATGTGATAGTAAGACCGGGCTTCTTGGGCGGTAATGCTGTTCAGACCAATACCAGTGCCGGTGTTTATGAGAATGCGGAAGCTACGGAGCCAGTCTTGACCTTTGATTATCCGACGGTGGATGTGGCTATCCCTGATGTAAATATTACCACTCCTTCAGGCGAAAAGAATGTTTACCTGCTGCAGACTATTCCGGCAACTGATCTTTATCAAGGTCTTGCGGTTGAGTTCGCCAATGGTGTATCGCTAAATCTGGATCCAGATGCGGTAAACTGGGGTCTGGAGCCTTGGCAAAACGAGTATGTGGATATTTCAGTTGTCTATACTGATGCTGAAAATAATCCGATTCCACCAGAAGGTCTGCAGAACCTGACAGAAGACACAAGCTACAATGTTACTGTTACAGTTGAACCGAAAAATACCGGCTCAATCCCTGGTACAGGCGTAACTAAGACCGGTAATCTGAATATTAACGTGTTTAAACCAGAAGTGACCTTTAAGGATATCACAACCTATTATGGAGCTAATTACTATACAGATATATATCTTTACGATAGTATAGCTAATGTTGCCTGGAAGCATAACGGTGTTTCTTCAACTGAAGTTACAATGACTGGAACAGCTCCTAACCTGTATTATCAGTTCACCCCAGAAAGTGGGAAGATTGTAGATGATAAGATAAATACCAAAGATGATATCAAGGTTGATGTAATTGTGAGGATTTCGACTACAGACGTGACTTCACATGTGACCTTCCTGCATAATCCTTGTGTTCCACCTTGTGGCTGGAATGAAGAGGTATTGGACGGAAGCCCAGCTTTCTTAATACATGTCAATACCTGTACGCTGGTAATTAATAAAACTGGTGGTGCTAATAATGAATCTTATGTGTTTGATGTTTACAAAGACGGTGTTAAATACTCTGAAGTAACTATTTGGGGTAATGGCAGTGAAACGCTTTATGAACTTCCTGTTGGCAATTACACAATCCAGGAGGATATCGGCTGGAGCTGGAGATATACCGCGAATAACGGAGGCACAGTAACTTTAACTGCAACTTCTCCTAACGGCAGTATTACCTGTCACAACACTCCTAACACAAAGATTTACTGGCTCAATGGCTTCAGCGAGATTGTTAGCAACCGCTTAGCTCATTAAGGAAGGAGTGAAGAATAATGTATAACAAGAAACATGAAACAAAACCTTTAGATAGCAAACGTATAAACAATAAGATTACTGCATCATTACTTTTGACAGTTCTAATAGTCACAATCATTACTGTCGGAATTACGGTTGCCTATCTGATAGATAGTAGCGATACTATAAAGAACACCTTTAAGCAATCGAAGGTTACCTGTCAGGTGACAGAGGACTTTGATGGAACAATAAAGAGAAATGTGAATGTCAGCAACACTGGTGATACGGAAGCCTATATTCGTGTAAAACTGGTGCCTTACCGAGCAAACGGCTCTGGCCAGCATATTGGCGGAGTGGCTGAGGTTCCGGCTTTCACTCCTGGTGCTAACTGGGTTAAATATGGTGATTATTATTACTACACCCTTCCAGTTGCTCCTGGAGAAAGTCCTGCCACTGATTTGATAGGTGATGCCGGTATTTCGCTTAATTACTACTTTACTGATGCTGATGGCGGTTCACTATGTATTGATGTAATTGCCGAAGCTATTCAGAGCAGTCCTGCTGAGGCAGCAGGTCAGGCTTGGGGTGTCAGTATTGCTCCAGGAGCAGTTTCAGCTTATTAATAGGGATTAAATAACATACATAAAAACAGTACAAAGAAAAAGTAACCTGATAATTTGTTAACTTTTATTAGAGTATTTGATTTATAATAAAGGGAATGATTCTGATATTGCAGAGAAGTCATTCCTTTTATTTCGCTGTAACTGATAGATGAAGATATTGTTTTCTTAAATTGTACTAAGAAGCAATTTGTTGCTATAATGATGTAGTTGAGAAGGTGAGTTTGTGAATAAAGCGATAGAAGTTAAGAATTTAAAGTATCGATACACTGATGAGAGTTTAACTATTGATGATATTTCTTTTTCGATTGAAAAAGGCAGTTATACAACAATTATTGGTCACAATGGTTCTGGTAAAAGTACTATTGCCAAGCTACTTTTAGGTCTGTTGGAAAAACAGGGAGGGACCATTTTTATTGATGGCATTGAACTAAACTATGACAATTTAAATCAGATCAGAAATAAAATAGGCATTGTCTTTCAAAATCCCGATAATCAGTTTATCGGTTCAACTGTCAGAGACGATATAGCTTTCGGTCTGGAAAACCATTGTGTTGCCAGAGAAAAAATGGATTCGATTATTGAAAGTTTTGCCGGCAAAGTCAACATGACAGAGTTTTTAGAAAGTGAACCGACTAAACTGTCTGGCGGGCAGAAACAGCGAGTAGCCATAGCCTCAGTTTTGGCAATGGACTTAAGAATCATTGTCTTTGATGAAGCAACCAGTATGTTAGACCCTACCGGCAAAAGAGAGATTAACAGATTAATCAAAGAGATTCATGATGAAAATCAGATTACTGTTATTTCTATTACTCACGATATTGAAGAAGTTGCTCAAAGTGACAATGTTCTGGTGATAGATAATGGGAAACTGGCTATGTCAGGTAGCCCTAAAGAAGTTTTCAGCAATGAAAAAGTGATGATAAAAATGAAATTGGACATTCCTTTTGTTTATAAGCTGAAAAACAGTTTGAGGGCTAAAGGGATAAAAGTTTCTAATACCTTAGATTTAGAAAGGATGGCAGAGGAAGTATGTCAATACATTTTGAAAAAGTAGATCATATTTACAGTCCTGATACAGTCTTTGAGTTTAAGGCATTAGAAGATGTTTCTTTAGATATCTCTATTGGCAGAATAACAGCTATTATCGGGGCAACCGGCTCGGGCAAGACCACACTTGTCCAGCATTTAAACGGTCTGCTGTTGCCTTCAAAAGGGTTTTTAAAGGTCAATGATTTTACAATTAAGGAGAATGAAAAACCTAAGAACATCAAAGAATTAAGAAAACAGGTTGGACTGGTGTTTCAGTTTGCCGAATATCAGCTGTTTGAGGAAACACTGATAAAGGATGTGGCTTTTGGTCCTAAAAACTTTGGCGTTGAAGAAAAAGAAGCTGAAATGATTGCCGCAAATGCCCTGGTTACAGCAGGAATTGATCCGAAAGATTTTAATAAGTCACCACTTGAACTCTCTGGCGGTCAAAAAAGAAGGGTTGCGATAGCTGGTATTCTGGCTATGGCTCCTTCAATTCTGGTTTTAGATGAACCAACTGCCGGTTTAGATCCGCAGGGTGCCAAAGCTATGATGGAACTTTTTTCAATGCTCAACAGAGAGAAAGGAATAACGGTTTTAATCGTTACTCATAATATGGAACATGTTCTGGACTACTGTGATGAAGTAGTGGTTTTAGAAAGTGGCAAGGTTATTATGCATACTGATAAAAAACAGTTTTTCAAAAATGACCAGTATATGGAAAAAGCTTCTATTGATCCCCCAATCATCATCTCCTTCAAAAAAATGTGTCAAAAGCAGGGAGTGGATTTTGACACTGATGTTTTAACCATTGATAAACTTGTTGATGAGATAATAAAGAAAAGAGGTAAAAGATGAATAATATAACATTAGGCAGATTTATTCCTTTGAACTCTTTTGTTCATAAATTAGACCCCAGAACCAAAATCGTCGCAATGATGATTTTGCTGGTGGCGATTTTTATTCCTGTGGGTTTTATTGGCTATGGTATCATCGGTGTTTTTTTACTCATTGCTCTGATTTTAAGCAAACTGTCCTTCTCGTTTGTCTGGAAAAGTTTTAAGCCATCATTGTTCATGCTTGTTTTTTTGCTTATCATCAACATGTTTCTGATAAAGACTGGTGATATCTGGCTGACAATCGGTACCTTCAATCTGTACAGTGGGGCAGTTATCCAGACAATCTATATCGTTTTAAGACTGCTTCTGATGATTGTTATTACTACAATGCTGACAGCGACAACCAAACCGCTGGATTTGACAATGGGTCTGGAGGATCTGCTTTCACCGCTGGCAAAACTAAATGTTCCAACTCATGACATAGCAATGATGATTTCACTGGCTTTAAGATTTATCCCTACGCTTTTAGAAGAAGCGCAAAGAATTTTAAAGGCTCAGGCTTCTCGTGGTGTGGATATGGAGAGTGGTTCCTTTAAAGAAAAGATTCAGGCAATTCTTTCTTTGATTGTTCCTTTATTTGTCTCTTCTTTCCAGAAAGCTGATGATTTAGCAGATGCGATGGAAGCCAGAGGATATGTTGTGGGAGCAGAAAGAGTCAGATACAAACAGTTAAAATTCACCTTCAGTGATTTTATTACGCTGTTTAGTGTTACCGGAATATTGGCGGCTCTGATTTTAATTAAGGTATTGTAAGATGAGATATAAGTGTGTAGTTCTGTATGATGGCAGCCGATATGCCGGCTGGCAGAAACAGTCTGATGATTTGACAGTTCAGAAGACTATTGAAAAAGCCATCAGCAGAATTGTTAATCATGAAGTTTCAATTGTTGCCAGTGGCAGAACCGATGCCAGAGTACATGCTTTGGGACAGGTTTTTCATTTTGATACTGAAAAGAAGATTAATAACTTTAAAAAGGCTATCAATTCACAGCTGCCGCCAGACATTCATATTAAAAGTATTGAACAAGTTGCAGAAGACTTTCACAGTCGTTTTGACGCTAAATATAAGCATTATGAATATTTTATCAACAATGGAGAATATAATCCCTGTATCGCCAATTACAGCTGCCACATTAAAGATAAACTGGACATAGAGCTGATAAGGCAGGCAGGCAGGCTGTTTGTCGGAACCTTGGATTTTACTTCTTTTAATGCGACTAAGCTGACGGAAAATGAAAACCAGGTAAGAACAATTTATAAAATAGGTATCAGACAAAAGGAAGACCTGGTTTATATTTCTTTTATCGGTGACGGGTTTTTAAGATATATGGTCAGGATGCTGACGCAGACACTTATTGAGGTAGGTTTGGGAAAAATAACAGTTTCTGATGTTAAAGAAATGCTGGACAAAAAAGATAAGACAGCCTGCAGCTACAATGCTGAAGCTCAGGGTTTGTTCCTGGTTGAGGTAGGCTATCAGGAGTATCAGGAAAACATGAATCAGGCGGTGTTTAAATTTTTAGAGTTTGAAACTGAGCAATAATTGGATAGCAAACAAAAAAGTGAAATGATATTATATATATGGTAACAGGCATCGGTGGCGGAATGGTAGACGCGTACGTTTGAGGGGCGTATAGCAGAAGCTGTGTGGGTTCAAGTCCCATCCGATGCACCAAAGTAATATATTCCGAATCAGATTGTGCATTAAAGAGACTGATTCGGTTTTTATTTCAGGTGCTTCAGTGCTGGTAATGCCTGAGTGGTTGAGGCACAGAAAAACAGCAGGATATAAGGTGTTATATATGCCGATATCCTGCTGTTTGAATTTTTAAAATGATCGAAAACCATAAATCAGCCGTATTCATTCTGTATTCAGAGGGATTTTATTCAGGCGATAAAAAAGCCCTGAACAATCAGGGCGATATATTAATGTTATGATACTACTGTCCAGCCTCTATATGAGCCGTTGTACTCGGTTAAGTCCTGAGCTAACTGTAAAATTGATCTGCTTAAGGAAATCTTATCGGTATCCAGGGTATTGAGAATAATCAGTTCTCTTTCATTATCGCTGTGAGCGACCTGATGACCTTCGATAGCTGCAATGCTGGCATATCTTTCCTTATCTTCGCCTGATGCGAAGGTTGCAAAGTGCTGTAAATTCAGTGTTTCTGCAGCTTCAACTGTTTCCAGCATGACACCAATCTGTTTGATGATTAATCTGATTTTATTTTCCTTGACTCCAGTATATAAACCGACACATTTTTCTAAGAACTGTTCTTCAGTTAATAGGGCATCGTCGATTACAGCCGGTTCTTCATAAATTGCGGTTTCAACAATATCCTCCAGATCTTCAATGGATTCTTCGTTGGAGTTATCTTCTTCCAGGCTTTCAATGATATCGTTGATTAAGTTGATTTCTCCAACATTTTCATCAACAATCTTTAGGATAATATCATCATCACTCTGAGCTAAATCGATAGGGTCTAGAGGGATTTCTTCATCCATTGTTGCAGACAGCACTTCTTCAATATGTTCTTGTGCCTGTAGAGCAACTTCTTCCATAATCTCGTCAATTGAAAGTTCTTCATCTGGCTCTTCAGCAGCAGCTTCTTCGACGGCTTCTTCTAGAGCAGGCTCCTGTACCTGATCAACTTCAACAACTTCGTCAATCAATTTCTCTATTTCCTGGGAAATTGCTTCATTGATAAACTTTTCTTCTTCTTCAGCAATATCAGCGACAATTGAACTGATAAGAAGGGCTTTTTCTACAGTGTCTTCACCTGCTGTATTTTCTTTGAAGCAGTCAACATCATCTTCCGGTTCAGTATAATTGATTTCCGAAACTTCATTTTTTTCAAAGAGTTCCTCTATAGGTTCGACAATTTCCTCTTCTTCTGTTTCTTCAACAAATATCTCTTCTTTTATTTCAGGTTCTTCTATAACTTCATGTTCTTCGGCTTCTTCCGTTTCAGGTTCTTCTGCAGTCATGTCTTTATCGATTCCCGTTTCTTCAGCAGATTCCTCTTTCTCGTCTTCAGGTTCCTGTTCTTCGTCATCTTCCTTTTTGCCGTCAGCAATGATTTCCTGGATTTCTTCGATGCCTTCTTTGACTTCATCTACAATACCACTGAGATTAGTAGGATTTTCAATAAATGTT
>JARKSP010000044.1 GCA_029974225.1 Erysipelotrichaceae bacterium
CCCAAATATTGCCTGTCAGAATTCCGCGCTGCCGCCGATATAGAACATTCTTCCCGGGCCGGGATTGAACGGATCAGCGTTGTAGTCATCAAAAATGTTTTTGCATAATACATAAAATTCGAATTTTTCCATGATCTTCTGAGAAAGTTTTACGTTAAACATGTAGGGATTGTGAAGTTCAACTTCTTTAAAGTATTCAGTAGAATACGGTGTGGCAACTCCGGTTATAGGAGCAGATTTCATAGCATACATTATCTGATTTCTTGTATGCTGGCCATAAACATTCACTGAAGTATCAGTAATGAAGTCGAAACGAAGATCAAGTGCAAACATATGCTCAGGTGTACTTTCAAGCTTGTCACCTTTGTTTATATCACTATCCGTTATATTAGTATCTATCCTGGCGTGCACATAGGTATAGGACAGTGAAGATGATATATCAACTATCCCCCCTACCCTCTTAGCTTTTGATGAAATTGTTGCTTCAACGCCCTGTGATGTTACACCATCAATATTGGTATAAATATCATCTCCAAAATCATCACTATAAACTTCTTCAATCTTATCATCAAATTTACTATAGAAATAATCAGCTCTGAAATTTATTAATTCACCCGCTGGAGTTATTTCAAAACCTAAATTTCCATTATATGATCTTTCAGGCTTTATTTCTTTATCAGATAAACTATCTTCTATATCAGAATATGCGGATAGAGTTGGAAACTTTGTTTTTGAAGAGGCTGCTGCTCGAAGCTTTAGAACATCTTCAACAGTATTCCATACTACAGCTACAACAGGATTAAATGAATCCCTTGTGCCGCAGAGCATGGAATCTTCTTTCGCCTTATAGGCATTGGAATATTCAGTATCTGATATCCTGTCTTTATTATCAGTAAAATCCTGAGCATCATATGAAATACCAACTGTAATCTCAATTCTTTTATTCAGATTAATTTCATCTTCGACTGCAAAGGTAATAAAATCAGCCGCGAGATACTTTGTTTTATATTTATCTCCACCATGAACAGCCCAGATATCAGGAGAGAGGGCTTGTGACATTGCCTTTTCCTCCTCTGTATGACTGTCACTTCTATATGTTAATGCAAAATTTAGCTTATTCCAGTCAGCTATCTTAACACTGGGATAAACATTTACACCATAAGACTGTTCTGTCCAGATACTATGATAAGGATTTGTACTGCTTGCATCTATTGAAGGCGGGAACATATATATTGAATGATCCTGTATCGCATACCCTTCAAGATCGGTATACTGCTTATAATAGAAAATATTTGCCTTAACTGTTAGATTTCCGAATTCACCATTAAAATATGGTGATACAGTAAAATCATATTTTTCCGGCCAATAGAATGCCCTATTCTGAAAAACGTCCCTATTAGGTTTGGTTGGCATATTAAACTGATGCCCTTGGGGACTGCTCCATTCATTAGTATCATCATAATAAGAGCTCATGCAATTTGCTTTAAAAGTATTTGATTTCTGTTCATTGTGATTATAGCTTGAGGAAATTCCTGCCTCAATTTTCTCAGTAAAATTATAGCCGATCTTTCCAGCAACCTGATATTTCGTGAACTCGGTATGATTCCATAATCCAGTATCATTAACATAATCATCTTTAGCCTGAAGAGTTACCGTATCATACGTATAACCATAAAGGTCATACCTAACAAGTTTATCGAACCACTTTCTTCTTTCATTTTTATCAAGCTTTTCAGAAACCTCATAACCACCTGAATTAATAACAGACCCTGTAATCCAGTAATATGCATCTCCTATTGGAGAACCATTGGCAACATTAAGCATATAGTTTTCATGCTGACCATATTCGGCATTAACCTGTGTAAACATCTGCTCAGGTTTTTTTGTTACCACATTTATTGATCCTATTGCACCGTTTGCGCCGTAAAGTGCAGAAGCAACACCACGGTTAACCACTATTTTTGATACGTTAACTACAGGTATCTGTGAAATATCAAATGTTGCTTCGTATACATCATTAATTGGAATTCCATCAACAAGAACAACAACCTTATCCTGGTCAAAACCCCTTAATGAAAAGTTGGTATTACCTTTTGCAGCAGTTGTTACCTGAATGCCCGGGACCATCTTTAATGAATCACCAAGGGTTTTTTCATTTCTTGCCTTAATGTCTTCTGATGTTATCTCAGTAGTTGTTGAGGCATCCTCAATATTTGCAATCGCCCTGTCCTTAACAACAATCTCCCCCATTTCAAATGTCTTTGTAGGGGCTTTCTTTTTCTGATCTGCTTTCTCTGAAACTTTTTCTGAGGCGGTATCAGTATTCACTGCTTCCTGTGAATACAAACCTGATGTGGTGAGAATAAAAACAAAT
>JARKSP010000058.1 GCA_029974225.1 Erysipelotrichaceae bacterium
TATAACAGTGATTAGTATACAGATAATCAGTCATAATAATCTGATCATCCACATCAAGGGCTTTTAATAAAACAGCCGATGCCACACCGCATCTGTCTTTGCCGATGGCACAGTGCCATAAAGTAGCGTCCTCATTATTCAGCACTTCCTTTAGAAAGTTGCCAAGCATTTTACTGCCATAATCATCAACCATCTCACGGTAGAAATTCTCCATTCCCTGCTTTGCAAAGTGAGCAATGGTGTTAGCCTTAAGCCACAGTTCTTCTTTCTTTTTTAAAGTTTCCTCATCATGAGAAACTCCTACCGCTCCTTCCAGTAACAGCGTGTTTTTCACATATTTCTGATCTAGAATGACAACATCTTCTCGCTGTATCATTTCCCTATGATTTCGCAGGTCCACAATTACGCGCAAATTGTAATCATGATACAGAATTTCAGCATCAGCCTTACTCAGATATGACAGCTCATCACTGCGATAAAGTCTGTTTTCTCTGATTCTTAAGCCCTCTCTGTTTATTATTCCGCCCAGGTCTCTGGTGTTTCTGGTTGTTCTTAAATGAATCTTCTTTGAATGCATAATCTACCTACCTTTCTTCTGAATGGATTAAATCCAATATCTTCCAGATAATCTCGCGTCTTTTCTGATCAATCTTCTGATATGAATCAAAACGATATCTTTTGTTTCCTATTCTGATATGATAATCCGTTGTTGCGGCATCAAAAGCCATAAACTCTTCTTTTCGGGCCTTTTCCAGTTCTACCAGCCTATTCTGTTTAATCAGCTCAAATATCTGATTATATATCGCAATTGAAACCTTAAACTGTTCTCTTTCCTCAGGAGAATTATGGTCGGCTCTGCGGCAGATACTGACAAAGGCGCTATTCTCATCCAGCTGATAGATACCAGTGGAATAGTACGAGCCAAACATATCGCCATGACTGCTGGTATAAAATGAATAGTTATCTTCCGTTATCAGTTCTCTGAATGTCTTTAATTCATCACTCATAATAAGCCCTCCCCACTTTAAACCCGATCAATAATTATCAGAGGCACATATATCTCTTCATCGGTATAGCCGGCATGATGAGAAAACATTGGAAAGTCACCTTCAGTTAACAGACACTTGTTTCCCTTTTCAGCAATGGCTATAAAATCTCCAATCGCATACTGGAAGTTTTCATGAATCTTTCCAGGGCCGAATATTTCAGCTTCTATGATTTCTTCTTTGGAATATAAAGAAAAATATTCCGAAAAATGGTGATTGAACCTTTCAACAAACAGACTATGCCTGCCTTCTTTGATTTTGAAAGAAACAGCTCTCTGTTCAATTGAAGTAGTTCTTTCCAGTAAACTGTATATATCCGGATAATCTCTCAAATAGATATTATCAACTGCGATATGGCCATGGTCGGCAACAATAATTACGACCGTATCAGTCAGCTCTTCACACATCTTCTCGATTTTTTCATTCCTTAACATAATCTCTTTTTTCGCCTGCTGAGAATAAGGCCCATATTTATGCATAATGCTGTCTGGCTGTAAATCGTAGACATACATATACTTTCGAGGACCATATTCACATTGCGCCTGGATTATAGAAACCATTTCATCGATGTCTTTATAGGCAATGTCACCAAAATCACTTATTTCAATTCCTTCATACCTGCCAGCTTCATTTATCAGACTGGTAATGAAGTCCGGCTCATACTCCGCAAATATACTAATGAACTCGCTGCTTTTTTCATTTTTCCCTTTTTCCGAACTGAGAAATAAGGTTATGGTTTGCTTAATCTTTTCAATATAGGTATTCCAGCCCAGCCAGCAGTGCTCACTGGGATTTAAACCGGTTTTTAAAGAATTGGTTGCGGCAGTAGTGGTAGCCGGAAAAACTGAGGTAATATCCTTTATCCTATTTCGCCTAAAGAAGCTTTTTTCATCTAAAGTCTTATCCAGTATAGTTGAACCCAGACCGTCAAAAACCAGTAAAACAACATTCTTCGGCTGTTTTTCTTGCAGCAGATCATCAATCTCTTTAATTGTCTTATGATGATAATCCAGTTCAAAGTATTTTCTGATTGAACAGGCAACATTGGTCAGACACTCATCGTAATTGTTCCTTACTTTCATTTAAAGCTCCTCTTTAATGGTTATTATAACACAAATTATAACGGGTATTTGTTATAATGATAGGCAGGTGATTATTATGAAAACTGAAACAGTAATAACCTTCTACAGTGGGCTGGATACCGTTGGCGGAGTGGTGATGGAAGTAATCTATCGCAGCTCCAGAGTCATTATGGAAATCGGAACAGTTTTTAATCCGGGTTTTAATCTCTATGACGGTAATGTTAATCCCAGAAAAAGTTTTCTTAGAGATGGTTTATGGATAGATGATATCGCCAGAATAGATGGCCTTTACCCAGAGAAAGAAATTAAAGGGCTAAATCTGTTATCAGCTGAAAAATCACAGCTGCAGACAGCTATTTTTATTACCCACCTGCATTTAGACCATATGGGAAATATGGGCATAATCAGTGAGGACATCGATGTCTATCTGTCTAAAAATGCCCAAATCATTGAAAAAGCCCTGGAAGATGTCGGTGATGGTGTTTTCTCTATAAGAAATAAATATCGGGATATTCCTGAAGAAGTCAGAATCGGTGATATATATGTTAAATCGTTCTGTTTAAATGCCGAAAGTTATCAGGACTACTCCTTCTATCTGGAAACTCCGGATTTAAAACTCCACTACACCGGTGATGTCTTTGTCTATGGTGCTTATAGAGAAAACATTATCAGAGAAATTCAGTTTTTGAAAGAAAAGGAAATCGATATTCTGGTTTGTGAGGGAACCGGGTTTTTAGACAGCTGGCTTAGGCAGACTACCAGATATGAAAAGGAGCTGTTCCCTGCTCTGGAACCGGTGCAGGGTGTCATAACCGAGCAAAGACTCTTAGAGCGAACTCAACAGATAATTGATGATTATGACGGACTTATTATCTTTAACTACTATCATCGGGAAATGTGCCATGCTTTAAACTGGTTTGATTTTGCCAGAAAGAGTGGTAAAACCCTGGTCTTCGAACCCAAAAGCGCCTACATCTTAAACCGATTCTTCAAAGATAGCTATACCGTGATGATTCCTGATACCTATAGCGAAAATAACTATCCTGAATATCTGAAACAGGTAATCAGAGAAAATAACATCATCGATAAAAAAGAAGTGTTGGCTAATCCAAACAACTATCTGGTTCAAAACACCTTTGAAAACATCCTGGAATTACTGGACTACAGAAACATTAAAACCTTATACCTTCACCACTCCGGTACCCCTTTGGGAGACTATGATCCCCAGTTTAAAATTTTAGAAACCATCCTGAAAAAAGCTGACATTGACTATCGTCATATCTATCAGGGTGAAGATGGACAGTTTTTCTCACATGCTACAGCCAACCAGCTGCTATGGTATATAGGTGAAGTTAATGCTAAACTGCTGATTCCTTCTCACTGCCCGCAAAGAAAGCTGCTTGGTGAAAGCAGTAAAGCCAATTACTGTTTATGTCAGCAGGGTGTAGCATACAGCTATAATCACCAGAAACAGCAACTGGAGGTGGTATAGTGAAGACAAAAGTTAATTTCATCAGAGGTCTGCATGGCATGGGGGTGGTAATTATGATTACCTGTCATAAATCCCGGGCAATCTTTGATTTTGGTGCACCATTTGAACCTTTAAGTCAGATTTATGATGGTACTGTACTGATTAGAAATAAAAAAAGAATTAAAGATGCTTTACTGTTAAACCAAGCTCCAATGGTTGACTACATCTACAGCAAAGAAAGCTTAGATGATATTAACCTGAAACCAGCTGAAGATAATCCTTTTACAACAGCTGTGTTTATTTCGCACTGTCATAAAGACCATATGTCGGAAATCGACAAGATTGACCCGGCAATTCCCGTTTATTTACACCATTCAGGTTTAAAACTAAAACAGACTTTAGAAACCATCCAGGAAGAATCATACTTCCGAAAATACAGCGGCTTTGAATATAATCAGAAAATAACTGTTGGCGATATTGAAGTCACTCCTTACTTTTCTGATCACACCTGTATTGGTTCAGCCAGCTTTCTGATTCAGACAGAAGACAGTACCATAATTTATTCAGGCGATATCAGATTTCACGGTTTAGAATCAGCCAGAGCCTGGCAAACGGTAAAGCAGATGAGTCAGCATAAAATTGATTTACTGATTGTTGATAGCACCACTGCTTCTGCAAGTGCATTTGTCTATTCTGAAAATGAAACAGGAGAATTAAATTCACCCTCTAAGGAAATATTAAAAGGAATGATTACCGAACAGATGATTTTCGACGATGTTAGAAAACAACTGCAAAATCATCAGGGAATAGCGGTTTTCAACCTCTATCACCGTGATATCAGAATGTTAGAGAATCTGATCAGGATTGCCAAGGAACATCAGCGCAAAGCTCTCTTTGAGCCTTCTACAGCCTATATAATCAATGAATTGCTGAATATGTCAGTGAATGTGATGTTTCCGGATAATAATCTGTATTATGAATTCTATAAGGAAGTAATGAAAAACAATACCGTTGTTTCTAAAGAGGAAGTCTTAAATAATCCAAACGGCTATTTTATCCAAAACACTTACCGAAATATCCTGGAGTTAACAGATTACGATGGCATAAAGGGAATCTACTTCCACCTGTTTGGTGAACCGCTACTCAAGGGTCAAAAACATTATCAGATTATGAAAAATGTCATAGCCAGGTTAAAATGGGATTTCTTCTCTTACAGTAATCTGTTTTCATTCTCTCATGCCTATCCCAGTCATCTGGCCTATTATATCCGGAAACTGAAGCCAAAAGCGGTGGTCGCTGTGCATTCAAGAAATCCGGAAGCTTTAAATCCGGTTAATGCCAAACATTATCGGCCGCATGAAAATATTGACTATTATTTAATTGATGGACAACTGATAGAAAAAATCGAAGAATAGACTCTTCGATTTTTGTTTAAAGATAACGATTTATATCAGCCTTTCAATCCACCCTTGCTTACACCGGTCACAATATACTTTCTGGCAAAGAAGAAGAGAATCATCATCGGTAAGACAACAATTGTAGCTGCGGCCATCATGTATTCATTTCTTGCTCCTCCTTCAGTCATAAAGGCATATAGACCGAACGGCAATGTTCTGGCAGCTGTAGTATTAGTAACCAGCATTGGCCAGAAGAAACTGTTCCAGGCTGCAATACTGTTTAGCAGAATAATTGTAACCAGTGACGGTCTGGCAATTGGAACCATTACTTTCCATAAATACTGCCAGTTGCTGCAGCCATCAATCTTTGCACTTCGATATAATGATTCCGGAATGGAAACAAAGAAGTTACGCAAGATATAAGTATAGAAGATACTTGAAGTAAACGGAATAATTAAAGCCAGTCTGGTATTCAATAATCCCATATTGATTATGGTACGATAATTTGTAATTACTATCATTTCAAATGGAACCATCATCAATGCCAGAAGTAAGGCAAAAATTGTATCTCTCCCCCTGAATTCCAATCTTGAGAAGGCAAAGGCAGCCAGTATTGTTGTCAGTGTGCTTAAACTGACTGAGCTGATAGTAACGACAACTGAGTTAACGAAGTATTTCGCAAACGGAGCAGTATCTAAAGCAAATTTAAAGTTATCAAAATTAAAGTGTGATGGAAACAGCAATGGCGGAAAAGCGGCTATTTCCTGAGAAGTTTTAAAACCGCCGGTAATCATCCAGAAAAATGGAAAGATCATAAACACAGCGCCAATGCCTAGCAAAACGTATAGAATGGTATATTTAATAAAATTCTTTGTTTTCATTTTATGACCTCCTAGTTATCAAATCTTTTCTGTATCCACATCTGAACTCTGGTGAAGATAAAGATAACAATGAACAGGATTACCGCTGCCGCTGCTGCGACACCATATTTTGGCGGAGTTAAACCTCTAAACTGATAGAAGATATAATAAACTACTGTAAACAGATTATAGGCAATACCTGGCTGACCTGACCACAAAGGGAACAGCTCATGGAAAACCTTAAAGGCACTGATTGAGTTGACAACCATGGTTAAGAAAATTGTCGGTAAAAGTAGTGGAACAGTAATTCTAAAGAAGATTCTTAAAGTACTGGCACCATCAACTTTGGCGGCTGTGTAATATAGTTTATCAATGTTCTGCAACCCTGACAGTAACAGGATAATGGTAAAAGGCAGCATATTCCAGACACCATAGACACAAAGGGCGGTAAAGTTACTGGAAACATCAGTTAACCAGGCGATTGGATCAATACCAGCTAAACCCAATAGATAGTTAACAATACCGTACTGATAGTGGAACATATATTTCCAGGCCAGTCCTACAGCTGTCGCACTTGTTACCATTGGCAAAAAGTAAGCTGTCTGAAAAAATGGCATGAACCTGATTTTATTGTTTAATAATGTAGCTATGACAATAGAAATGCAGGTAGAGATAGGAATTACTATCAGAACGTATCTGAATGTATTTTGCATTCCCTGAATAAAATATCTGTCCTTTAATACCAGTTCAAAGTTTTTCAAACCTAAACCCGTGTACTTGCCCGTCAGTAAGACAAAGTTTTCTTTAAAAGCCATGAAAATAACATTGAATAAAGGATAAATTGTAAAAATAGTTACCCCAATAACAAAAGGAAGCAAGAAAACAAACGGTTCCCACTTTTTGGTAAATTCTACTTTGGGCTCCTTATCCTTCTTTTTGAAAAAACCTAACTTCATGCGTATCTCTCTCCTGTTTCCTCATCAAAGATAAAGACACCTTTTTCTTTTAAATGAATATTATACTCTCTGTCTACTTCCGTTCCATTCGGTAAATAACCTCTGATTTCAGAAGTTCCGACATTCATATAGCTTAATTCCTCTTTTCCCATTGCATAGGTGTGAACCAGATAAGCTTTGAAGTTTACATCTTCTTTTGCCAGTTCTATAGCTTCAGGACGAATGGCAAAAGCAACTTTTCTGCCTTCCGGAACCTTCCTGCAGGCTTCATGTTCAATTACTGCACTATCATCATGGGTATGGAATCTGCCATCTTTTACAGACCCATAGATGTTGTTTATAGCTGGAACACCTAAAAAATTAGCTGTAAAGGCATTGGCAGGATTGTCATAGAGGGTCTGCGGAGCATCGCTTTGCTGCTCTTCTCCATCCTTCATCAGCAGGATTACATCCGAAATAGACATCGCTTCTTCCTGGTCATGTGTGACAAAAATCGTGGTTACTTTTGTTTCCTGCTGGATTCTTCTGATTTCTTCTCTCATTACCAGACGTAATCTGGCATCCAGATTACTCAAAGGCTCATCCAGCAATAACAATCTAGGCTTTTTTACCAGTGCTCTGGCAATAGCTACACGTTGCTGCTGTCCCCCTGACAACTGTGATGGTTTACGATTCAGATATTCCTCAATATGAACTAGCCTGGCTATTTCTTTTGCTCTTTCAATTCTTTCAGCCTTTGGAACCTTTTGAATCTCTAGCGGAAAACAAATGTTCTGTAAAACTGTCATATGAGGATATAACGCATAGTTCTGGAAAACCAGTCCAACTCCTCTTTCTTCAGGAGCCATATAAGTTACATCTTCCTCATCAAAATAGATCTTTCCACTTGTTGCAGCCTCAGTACCTGCTAACATGTATAACATTGTACTCTTGCCACATCCTGATGGCCCTAAAAGACAAACCAGCTGACCTTTTTCAATGACAGCGTCAAAGTCTTTTACGGCAGTGACTTCTCCAAATTTCTTCGTCAAACCTTCGATTGTAATTTTCATAAAATAATTATCCTTTCCTATTTTATTTAAGCAATCCAGCCTTACTTAAATAAAATACTGAAGGAAGGGTTTCCTTCAGTATTAAATTATCCAGTATTTAAACTATACTATTCACTTAAAGCCGCTTCACAAGCTGCCTTACAGATTGCTAAACCTTCTTCAATTGAAACAGTTCCAGCAGCGGTGGTTTTGATCAGCTCTTCTAAAGCTGTTCTGATAGCAGCCGCACCATTTGTGTTAGGTAATACACCAGCGTAGTTGATCTGACCTGCCAGGGCTGTCAATGCCAGATTTCCAGCTACTGTTGCCTGATAATCAGCATTTTGCTGAGTTGCAAAATATGGTGAGAAAGCACTCATTGTTTTTGCCCAGGCAGCATTGTTTTCTTCATTTAAGAAGAACTCGGCAAATTTTACCGCTGCAGCTTCCTTTGCTTCATTGCTCTTGAATACAATGACTCCTCTGTTCCATGCTGGAGCCCAATCCATTACACCCATTCCCTCGTCCATTTCACGTGGTAAAGATGTTGCAGCAATTCCATCATATGATAGATAAGGTAGGCCGGCACTTGAACCGACATAAGAAGCCAGGGTTAAAGCATTCATATCAGAGCTGTTATAATCTCCTGATTGAGGAGCTAACTGGAAGTAGCCTTCCTGAACAGCAATCTTGAACTGCTCTAATAAGAATCCCATTTTTTCTCCATCGCAGAACAGAACAGAAGTTTTATCTTCATTATAGTAGCCTAAACCATGCTGCATAATAAGTGTAGTAAAGAAGTCAGTCAAAGAGTCAACGGCAAATCCAACAACTGTATGATTAGATTTTTCCCAGATAGTTTTTGATACTATAAAAACCTCTTTCCAGGTTGTTGGAACTTCAACACCGTATTGTTCAAATAACTTTTCATTGTAGATGAAGATAGGCCCGGTTGTTACCATAGGTAAAACGTGTAGCTTACCATCTTTAAAATCGGTCATTTCAGCATAAATACCCGGAGCAACCAGTTTTGAGAAATCCTGACTCAGATATTTATCAAAGTCAACAACCAGTGTTTCTTCTTCAGTAGCACCAACATATGCTGCTGCAGTAGAAGCATAGTTGAAGATAATATCTGGTCCGACACCGTTTGCTACAGATTCATAAACCTTGTTTAAGAAACCTGAATATTCCTGTGCCTGAACGACTACTTCGATTTCACCTTCATGTAAAGCATTGAAGTCAGCGGCAATTCTCTCTAAAGTTGCTGTCTGATCTTCAGTGTAGGTGTGCCAAATTACAACTGTCTGCTTTTCAACTTTTGGTTCTTCTGGTTTACAGCCAGCAAAACCTAAAAGCATCGCAAAAGCCAATAAAATAACAAATAATTTTTTCATTTTCCCTTTCCTTTCATAAAAATTACTCTCTTATGCAAGATTCTATAAAAAGCCGCATAAGGTCAATTACATTATAACAAATCTAAAAGCAAATATAAATTTAAATGGTTCTAAATAACATATTTCTTTTTATTTTTACATCATTTTTACATCGATATTACTTTTCGCTTATTCAAACAGAAACAACCTTTTAAATTATCTCTACAGATTATTGATCAACAGTCTCTTCGCTATCTCTGGCAAAAAATAAAAGCCTGAAAAACAGGCTTTCACTTTAAAATGGTGCAGATGGAGGGACTTGAACCCTCACGGTATTGCTACCAAGGGATTTTAAGTCCCTCGTGTCTACCTATTCCACCACATCTGCCTATTTATGCTGGAGGTTCCCACCAGATTCGAACTGGTGATCACTAAGTTGCAGTCAGTTGCCTTACCACTTGGCTAGGGAACCATACGATTACCAGCGAATATTATTGTATACCACTTGAAAATAAAATGCAACAGAAACAACTTTTTTTAAACTGCTGGCATTTCACATTTTTATTGAATAAATTGCATATTAAAATAGTCTGGAACACTATAATATGCTATTATTTATATATGGAAAAGGAAAAGATGGAAGACTTAAAGAAGAAGGCCCAAAAGACAGCCATTGCTGCGACAACTGCTGCTTCTTTATTTGTAAATAACACTTACGAAACACCTTTGGAGATTATCACTGAGCCCTATGAAGACGAGGATGTTAATGATGGTCTCAATCAGAAAAAGAAAAGTTCCTTCAAAGAAAAAAGCAAACAGTTACTTTATAAACTTCCTCTGCCAGTAAGAATTATTGTACTGTTACCTTTATGGTCGCTGGGCTGGCTTTTAATGCTGGTGCTAAGACCTATCTGGGAAAATCTTCTGACTGGTGTTTTTTCAGAAATCAGCTACTGGGCAATACTGGCCATAATTATACTGCTGATTGTGCTGGTTTCTTCACTGATTGCTTTCCCAGGGCTGCCGCTGGCCAAACTCTTTAATAAGAAAACAATTTCACTGGTACTGGTGTTAATCACTGCTCTGGCTATTGGCGATAAACTGCTGTCATTGAATTATCCTGCCTATAAAGATATTAAACAGCTGGTTAAGATTATCAGCTGCATATCGATAGTCATTACCAGTTTAATGTATATACATTTCAAAACCAGAAAACTCAGGTTTACGGTAACCAACGATAAATATACCTTCTCAAATTAAAGTGTCATCGGACACTTTTTTATTTTAAAAAGGAGATTTTTCATCTCCTGGGTAATTAAAAAAGTTTGGGGCATCTAAAGTTTGGGGGCAAACTTTGGGGGCGAAATTAGAATTAAAAAATCCGGCAGTAGTTTGACTATTCCAGATTTTGTTTTATTATATGAAAGTCTGCCTTCATATAATTATGAACCAAAATTATATTATCACTAATCTATTGGGATTAAAGATGAAGATCTTAAAATAATAGATTATAGCGAAGGAGAAAACATCAGAAAGGTGCGTGTAGAAAAAGAAATTACAGAACATTATTGTCCATTATGCCATAGCAGGATGCATTCTAAAGGAATCACAAGAAGAAACATAAAGCATCAGATCTTCCAATACAGGTTAGAATTAACACTTTTACAGAGAAGATGGAAATGTACTAATGACAGTTGTAACTATAGTGAAAACGATTCATTTTCTTTTATAGGAGAGCACAAACAAACCCCAGCATTGATTCAATTTCAAATATGTAAAGAAATGAAGAATCCCGATAATACAGCTGTAGATATAGGAAAAATGTTTAGGATGTCTTCAGTAACAGTAACTAATTATTTTATGCAGTTTGTGGATTGTAAGAGACTGCCTCTTCCTAAAATACTATGCGTTGATGAAGTCTTTTTAAATATTGATTCCAATCATAAATACGCCTTGGTGTCAATGGATTTTGAAACAGGAAATCTGATAGATATAGTCATCAGTCGAAGAAAAGAAGATACTCAGAGATATTTTTCAAACATTCCCTTAAAGGTGAGAAAGACAGTTGGATTTCTTATTTGCGACATGTATAACCCTTATATTAACTATACAAAAAACTATTTTTACAACAGTATCGTTTAACAGATTACCAAAAGACTTAAAAAGAACAGCTGGAGGATTTAAAAATTTTGACTGTATTAGAAACAGGATTCTATGGATTGTTAGAGACAATCAACCTATGTTAGCAGTACCTAAAACATTGGATGAAATACATCCTAAGAAAGACAAACAGAAAGGAATGAGGCAGACAAAAAAGGTGATTTTTTCAATCACCTTTTCACTTCTTTTGGTGCAGCCCCCAAAGTTTGCCCCCAAACTTCACGAACTATCCCCTAATCTTTTTTAATCACCCGAAAAATGAATATCCAGCCAAAGGGATATCTGCCTGATTTACCCCTGCTCATTCAGTTTATTTTAGAACAGTTTTTTCCTTTTAGCGTAGACTATGACTCCAAAAACACCAGCAGCACTAATCAGCATGACTGTGACCCACATCATAATGTTGATATTGTCACCGGTTTCTGGAACAGGATTCTTGGTGTAGACTGCTGTAATGGTGATATCTGCTGTGATGTTGGTGCCATCATGATCCCATACTCCGCTATAGCCAGCTTTTGCTGGAACAGCAGGAGGATTTGCAACAGCTTCGCCATTTTGAACTCCAAATACAGCCACCGTAGTTCCTTCAGCTACATATTTTACTTCAAATACTATAATTGTATAATCTATTTTTACCAAGCCATCAGCATTTGGTGGCAGAGTTACTCCATATCCTTCATTATTTAGTTGCTGTCTATATTGTGCACTTAAAGTAATTGAAGGATTATTTAATGGGTCAATATTGACAATAGTAGCTGTTCCATTAAGTTGAATTGTAGTTTCATTATTTAAATAAACTTTTGCATTATCAGAGCCAGAAGCAATACAAACAACATCCATTCTTTCCTTACCCTCTTGTGTTGTTGCACTTATTACTCCACCATAAACTATAACCGTTACATTATCAGCAGAGATATCAATAACTCCAAAATCGGTTCCACTTAATGTTCGTTCGCAAACACCAGTTAAGTTGGTGTTTGTAAATTGTGCTCCACATCCATCAGACCATAAAGCAATAGCTGATATGCCTGACAAATCACTGTTTTCAGCAAAAACTTTTGATCCTTCAGTACCAGAGCCAACAACATATATTGCACAACCATTATCAACAGAAACTGTGACTTCATCAAGTTTTAATAAAGCCATTTTATTTACAACAGCAATTCCATAACGGCCTGGTTTACCAATTATTTTATAATTATTTATCTTGACTTCATCAGTAGTATCGATGAATATCGCCTTATCAGCAAGTGAAGTTAAAGTATATCCGTTACCATAAATGGTCACTTCTCCATCAATAACAATTGAACTAAACTCATCAATTTCAATGTCGCGCAATACATTTACAACCTTAGCTGTGCCAACAGCATCATTAATAGCAGCCTGAAGTGAATAAAAATATTCGTAGTTGCTAACTGATACACCAGACACTGCAGCAGGATAAACAACATTCCCCTCAACAATAGTTCCGTCAAAATTCACTTTGCCTGTTGCTGAAGCATTTATTACTGCATTAGATAGAGTAGTGCCATCTTCCTTATAGGCTTTAACACTGCCTCCCGTAACATTTACAATGGTTCCGTTTGTATGATAGTAATCGTTATAGCCATTAAGAATTATCGCTGCAAAGTCCTCTGTAGCAGAATCATCCACACTTGTAATACTTGAAGCATTAACATTTATGTTCATGTATTCTCCAAATATGTACATTCCATAATTACCTTCTAATTTGCTGTTAGTAATATTAACAGTGCCATATGCTGTATTAGCATTTAAAAATAATGCCCTGTCAGGGACGCCTGGACCAGCTCCTCCTGAAACTTCTACATTTTCAAGAGTCAAATTACATTTTGTAGTTACAACAATACCATTTTCAGCATCCTTAGCATAAATTTTTAATTTTTTTAATGTAACATTACGATTAGCAGCTTGAACAAAAACCGCAGAGTCATAAACACCACCATTATAGGTAATAGTAAAATTATTCCCATCAATTATAATAGACCTGTTTACTATACTTACATAATTAGCTGCTTCAAGAGTGATGTCAGCTAAAAGATAAACTGTATCACCATTTGCTTCAGCAGCATCAATAGCCTCCTGTAATGTAGCATATTCAAACCCTGATGATTCTACCCTTGCTACATTAGCTGCACGTACTGTAGTTGGAAAGCAGCATATCAATAATGCTAAACATACTACAATTTTTAAAATAAATTTCCTCATTTCCCTTTCTCCTCACTGATTTGTTTTATCAATATTATTATCAGATGTGCTTTAGGTTTTTATAGTTTCCATTACACATCTTCTCATTGCTATGCTTTAGATAATGATAGTACTATTAAAAGGTTGTTATCAACATGTACACAACAATGGACAATATAGAGCTAGTATGTTCTAACTCTATCAGACTTTCATAGACCTTGAATTCTATTATACAACTACGTTTATACTCATAGCAATTATAGCAACATAAATTTTATTCTTTCAATACTTTTTTTATTATTTTATCGTTTTCTATTTAAAATATCTAATTTTCACTCCAATATAACACATTAAGCACAAAAAAGGAGAATAATATGTTCTCCTTTATTTGGGTAATTGAAAAAGTTTGGGGGCAGCTAAAGTTTGCCCCCAAACTTCACGAGCTATCCCCTAATCATTTTTAATTACCCCATCTCCTTTGATTAATTCAGTTTAACTTTTACCCAGTACTCAGATATGATTTTTCTGATATTGTCATCATTGACAAATACTTCATCTTCCTCATATCCAACACGAGGAATATAAGCATCAATGCCATAGTATTCACCATCTTCTGAGCTCAGTGCGATTAATACCTCTTCATTAGGTGAGGTGTAGCCGACATATTCAGATTTAGCATATGAAACATCATATGACAGCATATAGTTGATAAAGAAATTAGCCAGATCCGGGCTTTTTGCGTTACTTGGTATAATCATACAGTCCATCCAGATGTTGGTTCCCTGATGAGGCACATAGAAACTAAGGTTTTCGTTTTCATAAATCATATAGGTGGCATCACCTGAATATACATAACCTAAAGCTTTTTCTCCATTGATGATACCATCAATAATTTCATCGGTTACATAAGCTGGATCTACCGCATTATCCATTTTGATAAGCCAGTTATAGGCTTCCAGTAACTCCTGTTCATTTTTGGTGTTCATAGAATAGCCCAGAGCTTTTAAAGCAACCATAAATGAGTCTCTTTCAGAATCATAGAAGTAAACCATGCCACGATACTTTTCAAGCAGAAAAACATCCCAGCCTAAAGATTCAACATCTTCAGCATCAACTAAGGTTGAATCATATATGATACCGACATTACCCCATAAATATGGGACTGCATAAAGCATTTCGGAATCAAATTCCATATATTTCAAAGCATCTGCATATAAATCAGTTAAATTAGTCAGCACATCCTTATCTAATTTCTGCACCATACCATCTTTAATTATTTTCTGAATCATATAATCTGAAGCTATGATGACATCATAGGAAGCACCACTCATTAATTTAGTATACATTTCTTCATTTGAAGCAAACGTATCATAATTGACTTTAACATTATACATATCTTCAAATTCCGCAATTACATCTTCCCCAACATATTCACCATAGTTAAATATATTAAGTGTGTTGGAACCAAATTCAGCAATCGGGTCAAATTCTCCTGTTGTTCTGCTGCCAAATGATACTAAAAAGACAGTGAATGCCAGTGCTGCGGCCAGGTATGGAACAAAAGAGTATTTGCTTTTCTTTTTAACAACTTCAGTTTGAGGACGTCTTGCTCTGATCAGCGGTATAACATTTGCAACAATCAGTACAGTTGTTACAACCACCACAATAAGTGAACTTAAAGCATTGATTGTCGGGTTGATTCGTTTACTCATTGAATAAACATAAATTGAAATATTGCTTACCCCTGTTCCGGTAGTAAAAAACGAAATAACAAAATCATCAAAACTCATTGAGAAAGCGATTAAAGCTCCTGACAGGATTGCCGGTTTAATCTGAGGAATAATAACCTTGGTTAATGCCTGAAAAGGCGTTGCCCCCAGGTCAAGTGCAGCTTCTGCCACATTATCATCCAAAGTTCTTAACTTTGGCATGATAGACAGAATTACAAACGGAATACAGAAAGTAATATGAGCTATCAGTAAAGTAATCAGACTTGTCTCAATATTAAGAGAAACGAAAAATAGCATCATTCCAATAGCTGTTACAATATCCGGGTTCATTACCGGCAAGTCATTTACCTGTAATACCAGTTCTCTAACCAGCTTTTTCTGCTTTGATAAGCCAATAGATGTGATGGTGCCGATGACAGTTGATACTACTGTCGCAATTACCGCAACCAGAACAGTATAGTAAATTGGTTCCAGCATCTTTCGGTCGTTGAACATCTTTTCGTACCACTGCAGGGAGAAACCAGTGAAATGGGTTAAACTCTTAGTTGAGTTAAATGAGAAGATAACTACATAGATAATTGGCAGATAGAAGAACAGTATAATTAATAACAGCCAGATATTAGGGCCTGATTTAAGCCATAAACTTTTATTTTCTTTTTTCATCGCCTACTCCTCTCCTATTTTTTTATCAATCTTCTTGGTAAAGTACATTGAAATGATAATAATAATTGCCATAATCAAAGAAATAGCACTGCCAAAATTCCAGTCTCCAGTAGTCACGAAGTAGTTTTCAATCAGATTACCAATTAAAACATAATCTCCACCAC
>JARKSP010000060.1 GCA_029974225.1 Erysipelotrichaceae bacterium
TAAAAAAAGCCGACGAGAAAGAAACGGAAGAAATACTGGAAGAATCAAGCTACGTTATGTCTATAAAATATAATGAGTAGGTGATTATATGAAAAATGTACTTGAAGCTATAAGGCAAGAGCAGATAAGACTTATCACAGACAAAAAAGATATGGACATAGCAATATATCACAGGCTAAAAGATTATCTTGACGAAGCCGAAAGGCAGGTAGAATTATATATAAGGGATAGGTGATTAAATGTGGTATGCGGAAGCCCAAAAACTACGCTGTCAGGGATTATCGTATAATAAGATAGCGTATGAATTAGGTATGTCTGTTAAAACCGTGCAGAGCAGATTTTTCTTTTTATTATGAGGTGATACCATGGCGGAAGAAATATTAAAACGGCTAATAGATTGGATGAAGCGACAAAGAAGAAGATTAAGGTTAGGGTAGGTGATAAGGCATGGCAAGAGGATGAGATTAAAAAAGAACCTTATTCAGATTCTTTTTTAATAGCTTGCTTTATTAATTGTTCAATCCAGTTTGCAAGACTGCGGCCATCTTGTTTGGCGGCTTCCTGCGCGGCTTGTTTTAGTTCAGTGGATATGCGGATTCTGATGTAATTATCTTTCATAATTTCCTCACTTTCTGCCCGTATTGCCGATAGCACAGCAGCAGTTTGTTTGTGGTATTATCTTCCGTGATACGCAACATATTCATTTGTTTCTCGGATTTCTTCTTCTGTGAATCTGTTCGGGGTAAAATACATACAACTTTCTGAAAAACTTCCATCTTTGCTTATCCTTTTTAATAATACTTCGCCCGAACCATAACCGCCAGTTATTAAGACATCAAGTCCAAACGCTTTACCATAATATGTTGCTGTGGTAATTTGTGTTTGATCATAACCCCATATTGCAGAGTATTTTTTATCCGTAGCCTTTAACCCTTCGATTGTCGGTAATTTGTCCCATATTGCAGAGTATTTCACATTTTCACCATTGCATTGAAATTTTTCAACATCTCTGCCGAGTGATTTCCAAACAATGGCGTGTCGGATATACTGAGTGAGGTTATAATATTTACTGTCATTGGTATAATACTCTTTTACAGCGTGTTCAACACAGCGTTGCGCTTCTGATTCGCTTCTGTACTGGTTGTTATAGTATGCCTTGCAATGCTCTGTAAATTCTTCTTTGGTGATATAGTCGCTAACCTGGATTTTATAACTGACTTTCTTTGATTTCTCAACTGATTTAACTTCTTTAACTTCGAGCGATCCGCCATTTATGATTTTTTCTGCTGTTTCAATAGTTTTATTAGACTGTTTAGCGTACCAACATTTTTTTAAACCGTGCCATCTCCAGCCGTCAGACTTCAGTGTATTAATAACGGCCTGTGTAGGTTTGCTGTCAAAATAAATTTCGATTCCCTTAAAC
>JARKSP010000067.1 GCA_029974225.1 Erysipelotrichaceae bacterium
TTTTGTGCGTATTATTATCAAGTGCGAAACTTAAGTTATTTATTATTAATCAGCTAACTTTGCAACCGGCCAAGATACTTCAAGAATGAACCCAGCGTTAAAATTCTTGATCTATAAGCTTTTGGAAAACTGGAAAGATAATTCCGGGGAACAACCAGTTGTACATTATATTTAATCATTTCTTCCAATTGATTTGAAGAGATTCCCTGCTGCAGAGTAAACAAATGTTTTGTCGTTACCCTGTCTGCTTCGTTAAGAACCTGACGCCAACGGTCTTTACATGTTGTCTTTGCAGCTAATATACATAACTTGGAGGTATCAAACTTTGGATCTAAGTAAGCTTCCTGACCAGGGAAAACAAAATCTGGTCTTTTGTTGTGTTCAGTAATTACCTGAGATTCAAACGACAAGTCGAATTTGTAAAATATTTCCGCCAGATGATTTTCCAGCGATTTGCCTGCTCTGCTCTTTCGTCTGTTTAAAATGGTATTTGCAGTTTCAACCAAATCACTGACTGATGAGAATGGTTCCTGAATTCTGACAGCATATCTGTCATTTTCGATTACCTTGAAGAGTTGAAATTCTGCATCAAGCCAGTTAATAAGACAGTTGTCAGGGTTTTCTAAAACTGATTGCAGTGTTATTTCGAAGGCTTTATTATAACAATCTCTGGAATGATAAGCAAGTTCAAATGCAGGAGGAAATTCCACATCCAAAAATTGTAGAAATTCTATAAAGCATTGATGCATTTTGTCTTCAGGCGTTTGATAAGAAAGCTTTGGAATAATACTGTTGGTATCGTTAACTGTAAGATTTAAATTGGCAAAAAATTCTTCAATCTGTATATCTCCCTGAATAACATATGCTTCATAAAAATCATCTGACCGTTTACAAATTACCAGGAGATCTCCTACATTATCATCTGATAAAAATGGAAATCCTCTCCCGAAACGTGTCAGTCTGTATTCATTTCTTGTCCCTACCCCATAATAAATAAAACGGCTTTCAGTCTCAAAGTCATTCTGCCATTTAATTGTAACCAGCTTATCTGAGTTTTCACCTTTTCTTCCCGGGTTCTCAAAAAATAAAGGCCATGCCTGTTTATGGATGTGAAAACCCGATTGATGCCCTCCGGTTGTCCCTGTGTCGTTGGCTGTTATAAATTTTGAAAAGGCAACTTCAGATTCATATACAGATTTTAGGGCGTTTTGTAATATACTGTTTTCCATGATGAACTAATTCTGTGACCAGAGAACGACCGACATGCTTCATGAGTGGCACCACCACTGAGTTACCAAACTGCCTGTATGCCTGAGTATCTGAGACCGGAATAATGAAATCATCCGGATATCCCTGCAGTCTGGCACATTCTCTTGGTGTAAGCCGCCTGGGATTCTTTCCTTTTTGCGGGATCAGTATTTCAGCACCGTCTTTGTAATATCTTGCACTCAGTGTTCTTGATATGCCATTCAGTTTTGTAAGGCCATAACCGAAACCGTTACCTTTTGCCTTATGTTTTTCCGCATAGCGTATCAGATAATTCCAAAGATTATCACTCAGGGTATATTTTGGATCCGGCTTTCCCTCCAGTATTTCAGAAATTTTATGATCGCCAGGTGGCATCATTGGAAAATGAAATTCCTCTTTCCCTTTAAAAAAGTCATTTAAGAATCCAATAATAATAATACGTTCTCTATGCTGCGGAACAAAAAATTGTCCATCAAGTACCTCAGAATAAATAGTATAATTAAGATCTTTCAGAGTTTTGGTTATTACCGTAAAAGTTCTGCCAGAATCATGAGAGGTCAGGTTCTTGACATTCTCCAGAAAAAATGCTTTAGGCTTTTTCTCATTAATGATTCTTGCAATATCAAAAAAAAGTGTCCCCTGAGTTTCATCTTTAAAACCGTGATTCTTACCAAGTGCATTTTTTTTTGAAACACCTGCAATAGAGAAGGGTTGACAGGGAAATCCTGCAATCAAAATATCATGGTCGGGAATATCCTTTTCATCTATTTTTGTTATGTCTCCAAAAGGAACCTCTCCAAAATTAGCCTCATAAGTTTTTTGGGCAAAATAATTGTACTCACTTGAAAACATACATTTACCCCCCAAATCCTGAAAGGCCAGTCTGAATCCCCCAATTCCGGCAAACAGATCAATAAATGTGAATTTTGGATTCTCAACAGGTGGAAACGGGATATCCCAATCAATCGGCAGCTTTTGTTGGAAAGTCAGGTCGTTTATAATACCTGAATCCATGGAAACGATATGGATATATTTTAATGCTTCATTCTTAAAATAATCAATTTGTGTATTCTGAGAATGCAAATAATGTGTCAGATAAGCCAGTTCGTTTAATTCCCGGCGATTTACAACAATATTAAGTTTCTTCCTTATTTCAGAATACCTGATCATCTTTATTTTCTTTTATTACAGCTTTTATCTGATCCACACAAATGTCCAAATTTTTAAGAACATCTTTACTCCAAAATCGTAAAACTTTACAGCCATTATTAACAAGATGGTCATTAACAATACGATCACGTTTTTGATTTTTTTCTATCTTCTGCCACCAAAACTCCCTGTTTGTTTTGATCCGGTATTTTTCTGTTTCCCAATTCTTGCCATGAAAAAATTCACTGTCAACAAAAATAGCTATCCTAGACTTTTTGATTGTCAAATCCGGACATCCAAAAACAGTTTTATCATTCTTTCTATATCGTATACCCTGAGCCCATAAAGTTTTCGCAAGAAGTAATTCTATTTTTGTATTCTTACTTCGGATCGCCTTCATGTTCTTTGATCGCTGTTGCGGTGTCAGTACATCCATTTGTACAAAAATAGAAAAAACTCACGGACCATAAAGTTTAGACTTATGCAACAAACAACAAGCTGAGTAATAAATTTTGAAAACCATACCATATTAGAACTTTTTTCAGTCTGTACCCTAGGTCTTATTACTTTTCGCTCTTAACTTGCAGACCATTAAACTTGCAAAATTAATTTAATTTATTCCCGAAATGGAAAGGAGAAACAGAAGAATATTATTGAGTGGATTATTTTTGTAAATTCTGATAGGATATTTTTCTGTCAGCCCTAATACATCCACTCCTAACTTATTAAAGATTATTACATATAAGCAGAAGATTATTTACTCTGGCGGACAGTAACAAAGCAATCGGAAGCATGCTGATTCTTATATAGAACGATCAGACATTCAGGCCTGCCCTTGAGCTAAATCGCCGGCTCCTGAACGATTGCCTGTAGAAGCGGCTGCAAAACTGTTTACACTAACATATTCCCCCATTAATTAATACTTGCAGATCATTTTGTATCATTCGGGCTCAAGGTTAGCTCAGGAAGGAGAATAAGATACTCCTTAAAGGAATCTTTCGGCTTCCAGTAAACAGAATAATTTACTGTTGCTGATTCCGGACCATAACCTCTTTCAATAAAAGAGGCCAGGTTTTTTCTGAAGCTTTCGGAAAATCTTATGATACAAAGGCCATTTTTGTTGTAGCATCCGGTTTCATCAACTTTCAGCTTTACTCCCGCAGTGATCTGGCAGATCGTCATCTGCAACGACTTGAAATAATCCAGGTACACATCAGCATGTGTCAGCCTGATGACAACAGATGAGGGCTCATCGTATAAAACCGGATCTGAAATGTGTTCAACTACCGGCAAACTGATCCTGTTAAAATATGTTCCGTTATGATGAATTGCCAGGTATTTCTTAGCACGGGTCATGGCAACATAGAGAGCCCGCTTCTGATCTTCTTCAGTTAACTTATAATTCTCAAGCATAATGAAAACGTTTTCAAACTCCCTGCCCTTGGATTTGTGAAATGTTGATACATAAATCGTTTCAGTATCAGTTTCGAGAACATCATCAAACCTGGCTTCAAGGAAATATTGCCTGAGATCAGAATAGTATTTCTTTCTCTTATTTATCTCATCAAATTCATTAATCAGTCTGATACATAATTCATAATTCTGACTTTCGCCATGTTTCAGCCTGAACTCATTCAGTGATTCATTCCATTCATCCTCGCTTATAGTAACGGTTATAACAGTTTCATCATCATCATTTTTTTTGAAATAGTCACAAAACCATCTGAATTCCTTTAAATTGTAAAGATTGAAATCATCATTGCTCTGGATAAGCCTGGCCCTGGCACCCATTCTGTTTAACAGAGCAGTAAGGGTGGCGGCCTGGTCATTCGTATGTGTAAGGAGTGCAGTGGAGCCTGTCAGAGATGTTTTAAGAATATCCCCGGCTACCGGCAGGTACAGGTTGTTACTGCGGTAGCTGACAATTCTGATCTGTCCTTTCAGCCGGCTTGCTGACCGGATCACTTCTTTCTTGAGCCTGTTTCTGATGCTGCCTGCGAAAAAGTTTGTCAGGTCAACCAGTTCAGATGCACTCCGGAAGTTGTCAATCAGTTCATAGGTGCTGGAATTTTCACGTTTAGCCAATAAGTAAAAATATTTGGAATCCGAACCTCTGAATTCAAAAATATTCTGATCATCATCACCTACGGCAATTATTTTAATTCCTTCATTATATTCAGCTATTGACAAAATAAGTTCATACTCTGCAGCAGACATGTCCTGGGCTTCATCAATAACCAGTACCGACCGTATAAGTTTGCCCGGTTCAGCCTCCCGGTTTTTTATCCTTTCAGTTGCCTCTTTTACAACATTCTCCGATTTTTTAACTGTGCCTGTAATTCCA
>JARKSP010000084.1 GCA_029974225.1 Erysipelotrichaceae bacterium
ATTTGTATATTTCAAACAAAGAATTAAACGTATGATCATTTCTTCAGGTTATAACGTCTACCCTTCGCAGATTGAGAATATCATCGATGGTCATCCAAAGGTTCAGTACAGCTGCGTCATCGGAGTTAAAGATCCATATAAAATTCAAAGCGTTAAGGCTTTCTGTGTCTTAAAGCCAGGTATCATTCCGGATGAATCTATCAAAAATGAAATTAAGGAATACTGTGCTAAGCATATCGCCAAATATGCCTGCCCTAGAGATATCGAATTCAGGGATGAGCTGCCAAAGACACTGGTCGGTAAAGTTGCTTACCGTATTCTGGAACAGGAAGAGGAAGAAAAAAGAAAAGAATATGAAAAAGCCGTTTCCGACCTTAAAACCGAAACAAAAAAGACCAGGAAAAAAACAGTCAGGGAAGATAAATAAATATCTTCCTTTTTATTGTCAATCTCCAATAAAATATAAAAAAAGATAGTTTAAAGCATAAATTCAGCCTCAGAAACATAATAAAGGCTCTCATTAGCTTTAAACAGGTAAAACGCACAAATATATGCATAGATTCAAAAACGCTTCAAAACACCTTAAAACAGCTGCTATGTTATTTATATCAGCTTCAATAGACCTAAATAAAGGATACTCCTTATCAGATGTATCCGTTATTTCTAAAACAATGATATTATTTTTAATTTAAGACCTCTTCACAATCATACTTTGGTCCTGAAGGAATAGATTGAATTTCAATCTTGACACCCTTATCAATAAGTTCGCGCATAATCGCCACTTCTTCTTCATTGGCCGAAAGATGCTGACAGTATCTTTTTCTCTTTCCACTCATACCCATTCCGCCGATATTTAATTTTCTGATGCCTATTCCCGCATCAATCAAAGCTTTAACAGTCGCAGGTGTCTTTACAATAATCATTGTCGGTTCATCCAGACCAGACTTTAGAACTTCAATTGCTCCTTCGACTGACTTAATTTCAACAGTTACTTCCTTTGGTATTAATAACTGAAACATTTTCTGCATAAAAGAATCCTTGCTGGAAAAATCATCAATACAAATAATGTGCTGGACATTATTGTAAACGTTTAACCAGGCAGTTACAACCTGACCGTGAATTAACCGGTCATCTACTCTGACTAGTACAATATTATCTTGCATATGTTTTATCCTCCCATTAATTTAAACTGTTGTTTTTATTATAGCACTATTTAGACATAATATTGGCTATTTTGTAATTTCCTCTAAATAATGATGATAATTTTCCACAAATTTTACGGGACCCTGTTTCATTATTGAACTTGTTCCCACTACTAAGCTATCTGCTCCGGCTGCCAGCATTTTAATAGAATGTTCAACAATTGTGTTTCCATCAACTATGATTTCGATCTTATGATCGGCTTTTTCGACGATTTCTTTAATTTTAGCCAGTTTTGATAGATGACCAGGAACCATTTTCTGACCGCCAAAACCAGGAGCTACCGCCATAACCAAAATAAAATCCAGCAGTTCCAGGCAGTTCTCTATATAATCAACACTGGTGTCCGGAGAAATTGCCAGTCCGGCTTTGATATTCTGATTTCTGAGCATCTGCAGCAGCATATAAGGCTGTCTGGTTCCTTCCGGATGAAATGAGCACATATCATTTTCTCTCATTGGAAAATATGACATTATTTTTTCTGGTTGTTCAGCCATAAAATGCAGATTGAAAGGCAGATCAGTCAGTGACCTGATTGCTTCATAGTCCCCTGTTCCCAGGGTGATATTGGCTACAAAATGGCCATCCATAACATCAAAATGAATACCATCTACTCCAGCTTTTTCAAATTCGGCAATATAGTCCTTCAGTTCCCATGGTTTAGAACACATTACTGAAGGATAAATAGCTACACGTTTTTTCATATTAAACACCCCTTCCATATTAATAACAGATTTTTCGCATAACATCCAGTTCTATTCTATAACAGTGGTTCAAAAATCTTAAACAGATAAGCCACAATCCTGGTTGATAGTTTCAGTTTTTGAATCTCCTTGTCTGTAATCTCCAGACTTTTTGAAAAACAGGCCAACATATCTTCTTTTATTTCGCTTACTACCTCAGTATCATACATATATACAGCATTTTCAAAATGATGATATAAACTGCGGTAATCCAGATTGATTGTTCCGACAATAGCTTTCTTATCATCAGATACCATCATCTTGCCATGAACAAAGCCGTCTGTATACTCATACATTCTGACTCCTGATTCAACCATTGTCCGATAATAGGATTTTGCTATTTTGTTGATGTAATCTTTATCAGGGATTCCTGGCAGCAAAACTCTGACATCAACACCCTTCTGAGCGGAAAATCTTAGAGCATTCAGAAACTCATCATCTAATATAAAATAAGGTGACATGATATATACATAGTCCTTAGCCTGATTTAAGACATCCAGATAAACCGTTTTTCCTACCAGATACTGGTCCATCGGAATATCACCATAAGGGATAATGTATCCTTTACTGTCATATTTCAGGTTGTTGCTGCTGTTAATGTAATCAATTTCCTTTTGAGTTATATTCATTACTGACATCTGCAGAAACATCAGCGTAAATGATTTAACTGCTTCTCCTTTAATCATTACTGCTGTATCTTTCCAGTAGCCAAAGACCTCTATTTCATTGATGTATTCATCAGAAATATTGAAACCACCGGTGAAGGCAACCGCCCCATCAATAACTGTCATCTTTCTGTGATCCCTGAAGTTAAAGTAAGTTGAAATAAAAGGATATAAAGGTGCAAACTTGATGCAGTTGATTCCTACTTTTCGCAGCCTTTTGTGATAATCCGCCGGCAGCTTCTTAAAATCACAGGTGCCATCATAAATAACTCTGACATCTACCCCTTCATTGACTTTTTCAATCAGAATCTCTAAAATCTGATTCCACATATTTCCTCTTTCAATAATGAAATACTCCAAAAATATAAATTTTCTGGCTTTCTTTAATTCTTTCAGGTATTCAGGAAACATTTCTTCTACTGAGGGAAAATATCTGATTTTACAATTGGTATAGATTCCTTTATTTCCTCTTTTCTGCAGGTAGTTATATAACTGATACAGTTCAATATTTTCACTTCTGATTTCTGCAAGAAGTTTTTCGTCAGTGTCAATATACTGCGAAAAATCGGTATTCACATTGATGAAATGTTTCTTGTAGCGATTATTGAAATAATCCAGTTTTACAAAAAGATAAGCAAAACTTCCTAGTAGAGGCACTATTAAAATTATAATGGCCCAAGTAATCTTATAGGACTCATAATCTTCATCAACATTAAGCATATACAGCAAAACGATAAAATCCAGAATCAGTACTGCGCCGGTAATCGGAACAATATAATCAAGCAGTTTCAAGTAAATAAAAACGATCAGAATTATCTCTAAAAGAATAATCAGGAACATAAATCCGGTAGAGCCGAACAAAAAAGACAGTTTAGGTATCCTGTTATTCGCTGATAAGAAAACTCTCTCCAGATCTTTTTTGTTTGGCATGCTAATTAAATAATTTTCCGATATCCGATATTGTAATCAGAATAAACAAACCTAAAACCAGAATCATCGAAATTGTTAAAACGATTGATTCAAGTTTCTCATCTCTTCTGCCTGTAATCACTTCCAGAAGAGTCATTAGAATTCTACCGCCATCAAAAATTGGAATCGGTATCAGGTTCATCACACATAATGAAATGGAAATAGAACCAACCAGAGAAAAATACGACAGTAGACCATAAGAAAGTGATTCTTCAGTTATTGAATACATGCCTACAATTCCTGAGACATTTTCCAGGCCGATTCTCCCTGTTATCATGGCGATTATCGATTTAACAGTTAAATAAACACTTTCAAAGGTATGTCTGATCCCTTCCCAGGTTGCTTCAAAGAATGTCAGTTTCTGATAGGTAATATCACCGGCAAAGACAACACCTATCATGTAATTCTTACTTTGCTCGTCGTAGATCGGCTCTACTTTGATTTCTAGAATTTCACCATCCCTTAAAATGGTCATGGTATAAGCTCCTTTATGCAGGGAATTGTTGACCGCAATATCATAAATTGTTTCCATTTCAACTTTGGTGCCGTCAGAATAGGTAATGGCTATAATTTCATCATTTACCATAACACCGGCATCATAGGCTGGAGAATTCTCAGTCACTTTTTCGATTACCGGTTTTGGATATATCGTTTTGACTCTCACTGCATTGAATATCGAAACAAAGATGACCATTGCCATAAGGAAGTTAAATACAGGTCCAGCTAAAAGAATAATAATCCTTTTAAATGCTGAAACACCATAAAATGTTCTTTTAACATCCACATCCGGCACAGTCTTTCTTACTTCTCCGACAGATGAATTCTCTTCTTCACTATCTTCCTGTTCTTTTGGCAAATCCTCCACCATGGCCGTAAAGCCGCCAAAAGGGATAGCCCTTACAGTATATAAAGTCTCCTTACCCTGACGAGAAAACAGTTTTGGCCCGAACCCGATGGCAAACTCACTGACATAAATATTAAAAGCCTTGGCAGCCAGCATATGGCCGAGCTCATGAAATGCAATAAGTACACCGATCATTAAAATAAATAAAACAAATGTCATCTGTTTATAATTTCCTTCACTTTCTTTTCTGCCCAGTCATTTGAAGCAATTATTTCTTCTAGCGTCGGGCTTTCTATATATATTTCCTTTCCTAATCTGACTACCTCAAAATTAATTTTTTCGATATCCAGAAATGAAATCTTATCTTCTAAAAACAGGTCAACCGCTGTTTCATTGGCACCATTCAGAATCGCTGGCATATTACCGCCTAAATAGCCTACTGCATAAGCTAAATCCAAAAGCGGAAAACGTTCATAGTCAATGCTCTTGAAGGTTAATGCTCCCAGTTCAGTCAGTGACAACTCTTCGGAACTGTTGAAAATTCGACGAGGAAATGTCAAGGCGTACTGAATCGGCAGTCTCATATCGGTAACCCCCAGCTGGGCAATAACAGATTTATCGCTATATTCTGTCATTGAATGAATAATGCTTTCGGGATGCATAATTACATCAATCTGCTGGTATGGAATATCGAATAAGACATGGGCTTCGATAACTTCAAAACCCTTATTCATCATGGTTGCTGAGTCTACGGTTATTTTAGCTCCCATATTCCATCGAGGATGTTTTAAGGCATCCTGCTTGGTAACTTTTTCCAGCTGTTTTCTATTTAAATGTCTAAAGGCTCCGCCAGAAGCGGTGATAATAAGCTTTTTAATATCTTTTCTTACATTACCGCGCATAGTCTGAAAAATAGCTGAATGTTCTGAATCAACCGGAATAAGATTCACTTTATACAATCTGGCTTTCTCCATCACAATATTTCCCGCAGCCACCAGGGATTCTTTATTGGAAATAGCGATATCGCATCGATGCTCAATGGCATTCAGTGTCGGCAGTAAACCAACAAAGCCCTGAAGGCAGTTGCAGACCATATCGATATTTTCCAGTGAGGTCAGAGAAATCAGACCATCATCACCATAAAAGAACCTGGTATCCGGATATTTTTCTTTAATTCTTACATAATCATCATATAGCTGAACACAGGCATACTTTAAAGGATACTTATCCAGATAAGCTTCAAGAAAATAAACCTTTTGTCCAACCGCCAATGCGACCACTTCAAACATGTCCTGATGCTGAATTAAAACATCAACTGTCTGTGAGCCGACTGAGCCTGAAGCTCCTAATACTACAATACGTTTTTTCATAATAAAATAATCATTAGGCTAAACATTACTAAACTGTTAAAGGTTAGAGAATCTACTCGATCCAGTATACCGCCATGTCCAGGAAAAATATTGCCAAAATCTTTGATGTTGAAATGTCTTTTAATAGCACTGAAGGCTAAATCTCCAACCTGACCTACGGCCGGCATTAGTATTGAACCAGCAATCAGAAGCGGTAAAGTAGCTCCTTTAACAAAGAAGTAACCGAATAAAAATGAAATAACTGCACCAAATACATAACCGCCTAATGTTCCTTCAATAGTTTTATTTGGTGAGATTCGAGGATTTAATTTGTGTTTACCAAAAGCTTTGCCGATAAAAAGGGCAAATGTATCGGTAACATAATTTGCAACACAGGTATAGAACAATAACAGTCTGTCAATTGAGTACATCCTGTCAAATGAGGCTACCGTCAAGGTAACAATGTTCAAAATCATAAAAATCAGGCCGATATATTCAAAACTGACTTCCTGATAAATGACCAGAATGAAAAACAAAAATAATATTACGACACATTCAAACAGAATGAAATATTTAAAATTAAAGGCTACTGCCAAAGAAGCAATAAAAATCAGATAAATGCTGACAATCGTCCATTTTGGCCATTTATCAGCAAAAAGTCTAAGTATTTCATAGCAGCCACCGATAACAAAAATTGTCGCTATGACTTTAAAGAAAATTCCGCCAGCATACAATGATGGAATTAATATTGCTAACAACGCTATTGCGGTGATCCATCTCTGTTTCATAGTAGTCCTCCAAATCTTCTCTGTCTGCTACTGTACTCCTCTACTGCTGCTAAAAATCTTTTTTCATCAAATTCCGGCCAGTAACAATCGACAAAGACCAGCTCTGAATAAGATAGCTGCCACAGCAGAAAATTTGAAATACGATAATCCAGGCTGGTCCTAATCATAAGATCAACATCTGGATAGTTTCGGGTCGAAATATTCTCACTGATATCCTGTTCGCTAATGCTTGTAACATTGCCAGCTTTGATAACCTCATTTACAGCCTGAACAATATCGCTTCTGCCACCATAATTAAGAGCCAGAACCAAAACCATTCCATCATTGCTGCCGGTTTTTTCCATTGCTCTTCTGATAACATTCAGTGTATTGACAGGTAATGCTGATATATCGCCGATAGTTTCAATTCTGATATTTCTTTCCATCAGTTCTTTAAGGAATTTATCAATAAAAACTGCTGGTAAAGACATCAGATAATCAATCTCATCTTTCGGTCTTTTCCAGTTTTCAGTAGAAAAGGCATATAAAGTCAACACTTTTACGCCTAACTCATCAGCTTTAATAGCAATATTTCTGACATTATCAGTTCCAATCAAATGGCCGTAAGATCTGGGCTTGTTCTGTTTTTTGGCCCAGCGACCATTTCCATCCATGATAATAGCGACATGTTGAGGAATCACCATAATTATACTGTCATGATTTCCTTATTTTTCAGCACGGCAATTTCATCAATTCTCTTTATTGCTTCATCCGTAGCTTTCTGAATGTCTTCAACCAGACTCTTAGAATAATCTTCAGGAAGTGTTTTGTCCTTTTTAACAATATCATTCCCTTCTCTTCGGACATTTCTGACGGCTACTTTAGCTTCTTCCGCCATCTTAAGAACCTGAGTTGCGTATTCTCTTCTTTTTTCTTCCGTTAACGGAGGAACATTGATTCTGATCTGCGTTCCTTCATTCTGCGGAGTTAAACCTAAGTTTGCAGCAAAGATAGCTTTTTCAATATCTTTAACGATACGCATTTCGTAAGGTTTTATCAGCAACTGTTTTCCTTCAATGACTGAAATACCGGCAACCTGGTTAATCGGGGTTTCCATTCCATAGTAGTCAATCATTACATTGGCTACTAATCCTGGATTGGCACCTGAAGTCCTGATCTGACTTAAGTTGCTTTCAAACACCTCAATAGTACTGTTCATTTTTTCTTTTACATATTCTACCTGTGACATAAAACAACCTCCAACAATTTATTTTCTAATAACAGTTCCAATTTTCTGTCCTGAGACAACCTTGGAAACATTCTCAATCTCATTCATATTGAATATTATTGTCATAATATTATTATCTTTACACATGCTCGCTGCTGTCAAGTCCATAACGTTCAATTCCATTTCTATCATTTCCTGATATGTTAATTCATCAAATTTAGTTGCGCCAGGATCTTTTCTAGGGTCGGCACTATAGACTCCATCAACGCCGTTTTTGGCCATCAGGATTGCTTCGCAGCCAATTTCAGAAGCTCTTAAGGCGCTGGCGGTATCTGTTGAGAAATATGGATTGCCTGTTCCACCGCCGTAAACTACAATGCCGCCGTTTTCTAAAACATCAATAGCTTTACGATAATCGATAATATCACATACTCTGGTGCATTCAACCGCACTCTGCATATAGGCAGCCAAGCCGTTTTCCTGACAGGCTCCACAAACCGCCAAAGCATTGATCATGGTACCAAGCATACCCATCTTATCCGCTTCTACTCTGGGAAGACCGATTTCGGAAGCAAATTTGCCCCGCATGATGTTACCACCACCGACAACAATCGCCACCTGAACACCCATTTCGGTAACCTTCTTTAGTTCTAAAGCTAATCTTTTAAGCATTTCAGAAGAAAATGTTGCTTCCTTACTGCTCAGTGCTTCACCTGATAATTTTAACAAAACTCTTTTATACATATAAGACTCCTTAAATTAATCTATTACTCAACAAAATCAGTTGTTTATTCTTATTCCGTTCTGACTAATACATCTCTAGGTTTTGAGCCTTTAGAGCCAGAAATAATTCCTTCCTGCTCTAAAGCATCAATGAATTTCGCCGCTCGAGGAAAACCTAAGGAATAACGTCTCTGCAGGCCACTGGCAGAAACAGTCTTCTGCGTCATAACCCATGATTTGATATTACCATATAAAGGATCATTATTGCAGGCCGCCACGTTTGAGTCAAAATCATCACCTTCCTCAGAAATCATAAAGATATCTTCATATTGAGGAATATAGCCGCTATCTGAAAGATAGGAAACAACTCTGGAGATTTCCTGATTGGAAACATAGACACCCTGAATTCTGGTCATTGAAGTTGAGCCTGTCTGCATAAAAAGCATATCTCCATTATTCAATAATGATTCAGCTCCAACACTGTCCAGAATTACTCTTGAATCAATTGACGAAGCTACTTTAAAAGCAATCCTTGAAGGAATGTTAGCTTTAATAACACCGGTAATTACATCTGTTGATGGTCTTTGTGTAGCTAAAATCAGGTAGATTCCGGCTGCTCTGGCCTTGGCAGATAATCTTTGAATATGAATTTCAATCTCTTTGCGGTGAGTCGCCATTAAATCGGAAAGCTCATCGATAATACAGATGATATTACACATCTTCTGATTTACTTTTTCACTTGAATTGTAATCATTGATACTGTTAACATGCACAGCAGCAAACTTTTCATACCTCTCATCCATCAGAACACATAGTTTCTTCAATATGTCACTGGCTTCATTGTTGTCAGTAATGATCGGACAGGCCAGATGAGGAATTTCCTTATATTTGGTAAACTCGACCTTTTTAGGATCTATTAAAACCAGCTTCACATCACCTGGTCTGGCATTCATCAGAATAGTCAGTATAATACTGTTAATACAGACTGATTTTCCCATGCCGGTGGCACCAGCTATCAGAAGATGTGGCAGCTTATCAATAGAGGCATAGATATTGTTACCGGCAATATCTTTTCCTAAAGCTATGGTAAGTGGACTTTTTCTATATTCAGCCTTAATATTTTTCAGAAGTTCTGAAAGTCTGACCGCGGTTCTTTCGATATTTGGAATTTCAAAACCTACTGCTGATTTACCAGGTATGGGAGTTACTATTCTTAAGTCCGTAACTGCCAGAGACATCTTGATATTCTCCTCAATAGAAGCATATCTTCGGATATTGAAATTACCGACAGGCGAAACTTCAAACTGAGTTACTGAAGGACCGATATTTACACCCTCCAGCTTACTCTCAAAGCCAAAGCTTTCCAGCACATCCGATAACTCTTCCCATTTGACTTTGGCATTTTCATTATTGGTAGTACTTTTTTTGCTTATCGAGTAGGTGTCCAGCTTATCCAGACCTGGAAGTTTATAGTTTTTCTCATTGTAGATAATTTTTGGAGTCGGAGCTGACAAATCAAAAGAAAGCACTTCAATCTTTCGGCTGTCAACAGTTTCCGGTCTGGAAACAATTTCCTTAGCCACCGAGACAATTTCCTGTTTTTCTGGTTCTTTACTCTTGTTTTTATTATCAAAACTGACAAACAGACTCTTTTGTCTCTCCAGCTGTTTTTTCTTTTCTTTTTCTTTT
>JARKSP010000090.1 GCA_029974225.1 Erysipelotrichaceae bacterium
CCTGACATCCCGGGTTTGTTCCGCATACTTCTGCCAACAACAGCGATTAAGGCCATCTTGTCAAGAACTGTCACATTATCACAGTTTAAATCCTTTTTTAATTTAGCAATAATGTCATAAAGAACTTTTTCAATGGCTTCAGTTTCAACAACAACACTAAAAGAGTCGACACCGGCAGGAACAATTTCAACAGAGACATTGAAATCTTCAAACACCTGCAGAGTCCTTCTTAAACCGCCAACTTCACGAGAAATCTGCGGCTTGCTGATGGAAACTACCGAGAAGTTTTTCTTGCCGGAAATTCCGGTAATAAAATGAGGTGGTTTTATTGCGTCCTGTTTATGGCAATCACTTAAAATCATGGTGCCGGGATGCTCAGGTTTATTGGTGTTTCTAATGTTGACTGGAATACTTTTTTCCCTTACCGGCATTATGGCTTCATCATGCAGGACGCTGGCCCCCATATAGCTGAGCTCTCGAAGTTCACTATAAGTGATGTAACTGATAGTCTTAGGATTATCTACAATCCGAGGATCAGCTATTAACAGACCGGAAACATCGGTCCAGTTTTCATAAACATCAGCGTTTACGATGTTAGCCAGTATCGAACCACTGATATCACTGCCACCTCTGGGCATAACCTTGATTGCACCATTAGGTAAGGCTCCATAGAATCCGGGAATTATAACTCTTTTCCCTTTTTTTATCTGCCTTCTTAAATGCTGTTCACTTTTTTCAAAATTAACTTTGCCGCTATAATCAAAGGCAATAACCTCGCTGGCATCAATAAACTGCCCATCTAAATATTCAGCCAAACACTTGGCGGTCAAATACTCCCCTCGAGAAACCAGATAATCAAGACTGATATCATTATCCATCAGATCTCTAATAATTTTGAATTCTCTTTCTAAATCAATTTCTAGATGCAGCTGGTTTTTGATGCCCATATACTTGTCATAAATCTTGCTGAATAAATCATCATAAGGTACACCATACTTTATGTGAGCATGACATAAATAAAGCAGATCAGTAACCTTATGGTCTTCATTATCAGACTTGCCACAGGCACTGGCGACAATAAAAACTCTGTCCTTATCACTGTCGATAATATTTTTCACTTTTTTAAACTGAGCTGCACTTGAAAGTGAACTGCCACCAAACTTAACAACCTTAATCATAGCGATACTCCTGCCACAAACAGATTCTTATCTGCTGTTTTTTCAATTAATTCTTTTAATTTATATAAATCCATAGGTTCGGTAATAATTGTATCTGGATCAATTTTCTTATAAATATAATCCTCAAAATACACGAGGTTTTCAGTTCTGACATAAAACCGACTGATATATTCTTTATTGTTAATAGCAAACTTCTCATCAGTACTGATTTTTAAATCTTCCCCGTTCAATAGTGAAACAAGATCCTGAACCACTGCATGAGCGGTAGGGAATGTTCCCGCTCCCTGTCCAATATAAGATGCTATACCCAGATTAGTGCTTGTAAATACAATACAGTTTAAATTGGAGCCAACGTGAGCCAGAGTATCATTATCATTAATAAATTCAGGTATAACGAAAATCTGCACCTGTCTATCATTTTTACTGCCTCTGCCGATAAGTTTAAGGGTAGACTGATGTCTTTTGCCGAAATCAATGTCTTTTTGATTGACCGTCCTGATACCGAAAACTGTAATGTCAGTTAAACTTAAAGAAGTGTCCCAGACCATATTGCCAGTCAGACAGCATTTATATTTGACATCATGACCATCAATATCATCGCCAGGATCGCTTTCGGCATAGCCAAGCTTCTGTGCCTGGGTCAATACCTCCCTGAAAGGCTTTTGTTCCTTATACATCTTATCCAGGATAAAGTTGGTGGTTCCATTGAATATCCCGCTAAAAGCACTGATTTCATCAACTCTTTTGGTGTGTCTGATGTTTGACATTACCGGGATTCCCCCACCGACACTGGCTTCAAAAATAATGTTTACATCATTTTTATCTGCTAAAGCAATCAGCTGGTCATAGTAAGTTGCCATAACTTTTTTATTACTGGTAACGACATGTTTTTTCATATTTAAAGCTTTAGATATACAGCTGAAAGGAAACTCTATTCCTCCTAAACATTCGACAACTACCTCAATATCATCGTCTAAGGCCTCATCAATATTAAAAACCATTCTTTCGTCAGTGGCTTCGCTTGCATCTCTGACAAGAATCTTTGTAATCTCTAACTGTTTTGTAAAACCTGTATTACCGCTGTCTATAATACCGGATACTCCTCTACCGACATTGCCATGTCCTAATAACGCTATTTTCATAACCTGACTGTCCTTCCTGGAAAAACACTTGTTTTTGTGTTAGAAACATAGTATCATTCTTTCAAGATGTAATCAAGGAGAATTTTATGCGATTGTTTGTAAGTACCAGGAATAAAGAAAATGCAGTCTTTTCAAAAGAGGCCATTATTTCAGGACTGGCTAAAGATGGCGGTCTATATACGCCCATAGAATTAAATGATATCAGAATAGACTTAGACAAATGCTTAGACTTAAATTATCAGGAACTGGCGACATACATACTTTCAAATATCCTTGATGATTTTACTGAAAAAGAAATAAAAGCATGCGTCATAAATGGTTATACTGACACCTTTAAAACAGATGATGTTATTCTGGTAACTAACATAGGGAATGATTTTCTGTTAGAGCTTTATCATGGACCGACTTCAGCTTTTAAGGATGTGGCTTTGACAATTCTTCCGCACCTATTAAGCACAGCCTATAAAACCCATGATAAAAATAAAAAAATATACATCCTGACAGCTACAAGCGGAGACACTGGTAAAGCAGCCCTGGAAGCTTTTAAGGATGTGAAAAACATCTATATTACCGTATTCTATCCCCAGGACGGAGTAAGTGAAATTCAAGAAAGACAGATGAATACCACCAGGGGAAACAATGTTGACGTAGTATCTGTGGCAGGCAATTTTGATGATTGTCAAAGACTGGTAAAAACAATCTATGAAGATGGGGAAATTAATGAAACCTATAGAAATGTGCAGTTATCAAGTGCCAATTCAATTAATATCGGCAGACTGATGCCACAGGTTGTCTATTATTTTAAAGCCTATATTGCTTTAGTTAAAAATGAGGTTATAAAACTAAATGATAAAGTAAACTTTATTGTGCCGACCGGAAACTTTGGCGATATCCTGGCTGGATATATCGCCAAAACGATTGGCTGTCCCATCAACAGACTGGTTTGTGCCTCAAACAGAAACAATGTCTTAGTCGATTTTATCAATACCGGCATTTATGATATAAACAGGAAATTCTACACCACCATGTCACCTTCTATGGATATATTAGTGTCAAGCAATTTAGAAAGATTATTATTTATGTTAAGTGATTGCGATGACAAAAGAATAAAGCGTTATATGGATGATTTAAATGCCAACGGAAGATATGAGATAGATAAGAAAATGCTAAAGAAACTGCAACGCTCTTTTGTGGGAGTATATGTCAAAGAAAGTGAATGTAAGGAAGCTATACATAGAGCTTTTCACAAAGACAACAGATTAATAGACCCTCACACGGCAATCGCCTATCAGGCCAGTAACAAATACACTGATGGTCATAAAAACATCATTCTGGCGACAGCTTCGCCTTTTAAATTTTCAAACAGTGTATTGAGTTCCATAACCGGGTTAGCTGTCAGAAGCGAAATATCAGCAATGAACAGGCTGGCCCAAATATCTAAAGAAGAAATTCCGGCAAATCTAAAAGATATTGACAAATTAGAAATTCTGCACAATAAGACAATTAAGATTGAAGAAGGAAGAGATTATGTAATGGAAAGGATTAAAGCGCTAAATGATTAAGATTAAAGTTCCGGCAACCAGTGCCAACCTGGGGGTGGGTTTTGATACTTTAGGTGTGGCTCTAAATATTTATAACACTTTTTATATTGAAGAAAGCGAAGTGCTGTCGATAGAAGGTGTGGATAAAGAATATCAGAACAGAAACAATCTGTTTATGATAGCTTTTGACAGGGTAAATGAAAAATTAAACACTTATAAAAATATAAAATTAAAAGTAGAGGCTAATATTCCAATAGCCAGAGGATTAGGGTCCAGCGCCTCTTTAATAGTGGCTGGTGCCCTAGCGGCTAATCATTTAAGCAACAATAAACTGACAATGGAGGAGGTGTTTCAAATCTGTACAGCTATCGAAGGACATCCTGACAACATTGCTCCGGCACTATTTGGCGGATTTACTACCAGTTTTAGGCATGAGGGCATTCCTTATGTCAAAAAAATAGCTGTTCACAGAAAATATAGATTTACCTTACTGGTTCCTGACTTTGAAGTTTCAACCAGTCAGGCCAGAGCAGTTTTGCCTTCTGCATATTCAAAAGAAGAGGCTGTGTCTAATTTATCCAATATTGTCAGCCTTTGCCTGTCATTAAGTGATGGCGATGATAATATACTTAAACTATCAAACAATGATAAGATACACGAACCGTATAGAAAGAAATTAATACCGGATTTTGACCTGCTGAAAGAAGAATGTCTGAATAAAGGTGCCTACACATTTATGATAAGCGGATCAGGCTCAGCCTGTTTAACAATATCCGATGATGATAATTTTTCGGAAAAAATAGATATTTCTAAGACTAAAAACAATTGGGAAGCTATAGATTGTAAAATTCATGATCATGCCGCTGAAGTGGAGGAACTATAAATGTCTAAAGATTATCTGATTATTCACAAAAAGGTATTGCCTGAGTATTTCCTTAAAGTAATAGAAGTCAATCAGGCTATAAAGGAGAAAAAATACCCAAATATAAGTGAAGCGGTTAAAGCTGCGGGTATTTCAAGAAGCACCTACTATAAATATAAAGATTATGTTTTTTTGCCGGAAGAAAGCAAAATTACCAGAAAAGCAATTTTAAGTGTAGATTTAACTCATCATGCCGGAAGTTTATCAGCTGTGCTGGATATTCTTAAAAATAATAAGATAAGCATTCTGACAATATCCCAGTCGCTACCGGTGAATGAAATCGCAAATGTGATAATATCAATCGATATTGCCGATATAGAAATAAGTATGAGTGAGCTGATCAAAGAACTGAATATTTTAAAGCAGGTTAAAGAGGTAAAATTGATCGCTTTTGAATAGTGAAATCATCTGTTCGAAAGATAGGCAGAAGTGATAAAAACTTCTGTTTTTTAATAGGAAAAATGTTTCAATAATTTTCAAAAATGTCCCAAAAAAAACTGAATATCAGCGGCAAATTATAGTTGAAAATATTGAAACAACCAAATTAAAAGTAGTATTTCTTGTTAAAACACTACTTTCTTTTTAATCTGAACTATTTTATAAATCTGTTGTTTTTATACATTTTTTTAATATTAAATTATTTTTCTATAGATGAACAATCCGTAAAAATATTATTTTTGTATTTTTATTCCTAAAAATCCAAATAAAATATAAACAAATATCATTGAAATATTAAAAGCAAGATATATTTCTTGATAATAATTTGGTAAGATTTCATTAGAAAATGGAACAAAATTGAGAATAAATATCCAAATATACTGATTGAAATACCAACCTGTCAATAGCAAAATAATTGCGATAATAAACAATACTTTTCCTAATTTATTTATATCCATATATTCAACCCCCTTTTTTTATTGATATAAGTTGAAAGTACCTGATGCATTAACTGATTTATAAAAATAAGCTCCCATAGAAAAACCGGCATTAAGCAATTTCTGTTTTATTATAAAACTAACGTTAAGAGTACAAGTTATGGTTGTCGAATATGCAAAATCTATTCTAGTACAAGGAAACGATCCTGTGTGTGACCATGCTGCTTGCGATGTATTAGTAAGACTCATCACAGATATGGAATCATCAATCGTTAAATTAGTATAATGAATAGACTGAAAGCTTCTGAATGATCCTTCCTTAAACAAAGTAACACATACTGTGAATTTTAAATTCACAATACTTTCTGAACCAGAATATATGTGCTTATAATATGTAAAAAACGCCGTGTATGTGTTTCTTGTTTTTTCTTTCTCTTCAGCAAGATATTCCACACAAAATACATCTGTCAAAAGATTGGTCTCAGAATCATATACTTCATATCTTTCGGTATATTTATCAGAAATATATTCAATTCTTGATGAAGATGAAATTTCATTGGTAGTATAACTGAACTCTCTAAAGTTTAATGTTACATCATCATTTTCTTGAATCTCTTTTGCGTTAATTGGGCACACAAACATAAACGCAATTATAAAAACTAAAAAATTAATAATTATTTTTTTCTTCATTTTTTCTCCTCCTTTTTCAATAATTATAATTTATTATAAGACGATTGAAAAGTTATTATATCGCCTAATTCTATTGTATTTTTTACTAATTAATTATATCATACACCATAAACTCATTTTTTAAAAGGTAAAAGTGACAGCGCGAAACAAAATAGTGTGATTAATAAGTGATAATGTCCTAAGTATTATCGTGGGAAAATGTCCCAAAATGAATTATGATAAATACCAAGGTAAAAAGGAGGTATTTATCGAAGATATGAGAAAGGTGTCATTGAATATGAAAGAACAAAAAAAATACAAGGTCTTTATGGAAAATATAGAGAAAACAGAAGAGTCAAAACAGGAAAACTTTATCGCTGTCAGTACAGCAATCGGGTCTGTTTTAGGTTTGCTGACTGGCTTATTAACTGAAAATATTGGGATTGGCTACCTATCGGCTTAAGTTTTGGTGTTGTTTCAGGTGTAATACTTGGCAGTCTGAACTCCAATACCAAAAATCTGAAAAACTAAAAAAAGAGTTATTCTGAATTGCCGCTGACGGAGAAAAGCGATATTACCTGATTAAGAACTTTTATATAATAGAAGTTTTTTTCTTTACTGTATTTTTGGTGTAAGATATAAATAGTTAGTTTATTTGATAATAAACAAGGAGGATTTATATGTCTGAAGTGTTAAAGAATGCACAAACGCAGATTAGAACTGCGGTTAATAAGCTGGGACTGTCAGAGGCTGTTTATGAGCTTTTAAAAGAGCCTCAAAGAGTACTGGAGGTCAGTATTCCTGTTAAGATGGATGATGGAACCGTTAAAACGTTTAAGGGATATCGCTCACAGCACAATAATGCGGTTGGTCCTTATAAAGGCGGCATTCGCTTTCATCAGAATGTTGATTTAGATGAAGTGAAGGCTCTTTCAATCTGGATGACATTTAAGTGCGGAGTTGTTGGAATTCCTTATGGCGGCGGTAAAGGCGGTGTGACAGTTGATCCGCTGGAATTATCACCAAGGGAACTGGAGCAGCTGGCAAGGGGCTATGTTGATAAAATCTATAAATATCTAGGGGATCGCCTTGATATTCCAGCTCCTGATGTGGGTTCAAATGCTCAAATGATGTCATGGATGCTGGATGAGTATGAGAAAATCAATGGTTATCAGCAGCCAGGAGTTATTACTGGTAAACCCGTTCTGCTGGGCGGTTCCCTGGGCCGGACTCAGGCAACGGGTGTCGGTGTTGCTGAGATTGCGAAGTGCTATTTAGAGAAAAGCGGTAAAAAAGCTGAGGATGCCAGTGCTGCGGTTCAGGGCTTTGGCAATGTGGGCAGTTTTACCTGTAAATCACTGGCAGATGAAAAGATAAAGGTTGTTTCAATTGCTGAGTTTTATAATGGCAAAGCTTTTGCGATTTATAAGGAAGATGGTATTGATATTGAAGCGCTGATGAAGTTCAGAGAGGCAAATAAAAACATAGCTGAGTTTGAAGGTGTCGAAGTTATTGACATGGACAGATTCTGGAGTTTAGATGTTGATCTGCTGATTCCTGCAGCTCTTGAAAATGCGATTGATGGTGAAACTGCCAAAAAAGTAAAGGCAAGGGCCGTACTTGAGGCTGCCAATGGTCCTACCACAATTGAGGGTGATAAGATCTTTAAGGAAAGAGGCATTTTTGTTTCTCCTGATATTCTGACAAATGCTGGCGGTGTAACAGTTTCATATTTCGAGTGGGTCCAGAACCTATATGGCTACAGCTGGAGTCAGCAGCAGGTATTGAAAGAAGCCAGAGCTGCTATGAGAAAGGCGTTTGAGAATATCTGGAGTCTATCCAAAGAGCACCATGATATCTCAATGAGGGAAGCTGCCTATATGTATTCGATTAAGGTTGTAGCAGATGCGATGAAACTTAGAGGCTGGTATTAGAAAACAAAGAAGCGTTAAGCAGAAAACGCTTCTTTTTTGAATATAATTTCTAAATCTGCTCTTTTTATATTGTAATTAGAGGAATTGTTTTATTCTGTCCTGTAATACAGTTACACACTTTTCTAAAATTATTTTATCCTCTTCAGTAAATCTGGATTTAACAGGAGAATCAATATCCAATACTCCAAAGAGCTGACCATCAATAATAATCGGAATTACCAGTTCACTTTCTGAAGCACTGTCACAGGCAATGTGGCCATCAAAAAGGTGAACATCTTTAACCAGGGCCGTTTGCCTGGTGGCGGCACAGTGACCACAGACCCCTTTGTTTAAAGGGATGATTTCACAGGCAGCCTTTCCCTGAAAAGGACCTAATATCAGCTGGTTGTCCTGAAAAAGGTAATAACCGACCCAGTTGACATCTTTTAAATTGTCATTGAAAAAGGCACTGGTATTGGCAAGCAGTGAGATCAGATATTTTTCTTCGGCTATAAAAAACTGCAGTTTTTCATCAAGAGTCATAATTTCCACCTCTTTTTAATTATAGACAATTGTCGGCAAACAATCTATAATTAAGTCAGACAGGGGTGCGTAATGCTGAGAAATACCCTTAGACCTGATCTAGTTAGTACTAGCGTAGGAAGATCTAAGTTTCTTGGCACCCGTAGAAAGGTGTTTTTTTATGAATCAGAAAATGAAAAGTTTAGTGTACATTGCCCTCTATGGTGCTTTGTTTGTAGTGTTGGATTTTATTGCCAATACTTTCAATCTGTTTGTCATGCCTCAGGGCGGAAGACTGTCGCTGGGAACCATTGCCTTAATTCTGGCAAGTTATCATCTGGGCTGGAAAGAAGGGGTAGTAGTTAGTGTAGTATCCGTTTTCCTGATGCTGGTGACTGGCTCAGTTAATTATTATGGAATGTTCAGTTTCCTTTTTGACTATCTGCTGGCTTATGCAGTATATGGTTTAAGCAGCGTTTTTCCTAACTATAAAAAGCTATATTGTGGTATTATAGTTACTAGTCTAATAAGGCTGGCATTTTCAACATTGTCAGGTATTGTGGTCTGGGAAGTACCGTTTTGGGGCTCATTATCATACAATGCCTCATATATTATTCCGACAATGATAATGGATCTGATTATTGTGCCATTATTATATGAAAAGCTAGTGCCATTATTTAAAAAGTGAGGTAAAAATGGTTCCTGAAAAAAATTCTTCAGTTTATATTCAATCATTCAAGCATGACGGTACCTTATATCGAACCTGGGATCAGGGATTTGTGATAGAAAGCGATGAAAATCATTATGTGCTGGTCACAAACAAAACCTGGGTGATTGAAAAAGACGGAAGGAAATGGTTTACCAGGGAACCGGCAATCGGCTATTTCTACAGTAATCGATGGTATAACGTTATTGCGATGATTAGAAATGACGGAATCTACTACTACTGCAATCTGGCTTCACCAGCCTTATATGATGGCGAAGCGGTGAAGTATATCGATTATGATTTAGACTACAAAATATTCTCTGACAATACGATAATTCTGCTAGACCAGGAAGAATATCAAAGACATAGTCAACTGATGAATTATCCTCAGGAAATTGATCAGATAATAAAAAACGAAATGCAAAAGCTTCTGGAAGATTTTGAAAATCAGAAAGAACCTTTTAATCGTGAATATGTGGAAAAACATTTTCAACAATATTTAGAACAATTAACCAACCAATAGGTTTTGTGATAAAATAATATTAGGTTGGTGAGGTGAGATAATGAATAAAAAATTATGGATTATCATACTATTAGTTTTAATGATTACAGGCTGTGGCAGAAATAGCCCGGCGAAAGATTTAGATTATGTCAGTCCTGACTGGCAGTACGAAGAGGGTGGCTATAATAGCAATGTAAGTGACAAAACCACAAAACCTCCAGTTAATAATGATCTGAAATTAATAAAAAATGGAACAGCTACTATCAAAACGAAGAATGTAGATAATTCTTACCAGAATATTCTAAATCTGGTTAAGGAGTTTGATGGCTATCAGACAGACATCAGCAGAAACGAAGGAAGCAATTACACTACAATCAGAGTGGAATTTAAAATCCCTGCCGAGAACCTGGATGCTTATCTGGATAAACTGGACAAAAGCGAAGATGTTAAATATCTTAATATCACTACCAAAGATATTACCAGTGAATATTATGATTCTGATATCAGATTAAAACAGTTAGAAAAAGAATTGGCTAAATATCAGGAGTTTTTTGATAAAGCAGCCAATGTAGAGGAGATGCTAAGAATCCAATATGAAATTAACAGGACTACTACCGATATTGAAATACTGAAAGGTCAGTTTAAATTATGGGATTCATTAATTGCCTATTCTACGGTAACACTGGAAATATCAGAATATGATGATGTTATTCAGACGTCAGAGGAGATTAAATTCACAGCTTTAAGCTTTGAAGACTTCTTATATTACATGAAGTCAGGAATAGTAAGAAGTTTCAGTGGCTTAGTCTATGTTATTCAATATGCGATTATCATAGCTGTCGCAAGTCTTCCAGTTTTACTGCCTGTTGGCGGAATTGCTTATTTCATTTATAAAAAGGTGAAAAAGACTCCTAAAAAAATAAAAGAGCCAAAAAACGAACCAGATAAAGAAGAAAAGAAAGCAGAAGAAAACTAATACCTCCAGAAAGGGAAACCTTTAGGGGCCTGTTATATTCAATAGATTCCGGAAGATTTTAAATGTCAGAAAGAACCTTTTAAACGACGGCTTAGAGGAATAGCTGTGGCAGTTAAACAATCAGTGTTTTTTATGTTACAATAATTTTAAGTAGGTGATATTAATGAAGAGAACAATTGCGATTGTCGAAGATGAAAGAGATTTGAACGAGTTAATGAAAAGATACCTGGAAAAAGAGGGTTATCTGGTCAAGTCTTACTATACCTATGAATCATCTCTAAAGCATGTCGGTGATACAGATATCGATTTATGGCTTCTGGATATAATGCTGGATGAAAAAAGCGGCTTCGATCTGTTTGAGGCGATTAAAAGTCAGCGAGACGATGTGCCAATGATTTTCATTAGTGCCAGAGATAAGGAATTTGATAGAATTATCGGCCTTGAAAAAGGCAGCGATGACTATATTACCAAGCCTTTTAATATGAAAGAGGTGGTTTTAAGAGTCAATAAAATCATGCAGAGATTCTATCGGGAAGAAGAAAGATTTATTGTTGATGGCTACACCATCAATGAAACGCAGAGAACTATTAGTGATGGAGAAAAAGTCATTGATCTGACAACCAAAGAATTCGACCTTCTGATGCTGTTTGTTCATAAAAAGGGGATGGCTTTATCAAGAGAAAGCATCATTACAGCTGTCTGGGGAGAAGGATATTACGGTTCAGATAGGGTAGTTGATGATACTTTAAGAAGACTGAGAAAGAAAATGCCTAAGCTCAATATTAATACCTTACACGGCTATGGCTACAAACTAGGATAATGAGAAGATTTTTAAAATCAATAACAGACGTATCTTTGTTCCAGCAGGTCAGCATCATAATTGTGACATTTGGTGTGGTGCTGATCTTTTTCTTTTCGGTTTATCTAAGAGGAAACATTGATGATTTTGTGATAAACCAGGTTATGTCTCTTTTACACCGCTCCCAGGAAAGTCTGGTTAAAACTCTGAATAACAATGACGGTTTTTCCGATTTGACCTATGATGCTGATGTTATGCATTTTGTATATTCTCAGGATAAATGTATTAAATATTTTGGCGGCCGCATAGCTGATGAGTTTATCAGCGCCGTCAATGAGATAGCTTTAGAAAATGAAACCGGCTGGATAGAAAGCAGCTTTGAAGTGAGTGGCAAGAAATACTATTACTATTATTCCAATACTGAGGGTCAGTATGAGATAATTTCTATTATTGGGGAAGCTTACGGTAATGCGATTGAAAGTGATCTGCTAAGTAATGTTTCCAATACCAGCGCAATAGTATTCAGTGTTATTTTTATTCTGCTGACAATCTGGGTCGCTACGATTATTGCCCCGCTTCTACAGATGCAAAGCTATATTGAGAAAATCAGGCAGGGTGATGACGGTGCCATTTTAAATATTGAAAGAGAAGATGAACTGGGTGATTTGGCTAAAGCCCTGGTAGGAATGCATAAAGAAATCAAACGTCAGGAAGAAACAAAAGAGGAAATGATACAGAATATCTCTCATGACCTGAAAACTCCGATTGCGACAATTAAATCATATGCTGAGAGTATCAAGGATGGTATCTATCCGTATGACACCCTGGAAAAAAGTGTTGACGTAATACTGGATAATGCCAACAGGCTGGAAAAGAAGGTTTATAGCCTGCTGTTTTTGAACCGACTGGATTATGCGATGGAACAGGAAAAGGAAACTGATAAGACAACCGATATGCATAAGCTGATTAACGATGTCCTGGTTTCGTTTAAGATGATCAGACCAGAACTGGAAATAAATAAAAATCTTAGTTCAGCAATCTTCAAGGGTGATGAGGAAAGCTGGAGAGTTGTGGTTTCCAACCTGCTGGACAATGCCTTGAGATATGCCGAAAGCGCTATTTCAATTAACCTGGAGCCGCATTATTTATCGATTGCCAATGATGGACCATCTCTTTCAGAGGAAAGAGTTAAAACCATTTTCAAGCCTTTTGAAAAAGGAGACAAAGGAAAGTTTGGATTAGGGCTGAGTATCTGTTATAAGGTCTGTAACGCCTATGGTTTTTCTATTGTGGCGGAAAATCTGGAAAAGGGAGTCATTTTCAGAGTTGAAGCCAAAAATAAACCTAAACATGAAAAAAAGAAGTCGGAAAAGAATTGAAGTTATGCTAATAATATGAGGAAATGTTCCAGAATAAACAAAACACTAATGAAATTTAATGTCTTGTTTAATCTGTGTTTTATAACTAAATAATAAGATTATTATATTGTTGGCTGGTTATAATTTTGATAAATAACACGTTTTCAAAAAATATGATAAAGCGGAGTAAGTTAAATTAGAAATTGTGAAGGTGACTTTTAAGGATGGATTTGAGGCTCATAAATATTCTTCTGCTAACAAAAAGATTCTTGAGAAAGAAAAGAAATGTGGATGTTTCTATTGTGGTGCAATATTTTCGCCGGATGAAATTTATGAATGGTGTGAAGACACTCCAGATTGGACTGCTATTTGCCTCTATTGTGGAATTGATTCACTTACTGGAGAGTCAATAGGATATCCATTAACCGAAGATTCACTAAAGGTAATGCACAGAATCTGGTTTTAATTTATTTTAAAATTATTAAATTTAGATTTGAGAGGATAAATGTTGTGAGTTCTTGGAATAAAATAAAAACAGAAAAAGATATAGAAAAACTCATGAATAGTTACTGTGGTTTTCATGATTCATGTATTGTTTCTGTTTCATATGAAAGTGGAACATCTGTAGATTCTGAAGGAATAATGCACTTTTCAGATGAAAACGGTCATAGGATGCATGTTATTTTTCACTCACAAATGGTAAAGGAAAAACTCGAATTGCTGTTTGTTGGACTTAGGCAAGTTCATTTAGTAGGTTGGCAAGATAATTACACTTGCGAATTATTTGACGCACATCTATCAATAAAAAAGCAATTATTGCCTGGTAAACCGAAAGAGCAAATTGTATGGGCTAGTTATAGCGAATTTGAAGTAGAAGATATTGACAATACAATTAGTGAACCTGCCTATACCTATATAGTGTCAAATAAGCTGAGTTGGCGTTTGATTTAACAAATTCCAATTTTTAAAGAGTAATGCATTCATCTAAATTACATGATGTTAATTATATTATAATATGAGACATTTTCCCGTATTAACCACAAAAAAAGTCAGAAAAGAATTGAAGTGATTGAAAATTATAGTATAGATTGTTAAAATATTTAATAGAGGTATATAAACTTTTAAATAATATTCATTAAGGAGGAAAAATAATGAGTACACCACATATTAGTGCAAGTATGGGCGATGTCGCCAAACTGGTTTTGATGCCGGGAGATCCTTTAAGAGCGAAATTTGTAGCAGAAACATATTTAGAAGATATTGTTCAATTTAATGGAATCAGAGGCATGTTAGGTTTTACCGGAACATATAAAGGACACAGAGTATCAGTTATGGGTTCCGGTATGGGAATGCCTTCAATGGGTATCTATTCATATGAGCTGTTTGCTTTCTACGGTGTCGAAGCAATTATCCGTATTGGAACCACTGGTGCCATGAAGGCAGAAATTGATTTATATGAAGTTATCCTGACGGACAGTGCGTATTCTGAATCAACATATGCCAGACAGTTCTGCGGCTATGAAGAAAAAATCATTTATCCAAGTGCTAAGTTAAATGAAGAACTCAAAGCTTCAGCAGAAAACCTAGGCTATAGAATGATTGAAGGAAGAATTAACTCAAGTGATAATTTCTATTATGGTGAAAATGTAGCAGGAGAGAATTTCAATAAGGCAGTAAATGAATATAATTGTATCGCTGCTGAAATGGAATCATTTGCTTTATTTGCCAATGCCAATTATTTAGGTAAAAAAGCAGCCTGTCTGCTGACTGTTTCAGATAATATTGTTACCCATGAACTGACATCAGCTGAAGAAAGGCAGAACTCATTCACCAGAATGATGGAGATTGCCTTAGGATTGGCTGAACACTATGTGTAGAAGTCATATCTGAAGGACATTAACAGATTTATAAAAAATATTCACGACAGCCTGAAGCTATTCAGGCTGTTGTTGAAGTATGGAAGTATTTATAATGTGATTGTTCGATCTATGGGATGTGATGTGAAGTAAGATAAAGAGTGGAAACACACTTTTTTTTATGTTATTATTTTATGGGACAAAAAGGACTTCATTATGACAAAAAAGAAATTCAGAATGACAAAGGAAAAAAGATTCCAAATAGTTAATACCCTGCTGATAGTAGGAATTTTAGCTGTTTATCTGGGTCGATTAATATATTTCAGAGATAAGTATAACAAAATATATCAGAGCGCCAGCTATGCATTTTTATCAACAATCTTAATTGACAGAATAGATTACGGTTCTGCAGACAGACTGGTTGAAAACGAAGATGGAACCTATACCTTTGTTGGCAATGTAACCAATAATTATATTTCTTTTTCTGGCAATCTCTATCGCATTATATCTATTGATGCGAATAACAATATTAAAATTATTGCTGAAGAATCGATTACTGTTATGCCTTTGTTTGAAAAAGATGTTTTTTACAATACCTCTATCAGTCAATGGTTAAACAAATCTGAACTGGAGAATAGCGGCATTTATGAAAAGATTGTCAAGAATTCAAATTTTTTGGTTGCTAATTCCAGCTGTGTCTGTCAGATAGATAATTTTGAAGAACATACCTGCAGCGAAGAATTAGACCTGAATAAATTCAGCCTGCTTTCATTAAAAGAATATTTAGCTGCCGGCGGACAGAAATCATATCTGAATAATGGTGAAAGCTTCTGGTTAGGAAACAGAAACAGCGAAGACAAATACTACCTTGTCAATGAAGAAGGAGCTATCGGAGTATCTTACTCAGCTTCATTAACGATTGGGGTCAGACCGGTTTTAACTTTGAACAGTTCTACAACGGCCAACAGTGGCGATGGAACAAAAGAAAATCCTTTTGTGCTGATGGATACTAAAATTGAAAAAGCCATGGATGCTGCAGTTGGTTCTTACGTTCAGTATTCTGGTCTGAAATGGAGAGTTGAATCGATAGATGGAGATAGAAATGTAATTCTGATTATGGCTGATGTAATCCGGAAGGATGGTGCTGACTATAGCGTTGAGTTTGGCTCGGATAACCACTTCACACTGGAAAGTGGATTAGGCTACTATCTGAACAATGATTTTCTGGCTGAACTTGAAAATTATGAGGATTATCTGGTAATAAAAACATGGACCTATGGGACATTTACCTCAATCGGAGAATATGATTATCGTGAAAGCTGCTATAGTGATACAGTAGAATGTTATGTCGCAATACCAAACATCAGCTTCAAACATTTAAAAGGCAATGAAAACATTTTTGTAGCTCATAATGGCACGCAGTCAAACAGACTGGTCTGTGTAATTAACGAAGATATATTAAAGTATATTCAAATTGATGAAAAAGCCAATGTTAAGCCAGTAATCTGCTTAAATGGTCAGATTATGATAACTTCAGGAACAGGTAAGATAGATGATCCGTTTATTTTGGAGGTTGTTGGTAATGAATAGAGAAAACAGCGAACAGAAGGTTGCAGAGAATAATGATACTGACCAGATTCAGACGGTTTTTATCAGAAACAGAAAAAAGAAAAAACTAAGCTGGTATACATATTTTTTAATTTTTGTAGATGTATGTGCTTTAATATGCTTATTTTTAGCCTATGGGCCGTATAACAGAATCAGAGAGCTATTCATTCAAACTGCTCTGAGCACCAACAGTCATAAGTATTTGGCTTATGTGCTATATTCAGAAGAGTATGCTCAGGAAATTGCCAATAAGCATTCAATTACATCTGCCGGAGAAACTTCAAATGTTGATGATATTGTATTTGTTGACTACTCAGATAAGGTAGTGTATGCCAATGAATATGAAGAGGCTGTGCTGAAAAGAGATGAAGGCAATGACCTGTATAAGGTAGTCAGAATAATCGAACCTACTTTTTCTGGCTACATGGCAGTAATATATGACCCGACCAGGCTGCATTTATATCTGTCAAAGAGCAGATATGGCAGCACTGTCAGTACCATGGCTCAGGAAACAGGTGCCAAAATTGCCACCAATGCCAGTGGCTATTATGTCAATATAACAACCTATGAAAAATATCCGGCCCGCAGTTTAATTGTTGATGGTGAAGTATATTATGATTCCGGAAGAGATGGCCCTATAGTCGGTATGAATAAGGATGGAGTGTTAATGCTGATGAATTCTACCGCTAACAGAGCTTTAGAAGCAGGAATGGTCTGGGCTATTGAATTTGGTCCGTTTCTGGTTGTAAATGGTGAACCTTCCAACTATACCGGAACCGGTGGCGGGGGAATTCACCCAAGAACCTGTATCGGGCAAAGAAAAGATGGTATAGTATTATTAATAGTGATTGATGGTCGCGGTGGCGGAGGCTCTATGGGTGCCAGCTTTGCTGATTTAGTGAATCTGATGATGAAGTATGGTGCTTACAATGCCTGCAATCTTGATGGCGGAGGCTCTTCAGCTTTTACTGAAAATGGTGTATTATTAAGTCATCCAGTATCATATCAGGGAGAAGGCGAAAGAAACGTTCTTGATGCCTTAGTATTATATTAAAATGGAAAAGATTAAAACACTTCAAAGGATTCTAGATGAATCTGACAAAATTGTATTTTTCACCGGAGCAGGAGTATCGACTGAAAGTGGAATTCCTGATTTTAGAAGTGTTGACGGCTTATATAGCCAGAAGTATCAATATCCTCCTGAAGCAATAATCTCTCATTCATTTTATAAGTATAATCCGCAGGAATTTTATCGTTTTTATAAAGACAGGATGATTTATCCTGATGCCAAGCCTAATATGGCTCATATAAAAATGGCTGAACTTGAATCAAAGGGTAAAGCAATAGGAGTAATTACTCAAAACATTGACGGTTTACACCAGGCAGCAGGAAGCAAAAATGTCTATGAGCTGCATGGTTCAATTCATCGGAACTACTGTACCAAATGTCATAGGTTCTATGATCTGGATTATATCATAAACAGTGAGGGGATTCCGCATTGCAGCTGTGGCGGTATAATAAAGCCTGATGTGGTTTTATATGAAGAGGGATTGGATGATGCAACCTTATATGGAGCAATAGGAGCAATCAGACAGGCTGACTGCATGGTTATTGCCGGAACATCGCTGGTGGTTTATCCTGCCGCTGGTCTGGTAAATTACTTCAGAGGAAAGTATCTGGTGCTGATTAACTTATCGGCTACCTCTCAGGATAGTGCCGCTGATCTGCTGATAAAAGCAAAAGTTGGCGAAGTGTTTGAAAAAATAGTCGTTCAATAATAAAAAGAACTTTCATTCAGCATTTAATTGCTACATGTAAAGTTCTTTTTTAATTAAAATATTCAATGATAATATCTGTTTCATTAATCATCATCGTGATGATGTTCATGACCATAGACACCTTCTAAATGATCAGGCAGATGGTTTTGCTCATCAGCACTAAAATCAAAAGGATGAACAGTGTAATTCTTAATTAAATCTCGGGCGATATTGATGTTTTTTATTACTGGCGTCAGCATCAGCAGATCAACATCCAGGATATATTCATAGCTGTCCTTATTCAAATACCACAGTGTGTGTTTGCTGACGGAAGTATCAATGGGGACAGATTTTTCTAAATAGATATCGCCATCTTTATCATAGTTGTAGACTGGCAGTTCAATTTGGGATATATCATTAAACCAGATATCCAGGTTTTCTTCATCTTCTTCAGTTTCGGGATCAAACTCATAGTGAATAGTCAGATTTAACCCGTTTAGTAAAGCGTCTGAATTTTCCACCTTGATAAAGTCGGGCAGAATCTCTGACTTATAATCAATATGGGAAAACCTGCGAATAAACTGATAGGAATTAGACTGGTAGTTGTAAACGACTGCCCCATAGTTTTTGATCTCCTTATTGACAGTATCAATAAATTCACATTTTGGATCGGTCATGTCAACAATCATATTTAAATAAAATTTTTCCATTTAGTAATCACCACATTTATTTTAGCACAATATATAAAAGATGATATAATGTTTTAAGTGTTTAAATCCTTCTTCAGCTGACGTAAAAAGCACTTTAAAGCTTAAAAGCCCCTTTAGTTAAATGGATATAATAAACCCCTCCTAAGGGTTAGTTGTGAGTTCGATTCTCGCAGGGGGCGCCATAAATGTTTAATCATAATCCCGATGGAAAGGGATTTTTTGTTTTCTTTTTAAAAAAGCAACAGCAGAAAGGCTGTTGCTCAGACAATATAATTCTTAGGTATTTGAACGTTCATTTAATGCAAGAGAAGTTTTTACTGTTTTCTTTTAGTCTTTAATTCTTCATTCATTTTATCAATTCTGCTTTTCCAGAAAAAGTACTGAATGGACCAGATAACTATGAAGACCACCAAGAATATTCCAAAATAACTTACAAAACCTCTGAAGGTAGGCTCCATCCATTTTGCAAAGTAGGCTACCGGCATCATTGCCAGAGCCGTAATAATAAAGTAGAGACCTGTCTGCTTAACCATGCTCCAGTCTTCCATTTCCCAGATAACTGAGCTTGCCGCAAAAACTGCTCCCAGCAGTCCGCTCAGTGCTGTCTGAAATATTACCGCCTTGATTTCACTGCCCATTGTAACGACCAGGTCAGGCACACAAGAACTATAATAGCCATCGGCATGAATCAGGGAAATCAGAATGGTAATAATATAACCTTGTGCAATTCCTAAAGGAATTCCTAACAATCCTCTTAAAAATATTTTCTTTTTCATAATGTTCACCTCATATTCCTAATATTTTCTTGATTCTACTTACATATCTTCTTGAAGCATATGTAATGGTTCCGTTTAACATTTTGACACAAATTGTGCCAGTAAAACTCAAATCGAAACTTCTGACTTTTTTCAGATTGACGATTTCCGAATTGGAGATGCGTAAGAACACCCGATTATCGGTACGCTGTTCTACTTCATAAAGTCGTAGATTCAGCGTATAAACCTCTTTGTCAGTTTCGACAAAAACTTTTCCCCCTGAAGCATAGATCCGATAAATCTCGTCCGACTCTAAGATCTTAATAGTATCATCTTTGAATCCGGTTATGATTTTTGGATGCACATCTTCGAGCTTTTTGATGATTTCATTAATCTCATCATTAACTTCACTGGTGACAATAATGATTTTTGTTTCTTGGCAATCAAGGTCAATCCGTACTTCTATTTGCATTTTTACCCCTCCTTTGTATTGCGATTACATTATAGAAAAATCAGAAAATACTTTCTACCGATTTTAAACAGCTGGTTATTTATAGACTATAACTGGTAGTTTAACAGACATTTTTAGCGTTTTTATAATTACAGCTCCTTAACTGTTTCCTTGTCTGTGTTAAAATAAAGGCTTATTTATTTTATGTCAGCCTGTCTTCATTATTACAATAATTAATACATTTTTTATAGACAAAAGTAAGCGCTTTATTATATAATACACAACGGAGCGGGTAATTCGAAAGAATATTACAGGGCGTTGCAGTCCTGTTTTCCCCTTTAAAAGCACAAAAGCAGGTGTTAAAGGAGAAATTGTTTATGATACAGAAACGATTGTTAAAGCTTATTATGGTATGGCTTATTCTGCTAGGCAGCATTGGGCATGTTAAAGCAGCAGCTTCGGATGAAAACGTTGCTTTCAATGAAAGTAAAAATTCTAAAAATATTGAAAAAGAAATAATGAATTTAAATACACCGAACGATATAAATTATCGCGGCAAGGATGGAACAAGCTGGATTTCTAATTTTAGTGTTGTCAATGATAAACCAGAATATTTATCAGGACAGACAGGAACCACCTATGTAAGGTTTTCAATAAGCGAATCAGAAGATCCCATTCAAAATGCAGTGTTACAGGTAAAAATACCGGCAGAATATATTGAGCCTGGAACTATCAGGCCAACAATGTTCAGCAGTGCAGAATCGGTAAGTGTCACTTTGGAAGAAGAAGGTAAATATTATTATGTAAGATATTATCTTAAGGATATTAATGGCGGCGCCAATGTAGATGTACCAATCACCTGGGTTACTAAAAATGGTATGACCCCAGACGGCTATGATTTAATCATCTCGGCGATTATGATTGTCGAAGGCACCCCCGTAGCAGGAGCAGAAGCCAGTGCGGTTACAAAGATTAAAATTCTTGAACCGTATATCCAAAAAAATATTTTTGAGCCAATGCCTACCACTGGATATATTGGCGGGGTTATTTACACATATAGAGATGGCTTGACCTACAATTTAGGAAAAGCAGATTTAAACAATCCAGGATATCTGACTGCCAATGAAGCAGATTTAATTCCAATAAAATTTTCCATCACTATTAATTTTCCCTCTACCTTTGGGCAAAGAAACTATAAAGAATTCTACGTTACAGACAGATTGCCGGAAGGAGCAGTTTTTAAGCAGTCATTAAATCCGGGCTGGGTTTATGATGAAGAAACTCATACTGCAACCTATACCCAGATTCTTTCTGGTGAGGGGACCAAAAATATCCAGCAATGGTCAAGGTACCCAATTGTATTATTGTTTCCGGGTGCTAAATTAAATGAGTTGAAAACCAATAAAATGGAACTTACAATGGTGCCTCCTAATCAGCAACAGTACGAAACGGATTTTTATGATGAAGATACAATTACCTTTAAAATAACAGGAACAACACCGCCACCGCCAAAAAAAGAGATTGTTTTTAGGAAAATAGCGAAAACCAATGCTCAATTTATGGATACTCCGGATATGAAAGAGAATAGAGAGCTGCCGTTTGAAATCTGGATAAAAAACGACAATAACCTGGAACTAGATCTGGAAAACATTGTTATCAATGACAATAAATTAAATTCGAATTTGAAGTTCTCCAAGTTAATTGTTTACAGATACGATGGCTCAAAAGTGCCAAACTATAGAATCATTGTCACCTATGAAGACGGCACGGAAGAGATCGTGCAATACTCTCTGCAGGAAAATAATCCGGTTACTCAATTAAAGGAAATATATGTATTTAAGGATAAAGCGGTAGCTTTCAGATATGAAATGTTAGAAGGAGCAAAACTTGTTCCAGGTGGAATGATAATTTTACATCCTTATGTAAAAATAAGAAATCCAGAAACTACTTTTGCCACTTTAACAATGCCCAATACAGCAAGCTTGAGCACAAACTATGTAGGTGAGACTGCAACTATCAAAAAAGAGGCAACTGCTTCATTTAAACTGCTGCCATTTAATACAATTGTTGATTTTGAAAAGGTTTATGGAACAGGTACCTATGTAAATAACAGATATGTGGAAGTAGGCGAGAAGCTCAATTATCGCTTGGAGTTTGATGTTGTACAGATAGGACAGGGCAGTGTTATTGAAGGTGTGAAAATCATTGATTTTATTCCTTTTGGCAATCAGTATGTACCAGGTTCAGCAACAATTGGACTGCGTGGTTCAGCACCAGTCACTGACTTGGATATCCAGTTTGATTTAGGTCCAATGGAGCCTGAAATAATCTACAATTATAAAAACACCGGAAAGACAGCCCTGGTCTGGAGTTTAGGAGATATAAAGGCAAATCGTTCTCTTCAATATACCGGCTCTTCTTTTTTGATTAACTATCAGGTGGAAGTAACCAAATATACAGTCCATGGTCCAAATAGAAACAGCGCCTATTTAGCCTGGTATAATGCAAAAGGAAGAAATCAGGGAGAAGTACTTTTTGACACCAGAACCAAGTATCTGTATACAGACAGAAACGATTTTAATGATAATGGCTATACTGATGATGTTATGGTCTGGGGTTTTCTGGACTTCAATTTTAATGATGTAAAAGAATTTCTAATCAGCAAGACTGTCAAGGGGTATTTAGACAAGACCTTTAGTGATAGTGGTTTGAGTGAATTGGCCAGAAGAGGACAGTACAAGTTCATGGTTGTCAATAATACCAATACCGAATACACTGAAATGACGTTTATTGATTTGCTGCCAAAACCAGGCGATTTAACAGCCGGTGGTGATTTACAGGGTAATCGTTTCAATAGAAATTCTGATTTTCCGATAACTCTTGCTGGTCCGATAACTGTTCCGAGTAAGTTCGATGTATTCTATTCAACTGCTGACATCAGTGAATATACCGACATAAAAGACTTTATTGAAAACGGTGAGTGGGTCAGCAGTTTAGAGGATTATTCGGCAGCAACGTGCTTCAAACTGGTATTAAAAGAAAATGAAGTTTTTAAGCCTGGTGAATATATAGAGTTTTTCATGGATTTTAATGTACCATTTGATATAACCCTTGATAATGAATCGCAGGCGGTTAATTCATTTGGAACATATAACAACATAACTACATCAATTACGGAATCAAATTTTATAAAGCTTAATATTGTCAAATATAAGGTTGATGGCTATGTGTTTGATGATTTTGATAAAAATGGGGTGTTCGACCCGGAAAAAGAAAGCCCATTTGGAAATTATACTGTCACACTACTTAATGAAGATGGTTCAATCGCAAAAGACCCTTCGGGAAAACCATATGTGACAACTACTGATGAAACGGGTTATTATTCTATAGATGTCTACCATAATGGTGAATACAAGATTCAGGTAAAAACACCTGAAGGATATGAATTAACGTTATTTGAATATCAGAAAAATTATGATTATGGTAGCGGGATAAATCCTGAAACGCCAGAAATGTCAGATTCATTCACTCTGAATATTGATAATCCTTTAGAAAGAAGAAATGCCGGTTATTACAGAATACCTACATATATAGATATTTCAGTGAAAAAAGAGTGGGATGATGGCGAAAACCGTGATGGAAAAAGACCGGACAGTATCACAATTCACCTGCTGGCCAACGGAGTAGAAGCTGCTTCGGCAACAGTAACAGCAGCCGATGGCTGGCAATGGACATTCAGCAATCTTGCTGAATACAGCGAAGGTAAAAAGATTGATTATACCGTCACTGAAGAGGCAGTAACAGATTATACGACAACTCAGGATGGCTTCAATTTTACAAACAGCTATACTCCTGAAACAATAGATGTGGCTGTAAGAGGAAATTGGGATGATGGGAATAATCAGGATGGTATAAGGCCAGACAGCATCATAGTTCGCCTGCTGGCTAATGGTATAGAAGTTGCTTCAGCAGCAGTAACAGAAGCCGATGGCTGGCAATGGACATTTACAGACTTGCCTAAGTATTATGATGGTGGAAAAGAGATTGATTACACGGTTACCGAAGATGCAGTAACAGACTATACAACAGCCCAGGATGGCTATAATTTCACAAACAGTCATACTCCTGAAACAGTTGATGTGGCTGGAAGCTGTGCCTGGAATGATGAAAATGATAAAGATGGCAAAAGACCGGACAGCATAATGGTTAGTTTATTGGCCAATGGAGTAGAAGTTGCTTCAGCAACAGTAACAGCAGCCGATGGCTGGGCATGGTCATTTGCCGGTTTAGATAAATATGAAAATGGAGAACAGATAGTTTATACCATTACGGGAGATGAAGTTGCTGGCTATACAACTGAAGTAACCGGGTTTGATATCAAAAACACCTATGTGCCTGTAGTTATGGAGGTTGTGCCAAAAACAGGAGATAACTTCAACCCTGCTATCTGGTTTGCGATAATGCTTATTTCCTTAATCGCAATGGTCAGTCTGTCGGTGTATCAATATAACAGCGGCAGGCAAACCGTTTAAAATATAGAATCAGATATAACCGGAAAAGAGCTTCGTTAATGAAGTTCTTTTTTTGATGGCTGATTTCAAAGAAAAAGAGAAGATATTTTCTAAATATATGTTGACATTCGCTGAAAAGTAAACTATTATTAGAAATAGTTAGTCAAGACTAACTCGAAATTAGAATGAGGTAGTTTGTTATGAACTTAAAGCAGGCACAAGAGGGAATTGAGTACAGCATAAGCAATATTGTAACTGGTGACGAAGAGCTTGATGCTTTTTTGTTCTCTCTTGGCTGTTATATTGGAGAAAAAATAACTATTGTTCGTCATCTTAAGGGCGGATGTGTAGTGGCTATTAAGGATGGAAGGTACAATATTGATAATCAGCTTGCTGAAGCTATCATTGTGTAAGCAACTACCGATTAGACAATGATACCTTTTATTTTTTGTTTGTAAGTTAGTCATAACTAACCAAGGTTAATCGGCTATAACTTTATCCGCCGGGATTTAGTTTATATAGAATTTAGAAAGAAGGAGGTAATCCCTATGAGAATTGCTTTAACGGGCAACCCGAACTCAGGTAAAACCACAATGTATAATGCTCTTACCGGTCGCTATGAAAAAGTCGGTAACTGGGCAGGTGTTACCTTAGAGAAAAAAGAATACCCTATCAAAAAGGTATATGCCGGTAATGAACAGCTGATTGCTGTTGACCTTCCTGGAGCGTATTCCATGTCGCCATTTACCAGTGAAGAAAGCATCACCAGCTCTTATGTGAAGAAGGAAAATCCCGATGTAATCATCAACATTGTAGAGGCTACTAACCTTAGCCGCAGTCTTTTTTTCACTACTCAGCTTTTAGAGCTTAAAATTCCGGTAGTAGTGGCTTTAAACAAGAGTGATTTAAACGAAAAGAAAGGAACTATAATTGATGTATCTCAATTATCTGAAAAGCTTGGATGTCCAGTTGTTGCCACTGTATCTACTACCGGAGAAGGCTTAAAGGAAGCTGTTGAAACTGCTGTACTGGTGGCTGGCAAGATTCAAGAGGCGCCTTACAGACAGAAAGAAATCGATTTGACTGATAAGCAGGCTGTTGAAGATGCTGATCGCAAAAGATTTGAATTTGTCAATAAGATTGTAGAAACTGTTGAAACCAGAACAGTATTAACCAGGGAAAAGAATATTGGTGATAGAATAGATGCTATTTTAACCAGTAAATGGCTTGGTATTCCAATATTTGCTTTAGTAATGTTTTTAGTCTTCTACATTTCCCAGGCTGAAGGACCATTAGGGTTGGGGAAATATCTGGAAGGAGTTCTAACCGGTGGTATTGATTCTTTTGCTGAGTATGTCGGTGAATTAATGGTTGATACCAGTCCACTATTACAATCAATTGTCGTTGACGGTATTATTGGAGGAGTAAGTGCTGTTTTAGGCTTCTTACCGTTAGTTATGGTGATGTATTTCTTAATTGCCCTACTAGAAGATTGTGGATATATGGCACGTGTTGCTGTAGTATTGGATCCAATCTTTAAAAAAGTTGGTCTTTCTGGTAAATCAGTTATTCCTTTTGTAATCTCAATCGGCTGTGCTGTTCCAGGAGTTATGGCTTGTCGTACTATCCGTAATGAGCGGGAAAGAAGAGTAACCGCCATGCTGGCGCCATTTATGCCTTGTGGTGCTAAAATTCCAGTTATCGCCTTATTTGCCGGAGCATTTTTTGAAGATGCTGCCTGGGTAAGTACGCTATCATATTTTGTTGGTATTGCTTTAATTTTCGTATTAGCTTTACTGGTAAACAAAATTGCTGGTTATCAGGCGAGAAAATCGTTCTTTATTATTGAGCTGCCGGAATATAAAATCCCTTCATTATGGGGTGCTTTTAAAACGATGCTAAGTCGTGGCTGGGCTTATATTGTCAAAGCAGCCACAATTATCTTGTTATGTAATATGTCAGTTCATTTAATGCAGACATTTACCTGGAGTTTTGAAGTGGCAGAGTCAGCTGATCAATCAATTCTAGCTTCGATTGCTTCTCCTTTCGCTTATTTACTGGTTCCAATTGTTGGAGTCTTATCTTGGCAACTTGCCGCAGCGGCAGTTACCGGTTTAATAGCTAAAGAAAATGTTGTTGGTACTTTGGCCGTTACCTTTGTGGGACTTGAAAATTTAATTGATGTGGAAGAGCTGGCGATGTTAGAAGGTGCAGGAAAAGAAGTAGCGGGTATTATTGCCATTACTAAAGTTGCTGCTTTAGCTTATCTGATGTTTAACCTATATTCTCCACCTTGCTTTGCGGCTATTGGTTCAATGAATAGTGAAATGAAAAGTTCTAAGTGGGTCTGGGGAGCAATTGCTTTGCAATTAGGTGTTGGATATACAGTAGCCTATGTTGTTTATACCGTTGGTACGATTATTACTGGTGGCAGTTTAAATGTACTTGCGGCTATTTTAGGATTAATCGCTGTATTAGCGATGGTAGGAGTGGTAGTATACTTAATTAATAACACCAGCAAGAAACTCAAAGAAGAATATCAGTTAAGCAGTAAGAGTAATTAGTTTTATAAAATAGGATTTATTATGAAAGATGTAATTGTTGTTGCAGTTTTGGCTGCTATCGTTGTTTTAATTGTCAGATATTTAGCTAACTTTAAAAAACGTGGTGAAGTGTGTATCGGTTGTCCTTATTCAAAACAGTGTGGAACTAATTGCGGCAGTAATGCTCAGAAAAAATACCGGTCTTAACAGTATAAAAAAACTGGTTTTAAAAAGGGATAAGGCCATCAAGGTCGTATCCCTTTTTAATAATATCAGTCAAATTCTATAGTTATAATTTCATAATTAATGAAAGTATAGCTTAAGCTGCTGCTGGATATCCAGATTTAATTTCTCCAATGTTCCATCATCATATACTTTTTCCATGTTTTTTCTGACAGTTCTTGGAAAGAGATTTTTCATATCACTATCGTAGTCTGGACCATATCCAGGCACCGCTGCTTCTTTAACAATAAAGGTATCATTAACTTTTTCAACTATAAACCTATACGGGAGTGATGAACTGTTTTCTTTTATGATTTCATTATTTTCTAAATAGTGTTTTTCTACCAGAGCCCAGGCATAGACATAGAAGACGTTTTCATTTTTTTCTTCCAGTAGATATATTCTGATACTGGCAAAGGTTTTTTCACTTTCGTGATGTTTATACTGTCTGTCTCCTTTAGCCATTAAATAATCGACAATGGATATTTCAATCAGATTTTCCTGGATATCAATCGGCGGTGAATAAGAAAAGCCCCAGGTACTGTAAAGTATGGGTTTATTATGCCTCATTCGATTCAAATCGGTAAAGAATAGAGTCGCCATTATGATGATTATGGTTAAATAAACCATAGAGATATAGCGTAAATAACTTTTGGTCTTAAAATCGGTAATATCTCTAAACTTTTCTTTTTTCATAATCTGCCCTTTCTATTATTAATTAT
>JARKSP010000092.1 GCA_029974225.1 Erysipelotrichaceae bacterium
AAAGGGTTTTATTTTTTATCAACATAAAAAGGTATGATATAATTAGAAAAAGGAAAAGATGATGAATAAAGTATTGGTCGGATTATCAGGAGGAGTTGATAGTGCTGTCTGTGCCTATCTGTTACAAAAACAGGGTTACGAGGTAACTGCGGCTTTTATGCGCAATTGGGATGCAGCTGTCAATAATGATGTTCTGGGTAATCCGACAATCAGGGATGAGATCTGTCCTCAGGAAAAAGATTATCAGGATGCTTTGGCTGTTGCCGCCAGTTTAGGAATTGAACTGCTTAGAGTTGATTTTGTTAAAGAGTACTGGGATGATGTTTTTTCGAATTTTATTTCGGAGCACCTGAAGGGCAGAACACCGAATCCGGATATTCTATGTAATAAATATATTAAGTTTGCTGCCTTCTATGCTTTTGCCCGAAGTAAGGGTTTTGAAAAGGTGGCTACCGGTCATTATGCCAGAATAGTCAAAAATGAAGCTGGCTATCAGCTTCTGAAGGGTTTAGACAGTAATAAGGATCAGAGCTATTTTCTGGCTCAGATAGATAGAAATGTGCTGGCAAACACCTTGTTTCCGCTGGGAGAACTGGATAAAAGCGAAGTTAGAAAAATTGCCCTGGAGATGAATATTCCAGTGGCTGAGAAAAAAGATTCGACCGGCATCTGTTTTATCGGTGAAAGAAACTTTAAACAGTTTCTCAATAATTATCTGCCTTCCAAAGAGGGTGATATTATTGATGTTTTAACCAAAAAAGCAGTAGGAAGACATAATGGTGTGATGTATTATACTATTGGCCAAAGAAAGGGATTAGGCATTGGCGGAGGAAAAGGACGCTGGTTTGTAGTAGGGAAAAATGTTGAAACCAATGAACTTTATGTTGCTTCTCAAGACGAAGATATCTGGTTATATTCAGACAGCTGCTTAGTAAGTGACTTTAATCCGTTGGCGGATTTTGAAATGCCGAAGCAGTGTCAGGCCAAGTTCAGATATCGCCAGAAAGATAATCCGGTGACAATCGAAAGATACAGTCCTGAGCTTGTGCTGGTTAAATATCCGCAAAAGATCAAAGCAGTCACTCCGGGTCAGCAGGCAGTATTCTATGATGGTGATATCTGTTTGGGTGGCGGTGTCATTGAAAAGACTTTTATTGGTGAAATTGAGCATGGCAGGCACGTTTATCAGCATATTCACGGGTAAAGATGGAAGAAAAAGGCAGATTTTTAAAAGAGATATTCCGCAATCCGCAAAATGGCTACACGGTAGCTATTTTTGAATTGGATGAATCAAAACTGCAGGAAGAGATAATTGTAGTTGGCTACATCGGTGAAATTGATAAAAATGCCAGATACAGCCTGCAGGGTGAATACGTTGAAAATCCCAGATATGGAATTCAGTTTAAAATTGAAAGCTACACCAGACTTCTGGCTGATAATAAGGAAGGCTTAATCAAATATTTTTCCGGTGTTCAGTTTAAAGGAATCGGACCGGTATTCGCTGAAAAACTGGTCAGCTGCCTGGGATTGAGTATTATCGAAAAAATAAAGAATGATAATGACATATTGGATGAAGTCCCTTCGATGACTGAAAGAAGAAAGAAAGCTATTCTGGAAGGCCTGAAAGAGGAAACCGATGAAGCGGTTATCTTTTTAAGCAGTCACCATATCAGTTTAAAAAATATCTTCAAACTGAAGCATAAATACGAAAAAGATTTACTGGAAATTATGAAGACCAATCCGTATCGGGTAATCAGAGAAGTTGACGGTATCGGCTTTGCGACAATTGACCGGTTTGCTCTGGATACTGGTTTTGAAAAAGATGATATCAATCGTTTAACCGCCTATGGGGAAAACCTGCTGATGTCTTTATGTATGAAGAATGGTGACACCTATTTAGAGCTGGATGAATTTGTCAGACAGCTGAATAAACATCTTGGTGAGTATGTTGCTGATACCGGCGAAATTATTGAAAGATTGAGGATGTATCGTTTAGCCTATGTTGAAGAAGATAGAATCTATCATATTTCGCAGTATGATGCTGAGGTCTATATCGCTAAATACTTAGCTCTTTTTCCTCAGCAGCATTTAATAGAGATAGCTGCCAATGCAGTTCAAAAGGCTATCAGCATTGTGCAAAAACAGCTGGCCATTGATTATGACCAGGTTCAGCTGCAGGCGATTATGTCGTTTTTCGAAAATGATCTTTTAATAATTACCGGCGGTCCAGGCACTGGGAAAACCACCATCGTAAAAGCCATGATTAAAACCTGTGATTATATTTATCCGGGCTATAATGTCAGCCTGGTTGCTCCAACCGGCAGAGCCGCCAAAAGGCTGACTGAACTGACCGGCTGTGATGCCAAAACAATCCACTCCCTGTTATTATGGGATAAAGAATCAGGCCGCTTTGCCAAAGATGAAAATGATCCTTTAAATATCGACATCTTAATTGTTGATGAGTTTTCCATGGTTGACCAATATCTGTTTTACAACCTGCTGAAAGCCAGCGGCAGTCTTAAAAAACTGATAATTATCGGTGATGCTGATCAGCTGCCTTCAGTAGCTATGGGAACAGTTCTGAAAGATTTAATTGAATCAGAAATCTTTTCTGTCATCAAGCTGGACAGGATTTACCGTCAGAAAGAGGGCAGCGATATCATCTATCTGGCCAGAGATATCAAAAATGAAGAAGTCAGTGATATTCCAACCAACAATGAAATAAGGTTTTTTGAATGCGAAAAAACCGACATTAAAGACATTACGCTGCAGATAGTTGAACATGCCCTGAATAAATATGAGACTTTAGAGGAAGGATTTATGAACGTACAGGTTTTAGCCCCTAAGCATAAGGGGGTTAACGGGATTGAAAATCTGAATGTAGCTCTACAGAAAAAGTTCAATCCTTTTGCGAAAGATAAAAGACAGCTGCAGGTCGGCTATCGAACCTTCAGATTGGGTGATAAGGTTTTACAGCTTAAAAACCAGCCTGATGATGATGTCTATAATGGTGATATCGGTATTATCACTGACATTATCTTCGCCAGTGAAGATCACAACGGCCAGAATCGTATTATTGCTGATTTCGAAGGCAGAATAGTGGAATATACCTATGATAATTTTGCCAATCTTTCTCATGCCTACTGCATGTCGGTTCATAAATCGCAGGGCAGTGAGTATCCGATTATCATTCTTCCGCTGTCACTGGAGTATAGCATTATGTTACAGAAAAGACTGATCTATACCGCAGTAACCAGAGCTTATAAGAGTCTGATTTTTGTCGGTCAGAAAGAAGCTTTCTTTAAAGGTATTGTCGGCAAGGAAATGAGTTTAAGGAAAACAACCTTAAAACAGAGACTTATTGATGAGGTAAACTTCTATGAACAAATCTGAACAAAGAGATATGATCAGAAAAAGACTGAAAGGACTATCAATTTTTGAGAAAAGTGTCTATTCGGCTATTATTTCGCAAAAACTTTTTGATTTGATTGAAGCCTATAAGCCTGCAATGGTGATGTCCTACATGGCACTGGAAAATGAAGTGAATTTAAATAGACTGCATTTCCTACTTAACAGAAAGGGAATAAAACTATGCTTTCCTAAAGTGGAAGAAGATGAAATTAAAGCCTATATGTCCTATCGCTTTGTCAAGGGCAGTTTTAATATATTAGAACCGGATAACGGAGTGCTGATAAAAAAAGAAGACATTGATATTATTGTTGTCCCCTGTGTCGGCTTTGATAGAAACAAGAACAGACTAGGCCACGGTAAAGGCTATTATGATAAATATTTACAGGATTTTACAGGGAAAAAGTTTACCCCGGCTTTTGAAGTGCAAAAGCTGAAGAGGATTGAAGTTACCGAAAACGATGTGAAAATAAATCGTATTCTGACTGAAGGAGGTGTTTATTCATAAATTAATACCTCTCAGGTTATTACCGTTTTCACCGATAATCGACATACCGTTTTTTTCATAAAAGCTGTTGGCTCTGATATTTTTCTTAGAAACTGAAAGCATCACTCCCTTACAGCCTCTTTTTTTCAGATGAGAAAAAAGGTGCTGCAGCATCATGGTTCCAATGCCCTGATGCTGGTAGCCAGGTTTAACATCCATATGCAGATGAGCATCATACTGATTGATGAAAGGAGCATAGGCTGCTACCTCATCTTTTATTTTCTGTTCAAAATCAGTTCGGATAGCTTTAGCCTGAGGAAGATAGTAAGTCAGCATATGATGTTTAAATCTGTTAAAATCAACTTCGGCAATAATGTAGCCAGCAATTTCATCATTTTCTGTATTTCTGGCCACAAAACAGTTTTCTTTAGAAAATTCAGTGTAATAGTCAATGTAAAGGTGCTGAGAAAGGACCTTTTCTGCATAAGGCTTGTTAGGATTGCTTGATACTGATGCATTAATTGCCCGGATATCATTTAAGTGATTATTGTCAAATTGGATTATTTCTATTTTCATAAGAAAATTATAGCAAAAAAACTAAACAATTAGAAACTTAAAGCTTAATGATGTATTTTTTGTTGGTTTTGCTTAAATGTCTATTGCTTGCGAAATATAGTGAAATTACAGTTCAATAGGACTTTTAATTATTATCGAAAATACATAAAAAATCATTATCACGTATTAACCACACCATTATTATATAAACGCATAAAAAACAATTGATTTATCAAATATACAATGATAAAATTATTATGAATATAAAAAAATCAAATCGTTACTAGATTTGTGGCAAAGTCAGAAGCGCTCTGACTTTATCCTGTCAGCTGCTGTCTGGAGGTGTTTAGACCTGACCTTAGATTAATTAAATCAGCATAGCTGCGACAGGCTACCGGGACATCAAGAATGTCCTAAGAAGATCATATTAATAAATTATGAGAACATAGTTCAAGGGGAGAAAGAATAATATGAAGAAGTTTGTTTTGAGAATTGTGGTATTTCTCGCAGTACTGGTCTGCTGCTTTCCTACCACCATACGTGCAGCTGCCGTAGCCGAAGTAGAGTCGACGGGTAATACATATGACACCCTGCAGGAGGCTCTTGATGCCGCTCCGGAAGGCGACACAGTAATCTTGCTGTCAAGTATCACTAGCAGTACCGGAGTACAAATTAATAAACCCGTTACACTTGACGGAGACGGCTTTGTTTTTAACTATACCGGTGCGTACAGTGGAACAAGTACTGCGATTACTATCAACGCGCCTGATGTCACCATTAAGAAGCTGTCAGTCTGTGCTGAAACCGCCAGATTTGGTATTTTTTGCAAAGGCGGCGGCACTCTGAATTTATCAAAAGTACTAATATATGGCGATGCTCTTCCAAACATTCCTACTTTTGCGCTTATTTTCGGCAGTGCAGCCAGTAATTCTGTTGTCAATATTACGGACAGCTATATAGAGGGATATTATGGAATAATCATCTGGGGTCAGAATATGACGATAAACATTGACGAAACAGTGATTGTTAGCCAAGAAGATTCCGGTGCTGAAGACTTTGGGGCAATTGTCCTTGGCAATGGTGGTTATCAAAGTGCGGAGAATACAGTTGTAAACATCACAAAAAGTGATATTATTGCTACAAATGAAATCGGCAATGAATCCAGAGCAGTGATAAACGGAACAGAAACAGGGGTAGTTAACATAGATGATGTTTCTACTGTCATAGGAACCACAATTTATCCTGTCGCTTTTGTAGTCAGTGGTTTTCGCGAATATTATTTTGAATCGCTTCAGGAGGCCGTAGACTATGCAATTTCTAAAGTTGCAGCCGTAGCTGTTATAAGAGATGTTAATATTAGTAGTTCAATCGACATTAAGGGAAAAGTGACAATTGAAGGTTGCGGACACACTCTGACTTCATCGGATAATGATGTATTTTTAATCGACACTGTTAATGAAGTTAAGATATACGATTATAAAATAACTGGTAAAACAGAATGCTGGGGAATCAGCATTGTAGGTCAACCTGCTGTTTTGATACTTGACAATGTCACTGTCTCTGTTGAAAATGGCGCTGCAGTGTATGTTGGTTTAACAGCTGGACCAGCAGAGCTTTACATTGATAACAGTAATCTTTCAGCCGGTGGTGCACTAGCCATCTATGGCGCAGGAACCAAGGCAGAAGTTCAAAACACCAGCTTGACCGGCACTAATACTCGCCCTTACACTAATCCAGATGGTATTGGGACTATTGATATTGCAGCTTCTGATGTTACAGTTGGGGTTTTCGGCGGCTCAATTACAGCAATAGGACAGGATGGTAAGCTACCGCAGTCTATTGTACATGTGTCTGCAGGTTTCACTAATGTGCATGTGTATTTGGCAACCGAACTTATACTTGGAGGAACTGCTAAAACTGTCAGAATTAATCCTTCGTTTAACCCTTTGATTGCTGTAAGAGAACAGTACAAGCAGCAGCTTAACAATGAGGGATACGGCGTTACTCCGCCAGATGTCGATCACATGATCTATATCGACTATTCAATAGAGGTCTTTCATGTAACCTATGTGGCTGATGGAAATACGGTGGCTGAAATCAGGGTTCAGAACGGTGACGATGTTGCAACTCCACCAGCTGTCCCGCCAAAGAGCGGCTATACCGGAGCCTGGGATCATGACGGCACCAACATCACAGCGGATACCACCATTACAGCAGTCTACACCAAGACTCCTGTTCCAGAAACCGGTGATAATATCAACATTATGATGTGGGCAGCAATGATGATGCTGAGCGGTCTGGGCATGACAACAGCAACTGTCTACTACAGAAAGAAAAGACTAAACTAAAATAGTAAAATATATTAAAAAGAATGTTTGTAAAGTCTGGAGACACTTAAAAGCCTCCAGACTTTTTTTGCTTTAAATCCAACGGCTGTTAAAACATATTTTCGCTTTTGTGCTAAAAAATAATTCTGTTTTTAAAAAATCTTTTAAATCAATGAATTTATTTTCGATTCTGAGACTGAGCTTTGTTTATAGCTTTTCAAGCATTCCTGCAAAAAAAGTTATAATATCGTTTTATTTCTTTAGGCTGTTAAGTATATCTTCTCTATAAACACATATAAAGTTCTTGTTTGGAGTCGCTCCACTTTAAAGGTATTTTTAAATTGTCAAAAATAATTCATCACACTAAGAATATTCCAATATGGTAAATGAACTGGAAGAATCATCTGTCTGGAATATTGATTCCATGAAATTATCACTTACTGAATCTTATTGGTTTATTATGTTAAAAAAATAGGATTTGTTAATTATAAAGATATCAATAAATTAATAATACGACAGAAATAGAATGTTTTACAGCTGATTCGGAAGTGGTCAATGCAGGAAAATGCAGTGGCTCTTTATTGATGATATAAAGTCTTGTATAAAAAATGAGAAATACATTTGATGTCAGTGAAATATAAGTTACAGTTTAAAAAATCTAAAATCAACAAGTAAAATGCAGTTATTTGTTACTTTTAAATTTTTTGATATAATGAATCAAAACAGCAAGATTTACAGGAGGGAAATAATGAAACTAGGTATTATTAGATGTATGCAAACAGAAGATTATTGCTCTGGCTCAGGTTGCTTTAAGGCTATTGCTAAAAAAGAAGGTGCTTTTGAGGATATAAAAGATGAAATAAAAATTTATGGCTTTGCAAACTGCGGAGGCTGTCCTGGGAAAAAAGTTGTGCTAAGAGTTAGAGAAATGGTTAAAAGAGGAGTGGATACTGTTGCTTTTGCCAGTTGTGTTCAAAAAGGAACTCCAATAGGTTATCCTTGTCCATTTGCGAAAAGAATGAAAGATTTAATATTAAATGATTTAGGAGAAGAAATCACGTTTTTAGACTATACTCATTACTGAATAATAAAAGGCAGAACATCAAAAAGATAATGTGCTGTCTTTATCATTTGTTGACAATGTCGAATAGAGTATCGATTTGTCTCTTTTTTTTGTATGTTCATTGTGTGTTTACATAAATGAACTGTTTATGTTATAATCTTTTCGGAAAACGATAGAGATGTACTAGTAGGTTGGGGAGGTTTATAGAGAGATACTGTCTGGTGCAAAGTATTAACTGAATCAGCTGAAGCTCACATTTCTGTGCGATGCAAACATCGACGTAACTAAGGCGTTAACTGGATATTGAGGTGCATGTTTTAAACATGAATCAGGATGGTACCGCGTTAACTCGTTCCTGT
>JARKSP010000113.1 GCA_029974225.1 Erysipelotrichaceae bacterium
GACCAAAGCCAGGACCATTGTCTTCCACAGTTATTATTATCTTCATTGGGGCATTCCTGAGAATTACCTTTAGTATTCCGCCACCGGACTTTTTCTTTATCCCGTACTTAACAGCGTTTTCCACATAAGTGTGTATCAACATCCTGGGGATCTTGGCTGATAAGCTGATACCCGGGGTGATATCAATCAAATATTCAAAGCTGTTGTTACATCTGAATCTTTCAATTTCGATGTAGTTCCTGACAAAATCAATTTCTTCTTCGAGAGTTATAATGATGTCATCTGAACTGATTACAGTTTGCCTGATCATCCTGGCATACTTGCCAAAAATGTAATCCGCTTTGTCCCTGTTACCTTCCGTGGCATATAAACTGCCTATCGCATTAAGTACATTCAAGGTGAAGTGCGGATCCAGTTGACCCTTAATGGCTTTAATCTGCAAAGCAGCAAGCTTCTTCTCCGTGGCAGTCTTAAGGTCAAGTCTTTTTTTCTGAATGCCATAGATTAAAACAATGAACAAATACAAAAAACCATAAAGAAGAAAATAGTAGGGTATCTTCAGATAGTATAACCAATTCTTCTCAAACAGAGTCAACCACCCTATTGTATCAGCCTGGATGTACAACATTGGTTTTGAATCTATTCGAAATACCTGTGAAAAGTTTATGTTGGTTAGATCATGTTCAAATTGATACTGAGTTGCATGTTTGAAGTTATGCTGGCAGATGACCAGTGTTTTTCTATCCTGACCCAGGAAGAAATACTCCTTTTTCCCGTCGATATCAGCATCAAGGCAGGCTAGTGGCTTGGATGATGCTACCCCAGGTATGGCATAGGAACGAACAACATTTAGCGATGTATCTATTAAATCTACTATCCCTTCATGATCTTTCAGTATAAAGAAGCTTTTATAACCGTCTTCAACATTGGCAAAAACGCCTGAGAATTCAGGCTCTATTGCAGAAGCAACCCGCTCCTTTATCTTGTTTCCGTGAGTGTCGAAAATGTAAAAGGCAGGGTATTTTTTTTCATCACCATAGTAATCAAAAAAGACCAAATAGTTTACAGTATCTCCTATTGCAATCGGTATCGATTGGATTTTTGAAGGATATTCACCGATCCGCACAGGGTTGAACCTGAACATCAGGTTTTCGTCAAGTACCATTAACCAGGAGTAAATATCGCTGTAGAATACTGTATCACGAATATTTCCTGTAGCCTGAGTGGAAACAAGGTATGTTTCTGTCAAATAATCCGATTGCCTTATTAATTCCATGCAGTCAAAAATGGTGGCATAACTTTCAGGTGATTTGATTAGTGAATCGGTGAAGTAATAGTATTTATAGACATTCCTTGGCTGAAGACTAAAACCTGCGCTGATGTAGAAAGTAATTTCACCACTGCTGTCTTTTAGTTCTTCCGGGATGAAAATATTGTTAAAATTAGGTCTGTCATCACTGTTGGCGGGCTTGGTCCAATTATCAATCAATCTGTTGTAGGTAAGTAGGTTGCGTGTTTCAATCGGGTCAATCAAATTAAGATATATTGCATCCCTGCTTAATGTAAAAACAATTATCTCTTCTGTGCCGTTATTGTTGAAGTCCTTAAAGATCACAGAGTTTCTGTTTGTTAAACTAAACGGTATATTATATTGGTCCAGGATTCGATCATTCTTTTTGACGATTATTTTAATCTGTTCTGAATCATGCATATCTACTGATATACGTTCGCTGGTTCCATCATTATCAAGATCGCTAAAGTAGAGATAGATGTCTGAAGGGATTATCTCTTCTGATAGTATCTTAACTCTGAATTTTGGAAAATGAAATGGCAGAACGAGTGCCAGGATTATCCATAGCACAAAACTCAAGAGAGCAGGATGATAAAGAAACTCCAGAGTTTTACCCTTAAGCATGAACGATGCTATTGATTTTATAAAGATCCAGAACCGACCTTGCACCGGTCTTTCGTAAAATATTTCTCCGGTGTGTATTAACAGTATTGACACTTATAAAAAGAGAATCTGCGATTTCCTCACTGCTCCTGCCTTCTAAAACCAGAAGCAGAATATCACGTTCTCTGTTACTCAGGCAACTAAATTCACCATTAATTCTGATTTTATTATTAGCTGTTTTTTGCAAAAGCCTTTCGAGAGATGCTTTCAACTCGTCAATATCAACCGGTTTTATTATATAGTCAAATACACCATGCCTGATTGCCTTAATCGAATACTGAGGATGCCCTGTTACCATAATGACAAATGGATGATAGCTCTTCTCGTGGATATTTTCAAGCACTTCAAATCCCGAAACAGTGTTTTCCAGCTCAACATCCATGAATATTATTTCAGGCTTCTGTTCGGAGATGATCTTTGCTCCTTTCAGGGAATTGGTGCAACACCATGTTTCACCAATGAACTCAAATGACATTAATAATCTTCGGAGTCTTTCACAGGAACAATGCTCATCGTCAATTATTACAGTTCTAAGGGGTTTCATGACCTGTTTATAATCCTAATGTTTATTTCAGGTCCAAACTAGTAATAAAGTGTTTTATAAGCAAATTCGTTTTGACGGAAATAGGTTTTATTGTTATCAATGAATGGAATTAACAGTATTAAGTCATTTTTCAAGAAAGAGGATCACATTAAATAGCAGAAACTGACCTTTTCAGAGTCAAAGAACAGAGGCTGGCCCTTTTCGCGGTCAGCCTCTGCTGTAACAAACAGAATTGAAAAACAAATTTCTTTATGTTTTCTGCAGATATTTTACTGCAGAACCTCCGGGTTTTTGCGGCTTCGTCAGAGGGACGCAGCTG
>JARKSP010000114.1 GCA_029974225.1 Erysipelotrichaceae bacterium
GTAGTCTTTGCTTCCTCACTGGTGGTTGGTGATGGCATAATAATGAATTTTTATTATCACCTGCAGTGCAACATTGACATGATAAGATACTGGAGGGAAATGATCCGGATCAGCACAGGGTTTATAATACCGATAATATTCGGTGTTTTTATCAATAAATTTTCATTAGTTAATAATATAGCCGGTTTTGTTGTTTATGCCTGTGTCTATGTGATTGTTTACTTAATTTCAATATGGCTGTTTAGCATGAATGAATATGAAAAAGGTATATTTCGTCAAATAATAAGTAGAATTCTGAGAAAAAAAGCATAGTTTTTAGTAGTATTTCTGGCAATGATTGAGTAGATGATACTTTTTATTTTTTCAAAAACTGCTGATTAATCACCATACATTAATTGAATGATTTTGTTCATATTACTATTATCTTGATAAGGGGGTATAAAGATGATTTATTTAAAGCGTTTCAGTCTTTTAAGTGATATCGAAGAGTATAATGTCATTATTTCAAAAATGAATATCCACAATAATGTATATCCTTTAAAGATCTTCCCGGATAAGGAGTTCAAGGAAATTGAATTTAAAGAAATTACTATTTTTTACGGTGGCAATGGTTCTGGCAAAACAACGATTCTGAATATAATCAGTGAGGCTTTAAATTCTGCCAGAAAGAATCTTGACAAAAAAAGTGACTTGTTTGAGCAGTATGTCAGTTTGACCAGTCATGAATTAATCAATCAGGGTGAATGTAAGGCGATTAAGTATATTTCCAGTGATGATGTCTTTGATTATATGCTGGATATAAGAGCCATTAATACTGGTGTTAATAGAAGAAAAGAAGAACTGATAAAAGAATACTATGAATATAAAGAGACACCGGCTCAGGTATATACTTCCGATTCAGAAAGATATGATGAACTGAAAAACAAAATTGATGCCAACAGACTGACGGTATCAAAATATGTTCGCACACGTTTAAGGAACAATAATCTCATTCAGGAGTCCAATGGAGAAACTGCCCTGGATTTCTGGCAGAAGGAGATTGAAGATAATGCGCTGTATATTATTGATGAGCCTGAAAACAGTCTGTCAGCTGCCAATCAGATCAGACTTAAACTGTTTATTGAAGAATCTGCCAGATTCTACAACTGTCAGTTTATCATCGCCACCCACTCACCATTTCTGTTAGCACTGAATGGGGCCAGGATTTATGATCTTGACAGTGTACCGGTAAAAGCAAAAAAGTGGACAGAATTAGAAAATATCAAAGTTTATAATAAGTTCTTTAGTGAACACAGTGGAGATTTCAAAGAATAAAAAAGTTTTCATAAACTGACAATCAGAAAAAGAGAGATCAAATTTTGAAATCTCTCTTTCTCTTTTAATAGTTTAATCCCGATATCTCACTTCTGGTGATATATCTTTTCATATCCTCGTTCATATTGGCGGAGTAGACAATCGCTGCCTTAAATTCGATATCCCGATATTGTTTGATATTTCCGGTAAAATGATTGGCAATTTTCACTTCCTGATTCTGCAGCCATTTTAAATACTTTCTGCCTTTTTCAGAAAAGGCTAGCGGCCTGATAATGTCATAATCATCCAAATTCTGCATATCTTTTTTGGTATTATGTACCAGTAGATGGCAAAGTGTTCTCTGGATGCGGCTTCGGGTATATCTTCTGGTTGTAGCCTTATTTATAAACTGCTCAAAGGTGTAGGACTTGTAGGCGCATTTAGCCAGATGAGTTTCAATACCTTCGTCCATCAGAAAGATTTCCTGCAGCTGTTCTTTCGGAATGACCAGCAGAAGATTTCTAATGTATCCATAATAGTCATCCCAGGCTGGTGAAGGAAATTCTTTCAGATCTTTCATTGGAGTAAAGCGGGTGACATCCTGATTCTTTTTCAAAGCTGCTCTGATGGCTTTTGCGCCTGGCAGTTCTTCATTCAATTCATCATTGTGGTAGTCTGAAGTCCTTAAAACTGATACTGGAGTAATATCAGGATAATTCTGCAGAGCTCTCAAATAGGAAATCCCTAAAATATCATTAGGACCATAACTGTCAGCCAGAAAACCATAGGCTGCCGGATAAGAGTAGCCTTTCTTCATCGTTTCCCTGAAGTTGTCGATATTAAAACTCATAGAAGCAATTTCTTTTAATTCTTCCAGGTTATTGGTTTCGGAACCGAAAACGATGTAGTTGCATTTAGCTTTAGCCAGAATATCAACGGCATTTTTACCAAACTGTGTAGCACTCTGGACAGTAAAGACAAAGGGCAGTTCCAAGACTATGTCTACTCCAGCTTCAATAGCTGCCTTAGCCCGGGTCCATTTGTCAATCAGAGCAAATTCTCCACGCTGAACAAAGTTACCGCTCATAACCGCAATAACAATTTCCGCCTCAGTTAACTGTCTGGCTTTTTGTAAATGATACAGATGTCCGTTATGTAACGGATTATATTCGACTATAAGTCCACATACCTTCATAAACACACCTTACTTTTTTTATCTATTTATATTATAATATATAGTGTTTTAAATAAGATGTGAAATATTAAATAGTTTAATTCATAAAGAGGTGTTATAAATGATAAAGAAAGAGAAAGTGACATTAAAGAGTCAGAGTGATGATTTGATGCTGTCAGCAAACGTGTATATATGTGAAAAGCCAAAGGCGGTGGTTCAGATTATCCACGGCATGGCTGAGCACAAGGAAAGGTACGAGCAGCTAGCAAATGTTCTGGCTACTTTTGGCTGCATTACGGTAGTGGCCGATAATAGAGGGCATGGAGAAAGTGTCAGTGAAAATATTCCGCTGGGGTATTTCGCTTCTAAAAATGGCTGGCTGATCAATTTACAGGATATTCATATGTTCTCAATGGATATCAGGGAAAAGTATCCTCAACTGCCTTTTTTCATTTTAGGACATTCAATGGGAGCTTTGATTGGCCATTCATATTTAAAAAGATATGAAGATATGGTTGATGGAGCTATTTTTTCCGGTATGCCGGCTTACAATAAAAAGTCAGGTGTTGCTAAGATGCTGGCGGGAATGATGAAACCTAAGGCTGTTTCGAAACTGCTCACCGATGCCAGTGACCACAATAAGCTTCTGGCTAAGCCGAACACCAAGTATGACTGGCTGAGCTATAACACGGAAAATGTCGATGCCTATATTGCTGATCCACTGTGCGGTTTTCCATTTACCAATCGCGGGTTCTATGATCTGCTGGATGGAATGCAGGATGTCTATACCAGAAGTGACTGGAGAGTGCTGAAAAATCAGCTGCCGATTCTGTTTGTGGTAGGCGAAGATGATGTCTGTGCTGATGTGGGTACCGGCTTTAAAAATGCTTTAAACCATCTGTCAAAAGTTGGCTACAGTAAAATCGAGGCCAACATCTACCAGAATATGCGTCATGAGATTCTTAATGAAAAAGAGAAGAAAATTGTCTACAAGGATATCCTGACCTGGCTGAGCAAACAGCTGGTGATAATGAAAGAAAAAACTCAATTAATTGTTGACTAAATAGGGATATTGTTATATGATTATAAGGCTGTACAAGGAGGTTTGCTATGAGATATTCACGTACTGATTTGTTACAGTTGAAGGATTACCATCTGGTAATTGATGAAAATATCTCTTTCACCGAAAAAATAGCGAAACAGTTTTCCAGAATCAGAAAAATCAATGAGATGAATGTAACGGCTGACGGTACTTATGATCCGGTAAGCGAGCAGTTGCTGATTCATCTGGAAGTTAAAGGTTCAGTGATTGTCGGCTGTGATATCACGGGTGTCGATGTCATAGTTCCGATCGATACTGCAGCTGATGAAATATTCACCTTTGACAAAAGTGAAGAAGATATCAATATCTTAAAGGCCGCCGGAGAATACATCGAACTGTTACCAACAGTTATGCAGCTGATCCTTATTGATATACCGATTAAGGTCGTGAAAAGTGGAATGATTGATTATCCCAAAGGTGACGGCTGGGAAGTTATAACGGAAGAAACTTATCAATTACTGAAAGAAAAAAGAGTTGATCCTAGACTCGCAAAATTAAAAGAGTATAAACCGCAGGATGAATAGGAGGGAATTACAATGGCAGTTCAACAAAGAAGAGTATCAAAAACAAGAAAGAATAAACGTAGAACACACTACAAGTTAGTTGCTCCTACATTGGTTAAATGTCCAAATTGTGGAGAATACAAAAGACCACATTACCAATGTGAATGCGGACAAAAATAGTGATTTTCAAATTGAAGCAGCGGAATAGCCTGCTTTTTTTTGTCTTTAAATTTAATTTATCTATCGGAATGGTTCTCTGACAATGGATAAAAATCTTCTTAACAGCTGACAGGGAATTTTTTTAAAAAAAGAAATTGACAAATATGAAAAATATTTGTTTTTTTTATGTTTTCCTATTGCAAAAAAAATACTTTGTAACTATAATAGTGGTGAAGCTACTCAATAAAATGTGGAAAGGTGGGGAAAAACAATGTTTTCTGGTCAATATCAGCACAGCCTAGATGCGAAGGGAAGAATCGCTGTTCCAGCGAAGTTTCGTAATGAGCTAGGGGATATGGCTGTAGTAACCAGACATGTTGATGGCTGCTTGTCTATTTTTTCTCAGCAGACCTGGGATATTGAAGAAAAAAGGCTTTTCTCCCTTGATAGAAATAAAAAGGCTGTCAGATTATTAATCGACTTTAAAATGGCCAGATTATATAAATTGAGCTTCGATGCGCAGGGAAGAATCAATCTTCCGGCTGATCTGATTGAAATTGCCGAACTGGAAAAAGAATGTGTCTTTACCGGTGCCTTGGATGAAATCAAATTATGGAGTAAAGAAGCCTGGCAGAAGCGCGAACAGCAGATTGACAACATTGATATGGCTGAATTGATTGAGGACCTGTAATGGAACACAGAAGTGTATTGCTGCAGGAGTCTATCGACAGTCTGAATATCAGAGAAGATGGTATTTATGTTGATGGAACCCTGGGAAGAGCAGGCCACAGCAGTGAAATCCTTAAAAGATTAACCAGTGGTCATCTGTACTGCTTTGACATAGATCAGGAAGCGATAGAAAAATCAGACATCATATTAAAGAAGATATCTGATAATTACACCATTATTAAAGCTAATTTCGTCTTCATAAAAGACAGGCTGAATCAGTTAGGTGTTGAGAAAGTGGATGGAATCCTACTGGACATAGGCGTTTCATCACCACAGTTCGATGATCCTGAAAGAGGCTTCTCCTACCGCTATGACAGTCGACTGGATATGAGAATGGACCAGAGTCAGAGTTTGGATGCCTACAAAGTTATCAATGAATATGAGTTTAATGAGCTGGTCAGGATTTTAAGAAACTATGGAGAAGAAAAGTTCGCTAAAGAGATTGCCAGAGCAATTGAAAAAGAAAGAACTCTTGCTCCGATTGAAACTACCGGTCAGCTGGTGGATATTATCAAATCGGCTTTACCGGCCAGAGTGTTAAGAAAAAAGGGACATCCGGCCAAACAGAGTTTTCAGGCTTTAAGGATAGAAGTCAATAATGAATTGGAAAATCTGAAAATTGCGACAGAAAAAGCACTTGAGCTTTTAAAACCCCGTGGCCGCTGTGCCATTATAACTTTTCATTCTCTGGAAGACGAGATAGTAAAAAAGATATTCAAGGAAGCGGCACTTCCGCCAGTTACTGATAAAAGGATTCCCCTAAAGGCTGATGAAATCCCGCAAAGTGAATATCAGTTAGTGAATAAGAAAGTGATCACTGCTTCTAAGGAAGAGCTTGATGAAAATAGAAGGGCCCAAAGTGCCAAATTAAGAGTAATAGAAAGAAGGTAAACAAAATGAAGAAAACCAGAAAAAGAATCAAAATCTACAATTTCATAACAATGCTGTTTGCAGTAACAGTAATTATTTATTTGGCCTGTTCAATTTGTTTACACTCAGTTAACGTTAATTATGCCAGCCAGTTAGCTGTGAATGAAGCAAGAATTGAAGAATTAAAATCAGAAGTTGATGCTTTAACTATTCAAGTTAAGGAGTTAACCGATTATAATAGAGTCATGGACACTGTTGATGGTGATATGAGCTCTAATACTTCAATAGTTGTCTCAATAGGTGACGGCGCAAATTAATGTTATGAAAAAAGTTAGATTAAAACAAAGTGTAAAGATCTCCTTTCTTTCCATACTGATATTTTTAGCTGGGACATTACTATTAGTGAATGTCCTTTTGCTGGATTTAACCGGGAAAAACTTTATGTCCAATAAAGACTTTTCTAAGCTGGAAGGAGTAATAATTAAAAACAAAACAATCTTCCCTAAAAGAGGTACCATTTACGACAGTGATGGTAATATTTTAGCTGGTGATGTTACTTTTTATAAGATTGCCTTTATTTTAAGTGACACCGTTCAGACCTATGAATATGATGAAAATGGTGAGTGGGTTTTAGTTGATGATTATGTCAAAGACCCTAAACTGACCGCTGATCTGATAGCGCCTATTTTAAATGACACTCCTGAATTCTACAGCTATCTTTTAGAAAGACTGTCCTTGAAAGATGAAGGTTATTTTCAGGTTGAGGTTGGTTATTACGGAAGCAATATTTCCTATAGTAAAAAAGAACAGATTGAAGCTCTGAATCTGCCGGGAATCAGATTCACCGGTTTTACCACCAGATACTACCCATATGAGAAGTTTGCTTCTCATCTGCTGGGCTATGTCGAAAACCAGAAGAAGGACGATGGATTTAAGATTGTCGGTATTTCCGGAATTGAAGGAATTCTCAATAAGGAACTATCGGGAATAGAAGGTTCAAGTTCTTATTATGTCAATAATGAAAACGGTTCACCTGTAGCCGGGGGTCTGATCAGCAGTGAAAAGGCATATGATGGCTATGATATAACCCTAACGCTGAATAATATCATTCAGCAGGCTCTGGAAGAAGCCCTGACTAAAACCATGCAGGTTAATGATCATGTCGAAAAAGCCTGGGCGATAGTCATGGATGCGAAAACCGGAGCGATTCTAGGTTATGGCTCTCATCCTACTTTCAGTGCCAATGATATGGAAATTACCGATTATAATGATTATTGTGCAATGCTGCCATATGAACCAGGTTCAACGATGAAATCATTTGTCTATGCCGCCACCATCAATGAGGGAACATTTAATCGTAACGATACTTTTGACTGCAGCATCTTTTATGTGACAACTGATGCCAACGGCAAGATTGCCCGCAGTCCATACCGAGTGATGGAAAATCAGGAGATTCGTAATTATCGGGGTGCTCAGCCGTATTATCCGACTTTTTATGAGGCTTTCTGTCTTTCCTATAATGTCGGCTGTGCTGTACTGCTGGAAAAGTACATCGACCAGGAAGTATACATGGATTATATGGATAAATTCCTCTTCTATCAGCCGGTAGAAATCTTTGGTATTGATGAGGGTTCATTTTTTGGCTCTGCTGATTATGGAAGTTCTTTCAGTATCATCACCACTTCTTTCGGTCAGGGGATGTCAGCTACGGCTTTACAGATAATGCGGGCTTATTCAGCCTTCTGCAACGGGGGAACGATGATCAAGCCGTATATTATACAATCAATTGTTGATCCGGAAACCGGCACAGTTATCTATCAGGGTCAAAGAGAGGAAGTCGGAACGCCGATCAGTGAAACTACAGCCAGTGAGATGCTTTCGCTGTTTTCGGGAGTCGTAAACTCCGGCTATTCGGATACCAGTGCCAGATATAAAATTCCCGGTGTTAATGTTGGTGGTAAATCAGGTACAGCAGAAGTAGCTTTACCGGAAGGCGGTTATGGCGATCTGACAATTCATTCGATGGTAATTGCCATGCCAATAGAGAATCCGCAGGTTCTGATCTATTTAGCTTATCAGGACTGGAATCCATATGTCTCCCAGAATATTCCCTATATCAATGAACTGGAAAGGATTGTGGCTTCAGTATTGGGTTTAAGCGGCAATAAGGTCATTGATGAAAATATAGTAAACCGAATGGTTTATGAAAATGGTTTAGATAATTATATCAATCACTCGTTAGCATATGCTGTAGAAAAAGCGGAAAAATATAACCTTGAACTGCTGATTATCGGTGATGGTGATACTGTCATCAATCAGTATCCGGCCGGTGGGTCCACCATTATAAGCGGTCAGAGAGTAATGGTGCTGACCAATTCAGAGAAAGTGCTGATGCCTAACATGAAAGGCTGGAGCCGCAAAGAGGTTATCGGCTTCTGGAATCTGACCGGCATAGCCGTTTCCCTTGATGGCTACGGTTATGTCAAAACGCAAAACTTTGCGGAAGGGACAGAAATTGATAAAACCATGACAATCGAAGTACAGTTGCAATAGAGAAGTAAACAGCTTCTCTATTGTTTTTAAAGGTAAATTAGTGATATAATTATTCAGCGTATGGAGGTTTTTTATGTTAATTAAGATGATCTTAGCATTTGGAATTGGACTTGGATTAGCGCTGCTGGCTTATCCTGTTGCTATTCCATTTTTACATAAAATCAAATTCGGTCAGTCAATCAGAGAATTAGGTCCTAAATCTCACATGGTCAAAGCCGGAACTCCTACCATGGGCGGAGTAGTATTCATCTTAACCAGCCTTTTAGCTACTCTGATAGTTTCACCTTCAGCGTTTACCAGTATAGATTTCATAGTTGTTGCCTTAGCCTTTACCGGTTATGCGGTTATCGGATTTATTGATGACTATCTGATAGTTGTCAAAAAGAAAAATGATGGCCTTAAAGCCAGACATAAGTTTCTGATGCAATCGATTCTGGCGATAGTTTTCTATATCTTTTATCGCCGGCTGACAAACAGTCTGATTATCATTCCTTTCACTCACATCAAGATTGATGTGGGCTGGATGTATATTGTGCTGGTGTTTTTTATGTTTACCGGAGCTACCAACGGGGTTAATCTGTCTGATGGACTGGATGGCCTATGCGCCGGACTGTCGATATTTGCCCTTATTCCTTATATCTATTTCTGTAATCGTATTGAAATGAATGCAGTCGCTGTTCTGCTTTCAGCGGTTGTAGGTTCCTTATTCGGCTATTTAAAATATAATATGTATCCGGCCAAAATCTTTATGGGTGATGCCGGGGCTCTGGGGCTGGGTGGCTTGCTGGCGGCAGTAGCCATGGTGACTAAAGAAGAAGTGTCATTAGTCTTAATCGGGGGAGTCTTCGTTATTGAGGTATTAAGTGTTGTCATTCAGGTTATTTCCTTTAAAACCAGAAAAAAGAGAGTGTTCAAAATGGCGCCGATTCATCACCATTTTGAATTAAGCGGCTGGCCTGAAACCAAAGTTGTCAGAGTATTCTGGGCGGCTGGCGCTGTATTCAGTGTCCTAGGTCTGATAATGGCTGCTTTAATGTAAGAGGTAGAAAAATGGAGAAATATATTAATTGTCTGATTAACTTAAAACTGTCTTCAATCAGAAGAAATTCACTGGACAGTCTTACCTTCGATCAGCTTAAAAGAACTTTATATAATACCAGATGGAGACTGAATGTTCCGGATAGCATCAGTATTATTGCCAGCGATATTGAAACGTTGACGGTAGAAGAAATCGTAAACTTTTTAACCAGTTCAGATGACATACTGGAAAAGAGCATTAGAGAAATGAGAAGAGAATTAGAGGAATTGGGATATGAAGAAGAATAACAGGAAATTATTTACAGCCATAATCGGAATATTGCTGATTGCGGTATTGTCAGCAATTTTTGGCAGTAAATTAAATTCTATTACTAATAAAAACTTTGAACTGGCCGGGGGCTTTCAGCTTGTCTATCAGGTAGATTCCAGCGATCAGCTGACTGTTGAACAGGTTGCCGATGTTTTAGAGAAGAGATTATATAACTTTGGCGCCATAGAAGTTGAAAAGACCATAGAAGGTTCAACTGTCACCTTGAATTATTCAGGTATTGAAGATAGTGAAACAGTAAGAAAGTATCTGATTAAAACCGGACTGGTTTCTTTCAGAAATGCAGCCGATGAGGAATTGATGGACATCTCAGCATTAAAGGAAAATATGCCTTTTATGGCAGCGCCATCACCAAAGGCTACTGAAGAAAACCCGAATATCTCACTGCTTTATATTCTGGTAGGTGATGCCGAGAAATTTAGGACAGTAACCACCCAGCTATTGTTTGAAGCCAGCAAGTATCTGGTTGTCTGGGTCGACTATGAAGAAACAATGAAGTTTGAAAAAGAGATAGAAAGCACCAATCCAGCCTTTTTAGCAGCAGCTATGGTCACCACCGCTTTGGATTCCGATGCCTATATTACTTCAGCTCACAGTTTTGAGGATACCAAAAATATTGTCGCCACCATCAATGCCGGAGCATTGAAAGCACCGGTTACAGAAATCGGTTTTGCCCCTGTTGATGCGACTTTAGGGGCAAAAGCTGATGTTAAAGTATTTAGCGGTATTTTTGCCAGTGTGCTGCTGATAGCAGTTTATTTTGTCTATAAATATAAATTACCGGGATTTGTCAGTGCTCTGATGGTTTTAGGCTATACCATTAGCAGTCTGGTCGCAATCTCCTATTTAGGTGTTGTTTTCAGCACTAATATTATTTCATTGTTTGTAGTCTCTCTTTTTGTAGGTCTGGCATATCTTCTGCATATTAGCGAAACTTTTGTTGCGATTATCAATACTGGAAGACTGCCATCAACGGCTTTAGAAACAACCTATAAGAATACCCTGGTTAATGCTCTGGCGGCTCTGACTATCCAGCTGACAGCCGGATTTATCGGTTATATCGCCTTTAAGCAGTATTATCTGGGCTATGCCATTACCCTGATGACCTTTGCCGTCTGTTCAGGTATCTTCTTTGTTCTATGGCAGAGATTTATGCTGGCAGCTCTGGTCAGCTCAAACTACTTTGAAGCCAAGGCATTTGGCTTTAGGGACAGTCAGCCGGTCAAAACAGTTAGATTTACGGAACTGGTTAATACCAGGTTTCACTATGTGGCAGTAGCATTGATTCTTATGGGGGCCCTTCTATATGTTACCAATGTAAAAGATTATCTGAAGATCTTATTATCGGGCTTTCTGATTCTGGCTATTTCAACAGTCATCGGCGGTCTGTATCTGAAAAACCGCAACAGAAGCAACGATCTGATGATCTTAGCTGCTGGAACTGTTACAGCCGTTCTGGGAGTCATGGCAAATGGAATGCTTTTTGCCAAGACAAATGAAATTACGGTCGGTCTGATCTATAGCAACGCTGCTATCGCTCTGGCGCTGATTGCCTTTGTGCTTTCGCAAATCAAGGATCAGTTCAGTGAAAAAGCCAGAGGCAAGCTGACTGATGTCAAAATCAGTAATGTCTTTGAAGAAATCTTTGATACTCTGTTTAGTGAAGTGGCAGTAGTCTTAGTGCTGAGTGCTATTGCTGCAGTTCTGATATTTGGCTTTGTCCTGTCATTTGACAATTTAGGCTATACTGTTCTGATCAGCGTCGTACTGGTCTATGTGGTGATTGTGACCGGTAAATTATGGCTGGATTACACTTTGAAAAACAGTAACCGCCCAAAATCCAGAAAGAAAAGAAATATAAAGGAAGTAAAGGAAAGAACAATCTTCGGTATCAATAATCCAAATTAACAAATAAAGGGGAAGCATTATGACATATCTTAAAACTGATACAAGTGACTATCAAAAACTGATGGAAACCTATTCAATCAAATCTTTGCTAGCCAAAGTTTTATCAGCTATGAAATATGATGAGCATGATATTGCTTCCTTTTTTAATCCCCTGATTGAATATGAATTAGACCAGCTGGTCTTTCAGCCGATTAAGGACTGTCTAAAGAAGGCAAGGGAAGAAAACAGGAAAGTCTTCATCTTTGGTGATTATGACTGTGATGGTATATGCGGTACCGCCATCGTCAAAAAAATACTGGATAAAATGGGAATCGAAAATGGCTTTTATATTCCCAATCGACTGGATGAGGGTTATGGTCTGTCTTTGGAGAAACTTAGACTGGCTTATGAAAAAGGCTATGAAGTTCTGATTACTGTTGATAATGGAGTAAGCAGCAGGGAAGCACTGGATTTTGCTAAAGAAAAGGGAATGACTGCGATTGTTACTGACCATCACATTATTACTCAGGAAGTCAATTGTGATTATCTGCTGCATCCTTCACTTTTAAGTGAGGATTATCGCTATCTCTGTGGCAGCGGTCTGGTGTTTCTGCTGGCTCATTATCTGGATCTGGCTGATGCCAGTATTTCGGTTCTGGCGATGATCGCAACTATTGCCGATGTGATGTCGCTTAAAGGCGCCAATGTCAAAATCGTCAGAGATGGCCTGAAAATACTGAATCAGGGTTTATATAAAAATATTCTGGCTTTGGATAAGTTCTATTTTCCGCTGACTGAGGAAGATGTGGCCTACAGAATCTGCCCTAAAATAAATGCCGTCGGAAGAATGGCTGATATTGCCAATGTCAACAATGTGGTCAGATTTCTGCTTACTGATGACAGCAGAGAAATCAGTTCACTGGCTTCGCAGATAGTAATGGTCAACAATACCAGATTACAGCTCTCTAAAGAGCAGAACGAACTGGTAAAGCGGGAGATAAGAACCAATGATATTTTTAATCTGATTTATCTGCCTCAGCTTCATGAGGGACTTTTAGGACTTATCGCCTCTAGAATTGCTGACGAGACCAGGAAGGTGACTTTTGTCATGACTGACTCTCTTGGGCAGATTAAAGGCTCTGGAAGGTCAAACGGCATGGTTGATATCATAGCTATGTTAGAGGACTTTAGAGCTGACACGCTGGCTTTAGGGGGTCATGAGCAGGCCTGCGGCCTAACAATTGAAAAAAATAAGCTTTCCGAACTTGAAAGTTATCTGAAAGAGCGGCTCAGTCAGTATGATGATCAGATTACTGAAGAGTATGTTGAAGTCGGCAGAAGTGACCTGACTGTCGAGAAAATGGAAGAATTATTTTCCTGGCGTCCCTTTGGTCAGGATCGCAGACTGCCGCTTTTAAAAGTGACCATTGAAGATATGATAGACTATGTATCTTTAAAAAATGAAAATCAGCTGAAATGGATTACTGAAGATCTGGAGTTTATCAGTTTTAACAACCGAGGCTATAGTCACTACCTCGATAAGGATAGCCTGGAGGTCTACGGCTACCTTCAGGAGAATAATTTCCGAGGTAAAATCAGCTATCAGATTATGATTAAGGACATCCTAGAATAAAATAGCGGAGAAAAGATTAAACAGATATCTATCTTGAAGAAAATTTGTTATAATTGAGATGTTTTTGAAAAGGAGATATGAAAATGAATTTATACGATTATATTGCCAGCATTCCTGATTATCCCATCAAAGGTATTTTGTTTAGAGATGTTACTCCTGCTATTCAGGATGGTAATGCCTTTAGAGAAATAACCAGATTACTGGTTGAATATGCCAGAAAGGTCGGTGCCGAGGTAATTTTAGGACCAGAATCAAGAGGTTTTATTTTTGGCTGTCCTGTAGCGTATGAATTAAACATTGGTTTTATACCGGCCAGAAAGCCCAATAAGCTGCCAAGAGAAGTCATCTCGGTTGAATATGCTCTGGAATATGGCACAAACACTTTAGAAATTCATAAGGACGCGGTCAGACCTGGTCAGAAAGTGCTGGTGATTGATGATTTGCTGGCAACAGGGGGAACCATCAAAGCTGCCAATCAGCTGGTGGAAAAACTGGGGGGAGTAGTGGTAGGCAATGCCTTTCTGATTGAACTTGTTGACCTCAAGGGACGTGAAGTGTTAGCAGGTTATGATGTATATTCCATCCTGCAGTTTGAAGGAGAATAATCTGTCAAGGCAGTGAAAACTGTCTTTTCTTTTTATATCAAAAGGTTTATGATAAAATGATAATAAAGTAAGGGATGAATAAAAATGGCCGCACAAGTTACAGTTAGTAAGGAGTTACTGTTTGAAAGAGTCAGAACCTATATCAATGAGCAGGACTCTATAGACATGATTGATAAGGCTTATAACTTCGCCAGTGAAATGCACAAAGATCAGTTCAGAAAAAGTGGTGAGCCTTATTTTTATCATGCTTTGAATGTAGCTTATATTCTGGCAACCCTGCAGGCCGGCCCCCAGACCATCTGTGGCGGTCTGCTCCATGATACGATGGAAGACTGCGGCGTCAGCTATGAGACACTGAAAAAGGAATTTGATGAAGAAGTTGCCAAACTGGTTGAAGGAGTATCTAAAATCGGTTCGTTAAAGTTTCAGGATGAAAAAGAATACCTGGCTGCCAATCATCGCAAGATTTTTATTGCTATGGCCAAGGATGTCCGTGTTATCATCATCAAACTGGCTGACAGATTGCATAATATGCGCACGCTGATGTATCATACCGAAGAAAAACAGAAGAAAATTGCCTCAGAAACCTTAAATGTATATGCTCCGATTGCTCACCGTTTAGGTTTGGCAGAAATGAAAAATGAATTGGAAGATTTATCTTTTATGTATCTGGAAAGAGACAGATACTATGAAATAGCCGCTTTACTGGAAGCTAAAAAAAGCGAAAGACAGGAAGTCATCAAAAAGATGATTATCGATATTGATGAACTTCTGTCGGACAAGAAACTGATATTCAGAATCTTCGGCCGCAGCAAGCACATATATTCCATCCATAAGAAGATGGAGAAAAAGAACCGCAGCTTTGAAGAGATATATGATTTATATGCAATCAGAGTGATAACGCAGACCGAACTGAACTGCTATGAAATATTAGGCCATATTCATAATAAATATCGACCGGTCCCCAACAGGCTGAAGGACTATATCGCTGTGCCTAAGCCTAATATGTATCAGTCTCTGCATACCTCGGTCTTAGACAACAACGGTAATCTCTTTGAGGTTCAGATCAGAACGGAAGAGATGGACAGGATTGCTGAGCTGGGGGTCGCGGCTCACTGGGCCTATAAAGAAGGAAAATACAACAGTAAGGCTGAACAGAAGGAGATTGAAAATAAACTGGGCTGGTTCCATGACATGATCGGTTTACTTGATGACCTGGAACAGGATCATCCGACCGAACTGGTTGATAAGATTCAAAAAGACATTTTTGAGGCCAATGTCTATGCCATGACTCCAAAAGGAAGAGTTATCGAGCTGCCAAATGGCTCTACGCCTTTAGATTTTGCCTATCGCGTGCATACTGAAGTTGGACATACTGCGGTGGGGGCAATAGTAAACGGCGCTCTGGTGCCTTTAAACACAGTTTTAAAGACAGGTGATGTTGTCAATATTCGAACCAATAAAAATACCGGTCCGTCAGAAGACTGGCTGAAGATTGTCAAATCGGCAACAGCCAGAAATAAAATCAAATCCTATCTGATGAAAAAAGAAACAGAAGCCAGAGCTGAGACCATTGAAAAAGGTGAAAAACTGTTTGCTGAAGAACTTAAAAAGAGAAATCTTGATGAAAAACTGTATTTTGATAAAAACAGACTGGAATCCATTTATCGGGAATTCTCCAGCAATAACTACAGTGAGTTTATGTATGCAGTCGGAAACAAGTCGATTTCCCTGCAGCAGGTTGTAGATAAGCTGACCAATACCAAAGGTCAGGTGCTGGACAACGAAGCCTTGACCAGACTGTTTCAGGAAAGAGTTAAGAAAAGACCTCGTACGGTATCCGAGGCAGGTGTGATTGTTGAGGGTATTGATTCCATGATGGTCAATGTTGCCGGCTGCTGTATGCCGGTTAACGGAGATGAAATCGTGGGCTTTATCACCAGAGGCTCCGGCATCAAGGTTCATCGAAGGCAGTGTCCGAATATCGCCAGTGAATCCAGTCGTCTGATTGAGGTTATATGGGACAATTCAGCTGATTATCTCTACGACAGCTGGCTAAGAATTGATGCTACAGACAGAAACTATCTGATCAGTGATATCATTACCCTGATCTCTCAGTTTAAATTAACTTTAAACGGGATTAATTCAGAAGTCATGCCGGATAAGATAAATGTTCATGTTGACATCAAGATAAAAGTAAAGAATCTGGAGCAGCTTAAAAATGTGATGGCCAACCTCAAAAAAATAAATTCTGTAGTTGATGTTAACAGGATTATCAGATAAAGACTTAATCCGCATGATTGAGTCTTTATTTTTTATAATAAATTGAATATCTGAATTAAATGTGCTAAAATACTTACATATTTGATGATAAAGAGAGTCTTTGAACTGATTTTGCAGAGAGGAAACCGCTGGTGAAAGTTTCCATTGAGGCTTAAAGACAGGACACTTTGGAGAATTTCTTCTGAAACAGCAGTAGGAAGAAACGTTAGGGGCGTTAACCCATCGAGAAGCAATTAAGGTGGCACCACGCAAAGTTAGCGTCCTTATCAGGGACGTTTTTTATTTAAGGAGGAATTACTGATGTCTGAAATGAAATTTCAACTTCCTAGAGGAACTCAGGATATTTTTGGCGAGGACATTTCTTACTGGCAGAAAATGGAAGAGATAATCCGCAGACAGTGTCGGTTATACGGCTACAGAGAAATCAGAACGCCGATATTTGAACATACAGAAGTATTTTTAGGTGAAAATGATTCTTCTGATATGGTGAACAAAGAAATGTATACCTTTAAAGATAAAGGTCAGAGAGATTTAACCTTAAGGCCGGAAGGAACCAAGGGAGTAATCAGATCTTTTGTTGAGCATAAAATGTACGGCAATGCTGATATGCCGGTTAAATTGTTTTATCTGGGGCCGATGTTTAGATATGACCGACCCGGTAAAGGCCGCTATCGTCAGTTTTATCAGTTTGGTATTGAAGCTATTGGAACTAAATCAGCACTTCTGGATGTCGAAACAATTGCTTTGGGTTATGCTATAACCAGAGAAATGGGTATCAGTGATGTGGTGATTCTGATTAATTCGCTTGGTGATGAAAAGTCAAGAGGTGATTATACCAAGGCCTTGAAAGCCTATTTCGAACCATATCTGGCTGAACTGTGTACTGACTGCAAGCGCAGATTTGAACAGAATCCGTTAAGAATGCTGGACTGCAAGGTGGATAAAGACCGTCCTTGCTTCATTAAGGCGCCAAAATGTCAGGATTATCTAAATGAAGAAAGTAAAGAATATTTTGCTACGGTTTTAAAAGGATTAGATGCTTTAAGCATTCCTTACAGAATTGACGAGCGTCTGGTCAGAGGTCTGGACTACTACTCAAATACCGTTTATGAAGCCGTACCGAAGGACGATGATGGTCAGCAGGCAACCGTCTTTGCCGGAGGGCAATATGATGGTCTGGTGGAAAGTTTTGGCGGAGGACCATTGGCGGGAGTAGGCTTTGGCATGGGAATGGAAAGAATGATTTCCCTGGCCAGAGAACAGAAGGCATTGCCTGTCGAGGAAGAAAGATTAGATGTTTATGTAATTTCTTTAGGCAACATCGGTACCTATGGCAGCAGAATTACTGAAATGTTAAGAAAAAACGGGATAAAAACAGAAATGGATTATCAGGGTCGAAGTCTAAAAGCTCAGTTTAAATCAACCGACAGATATAGAGCTAAAGCTGTCATTATTGTCGGCGAAGATGAGTATCTAAGCAATACTGTCCAGATAAAAGACACGGCAGACAGAACTCAGGAGAATATCAGCTTTGACAGGATGCTTGAAAAAGTAAAAGATATTATTTGCAAAGGGGAAGGTTATGAATAGAACACATGTAAACGGACAGTTGAGAATAAGTGATGTTGGCAAAAAGGTCACTCTTATTGGCTGGGTGGCCAAAAGAAGAAATCTTGGTGGCTTAGTCTTTATTGATTTAAGAGACAGAACAGGAATTACCCAGATTCTATTTGATGAAACCTTTACTGAAACAGTCAAGAATATTCGAAATGAATATATTCTGGAGGTAACCGGTACAGTTATCGAAAGAGTCAGTAAGAATCCGAACATGGCTACCGGAGATATTGAAATAAAGGCTGCAGAAATAAAAATTATCAATACCGCCAGCCAGACTCCGTTTATCATTGCCGATGAAACTGATGCCTTGGAAGAAACCAGATTAAAGTATCGCTATCTGGACTTGAGAAGGCCGAATCTGCAACAGAAGCTTTTTACCAGAGCTAAAATTGTCAAGGCAATGCATGAATATCTGGATGCTAATGGTTTTATTGAGGTCGAAACACCAATTCTGGCTAAATCCACTCCAGAAGGAGCCCGAGACTATCTGGTTCCCAGCAGAGTACATCCAGGTTCATTCTATGCTCTGCCGCAGTCACCGCAGCAGTTCAAGCAGCTTTTAATGGTTGCCGGTTTTGAAAGATATTATCAGATTGCCAGATGCTTCAGAGATGAAGATTTGCGGGCGGACCGTCAGCTGGATTTTACCCAGCTGGACATTGAAGCCAGCTTTATGACTCAGGATGATATTTTAACGATGGTTGAAGGTCTGCTGGCTAAGGTGATGAAAGATGTCAAAGGCATAGATGTCAAGCTGCCTTTCAGAAGATTCAGATTTACTGATGCGATGAACAGATTTGGATCTGATAAGCCAGACACCAGATTTGATCTAGAACTGGCAGATGTGACTGAAGTTTTCAGAAATTCTGAATTTAAAGCCTTTGAAGCTGGTTTAACGGAAAAAGGAGCCATCAAAGCCATTGTGGTTGATGATGCCGGCAGTTATTCCCGAAAAGATATCGACAGACTGACAGATCTGGCTAAGAAAAATGGAGCTAAAGGATTAGTGGCTGTCAAATATCTGAACAGTGAACTGGAAGGCAGTGCAGTTAAATTCTTCAGCCAGGAAGAAAAAGAGAATCTTATCAGAATCTTACAGCTGCAGGATAATCAGCTGGCGCTGATTGTTTCTGACCTCTGGGAAAAGACCTGTACAGTTCTTGGGGTTTTAAGAAGTCATTTTGGCAAGACCCTAAAACTGTTTGACAGCGAAACCTATGACTTCCTATGGGTTTATGAATTTCCTCTGCTGGAGTATTCACCGGAAGATGGAAGATATTATTCACGGCATCATCCATTCACCAGACCATATGATGAGGATGTCAGTCTGTTAGACAGTGACCCTTTGAAGGTTAGAAGCTATGCGTATGACGTTGTATTAAATGGTTATGAACTGGGAGGCGGAAGTCTGAGAATCTATGATTGTGATCTGCAGCAGAAGATGTTTGAACTGTTAAGTCTGACTAAAGAGGAGATTGAAGTCAGGTTCGGCTTCTTCATTGATGCCCTGAAATATGGAACCCCTCCTCACGGCGGACTGGCTTTAGGGCTGGATCGAGTCGCCATGATTCTGACAGGTTCAGAATCGCTGAGGGATGTAATCGCTTTCCCAAAAAATGCCAATGCCAAGTGTCCGATGAGTGATGCACCAACTCCTGTTGACGAAAAGCAGTTAAAAGAACTTCACATTCGAATAGAAAAATGATAAAATAAAAGACCTGAAACGGTCTTCAGAAACGGCTGAGATTTATTGCAGATAGAGGCTTTGAAAATTAAAAAAGGCAGTTAAATAAAGCATTTTTTCAATTTTTATGCTATATTAAAAGAACGTAAGTATTTATTTAAAGATAAATGCTTGCTATAATGAAAATGTGTTAATCGCTTAAGATTTTGTTTTTAATGCGAGAAGAAGGAAGGAATTATATTATGATTATCGTTAATGATTTAAAACCAGGAATCACTTTTCAGTATGAAGATAGTATTTTCATTGTTTTAAATACAACTTTGAACAAGACTGCCATGAGACAGATGGTAGTTAAAGTACGGGTAAAAGATTTGAGAACTGGGACTATTAAGGAAATCACTTTTACAGGTGGAGATAAAGTGGAGCCGGCTATGATAGAAAAGAAAGAAATGCAATATCTCTATGATGCCGGTGATGGAATTGTATTTATGGATACCGAAACATTTAATCAGATTGAAATTCCTAAAGATCGCTTACAGTGGGAACTGAATTTTTTGAAACCACAGGAAAATGTAATGATTACGGTTTATGAAAAAGAAATTCTAGGTGTCAGTTTGCCTGATAAGGTTGCTTTAAGGGTAGTAGAGTCAGAACCTGCGGTTAAGGGTGATACCGCTACCAATGCCAGAAAGAATGCTGTTTTAGAAACAGGACTGCAGATTAAAGTTCCTTTATTTATCGAACAAGATGAGTTAGTATTAGTGACAACAGATACTGGTGAATATTCTAGTCGTGCGTAAGCTATAGGAGGGTTATTTATGAATGGAAGAAGTAGGTTAGATAGATACCAAAATCTACGCTCAAGTACATCTGAAAATGATACAAATGTAAATGATAGGAATGCTTCTCAAAGAGGGCCGACAGGTCCATCAGCTGGAAGTCAGCCTAGTTTTCGTAGTGGGTACTCGCGTCAGACCAGTAGAAGCAGATTATATCAGACCAGTGAATATGACTCTTTGCTAAAAGAACACGAAGACTTCTTAAAGAGTTTAGATGAACAGTTCGGAATTATTGAACCAAGTCCTCTTTCTTCTGCGGGTAAGGTTGAGAAACAGACCGTCAGTCCTCAACAGCCCCAGCCTCCACACATCCAAGAATACAGCCAGCCAGCTCATCCAGAGTATCAGCCCGGAGTTGAAGATCCTCAACCACAGCCCCAGCAGCCATTTGTTCAGCCAATGCCGCAGCCGGGGTATATGCAGCCGCCGTTCGGGCAGCCTGTACAACCGGGATATACTCAACAAATGCCAAGAGTATCACCTGAGCAGCCTCAGCAATATATCCAGCAGCCATATGGTCAGCCAATGCCTCAGCCAGGATATGGGCAGCCGCCATATTTTGAAGGTTATCAGCCTTACTATCAGCCATATTATTATCAACCTGTTCATCCTGAGTTTGTTCAGCCAACAGTAGAACAGGCTGTGCAGGAACCAGAAGCAGTTCAGCCATCTGTTGAACCAGCTGTCGAAGAGCCAGCTGTGATTGAACCTGCTATTGAAGAACCAGTAGCAGTTGAACCGGAAACCGAGCCTGTTGTGGAAGAACCGGCTGTGATTGAACCTGTTACTGCCGAAGCGACAGCAACTGAAGCGGTTGAAGGACCAGCGGTTGAGGAGCCGGTAGAGGTTGAACCGGTTTTAAGAGCAACAGTTGAGCCTGTTTCTGAACTTGAACAACCAGAGACTGTCTATGTCCAACCTTTAATAGAAGAGCAAACGGAAATTGAAGCGGCTGCTGCTGAGAAACCTGAAGCTATTGCAGAAGAACCTGAAGTTATCGCAGAAGATGAACCGGAAATTGATGATATTGAAATTGTTGCTGAAGCACCTGAGATAATCGAAGAAAAGGCTGATGCTGAAATTGAAACAGCTGAAGAAACTGTAATTCTGGAAGCTTTCGTTCCTCAGATTAAAAAACCATTGGTATTTGGTTCAGCTGAAGATAAAACGTTTGAAGAGAAAGAAGAAAAAGGTGTTATCTATTACAATATCGCCGCAGAAAAGCCTGCTGAAAAAGTTGTTGAAGAAGAAGATGCCGGTATAGATCTTTACGACCAGGCATATCAGAGTATGCTAAGGTTGTATCCTGATTTAAACACCAGGAAAACTGAACCCAGACAAATTGCTGCTGAATACGAATTGATAGAAGATGAAGATTATATTTATGAAGCTGAAGAATTCAGTGATTTAGAATCTGTAGAAATAGATGATATTGAAGAAATTATCGCAGAACCAGTCATTATTGACCCAGAAATTGAGCCAATAGCTGAAGAACCGGAAGAATTATCAGCGGAAGAAATCAGCGAATTGGAACCGGTAGAAACAGACGAACTGCCAGAGGAGCTTGCAGAAGAGGAAATCATTGAGTTTGAGCCGGTTGAAGCTGATGTTGAACCGGAAAAAGAAGTTGCCTTTGAATTTAAACCTGATTTTGAGATAGAAGAGGCAGCTGAGAGAACAGCTGAAATTGAGATTATCGATGAATCAGAAGGATTTAATCTGGTTCAAGATGAAGTTACTGATGAAGATGATGAAGTCTTTGAGGCTATAGAAATTACTGATGAGGAAATCCTTGAATTTATGCCTGAAGATATAGAAACCGGCACCAGGTTTGTTCCGATTGATGAAACTCAGGATATAATTGTTGTCGATGATGAAGAGGACTATGCTGAGTATGCTAAGGACTATGAAGAATTTTCTTCTTATCAGGAGAAAGTTTTCCCAGAAGCTGAAATAAAAGATTTAGAGTTATTGGATGAAGACTTTGTTGCTGAAGAACTTGATGATCAGGTAATCGAGATTATTGATGAAAAAGATTCAGTTAAGGTAATGGACAGCTATTTGAATGAGCCTGAGGTTCTGCCAGAGCAAATTAAAGAGTTTGAACCGGTAAGTATAGAACATTATGCTGATGATGAAGAGATTGATATCTTTGATGATGAAAACTTCATTGACGACATAGTAGAAAGTCAGCCTTCCTCATATACTGAAACTAATGTATTCAAATTTATTGATGATATTCTAGTCGATGTCAAAAATGATGCTGAAAGAATTGAAAGACTGCAGCCAAAGCAGGATTTCTTCAATGTTGAAGAAGATAAGACAATAGAAGACATCAGCAGGGTATTATCTGGCTGGAATTTAGATGAACTGGATTTTGTCGAAGAAGAAAGCATGATGCCTAGATATGAGGAAAAATCGGAAGAAGTATTGCAGGAAGCAGTTTATCAGCCTACGTATACTGTTCAGACACCGGTTTATTATGATAATCCTGTCAATGTTGAAGAGTTAACCCAGAAACTTGAATCTGAAAGAGCATTAAGACAGCAGATGCTGGAACAGACCAAACAGATTAAGCTTCAAGTTAAAGAATATGAAAATGAACTGGACTCAGTTAATACAAGCATGTCTAAGACCAATAAGATTCTAAACTTTGTTTTGACATTGCTGATTATGACATTATTCGTTATCCTGTTTGTTATCGGATTCTGGTTTGCCCAAGAAAGAGGATTGATTTAATGCGTATTAACATTGCTATCGATGGACCAAGTGCTTCCGGTAAGAGCACTTTAGCCAGAGAAATATGTAAAAGACTGAACTACATTCATTTAGATACTGGTGCTATGTATCGCTGTGCGGCATTACATGCTGAAAGAACCAATACCAACATCAATGACGATGATGAGTTAATGGATATGCTTGATACATTGAATATAGAATTAACTGAAGAAGGTAAAGTGCTGTTGAATGGTGAAGATGTTACAGATGCTATCAGAACCAATGAAATCTCTATGGCCTCTTCAAATATTTCAACTAAAAGGATAGTCAGAGAAAGACTGGTTGAAATGCAGCAGGAAATGGCTGCCGGTAAAGGTTATGTAATGGATGGAAGAGATATCGGAACTGTCGTTTTACCTGATGCGGAAGTAAAAATATATTTAACAGCTTCAGCATCAGCAAGAGCGATGAGAAGATATCTTGAAAATCAGAAAAGAGGAATTGAATCCAATCTTATAACCCTTAAAAATGAAATTGTAGATAGAGACTATCAGGACATGCATCGTAAATATTCGCCATTAAGACAAGCCGAAGATGCAGTTTTAATAGACTCGTCCGACATGACGGTAACTGAGGTAGTTGATGAGGTAATGAGAATTATTTCGGGAAAAATTTAAGGAGTGATATTATGCTAGTTGGTACAGTTGCAATTGTTGGCCGTCCCAATGTAGGTAAATCAACCGTGTTCAATCGAATGATAGGAGATAGAGTTTCTATCGTTGATGATACTCCTGGGGTTACCAGAGATAGAATTTATGGTAAATGTGAATGGTTGACCAAAAGTTTTAATCTAATTGATACAGGCGGATTACAAATGGAGGATCAACCTTTTCAAATCGAAATTAAAGCTCAGGTAGAAATAGCGGTTGAAGAAGCAGATACGATTGTCATGCTGACTAATGCCCGAGACGGTGTAACAAATGACGATATTTTTATTGCCAGAATGTTACAGAAGACTAATAAAAAAGTAATTTTAGCTGTTAATAAAGTTGATGATATTTCTTTTATGAGTTCAGTATATGAATTCTATACTTTGGGCTTAGGTGATCCTATTGCTGTCAGCGGGGTTCAGTCCATCGGTATGGGTGATCTGATGGATGCTATTCTGGAATCATTTGAAGGTAAGGAAACGAAAATAAAAGAAGGTCAGATTTCCTTTGCGGTTATCGGCAGACCAAATGTCGGTAAAAGCTCACTGGTAAACGCTATTCTTAATCAGCAGAGAGTAATAGTTTCCAGCATTGAGGGAACTACCAGAGATGCAATTGACACTCCTTTTGTCAGAGATGGCAAATCATATGTAGTAGTAGATACTGCCGGCATCAGAAAAAGAGGCCGCATATATGAAAACATTGAGAAGTATTCGGTTTTAAGAGCGATGAGAGCTATTGATAAATGTGATGTTGTACTATTTGTTTTGGATGGCTCTACCGGGATTACAGAACAGGATAAACATGTAGCCGGATATGCAGTTGAAGCTGGTAAAGGGATAATTATTGTCTACAACAAATGGGATGTTGTGGAAAAGGACCATACCACTATGGACACCGTTACTAAAGAAATCAGAAATCAGTTTGCTTATCTGGATTATGCCCCGATTGTTTTTGTCAGTGCCTTAAACAAATCAAGGATTCACAATCTTTTTCCCCTGATTGACGAGGTGTATGAGTATTCTCAATACAGAGTTCAGACAGCGTTACTGAATGAAGTGATTACTGATGCTCAGATTATAACTCCGCCACCTGTTCATAAGGGTAAAAGGCTGAAAATCAATTACTGTAATCAGGTTTCAGTTGCTCCGCCAACCTTTGTGCTGTTTGTCAATGATGAAGAGTTATTACACTTTTCATATCAGAGATATTTAGAAAATAGAATTAGAGACGCTTTTGATTTTACTGGTAACCCAATCAGAATCATAGCTAGAAAGAAAAATTAGAGGATAGGTATTTGCGTGTATCAGAAAATTTTAAAGAAGGATTTAGTTGAGAAATATGCTGCGGAATTTGATATAACTAAAAAAGATGCTAATCAACAGGTAGATTTTATCTTTGATTCAATTATCAAGGAATTAGTTGCCGGTAATTCTGTTTCAATTAAGGACTTAGGAAAATTTGAAATAAAACATCGAGATGCTAGAATTGCCATCAATCCGGCAACGTTAGAAAAGGTCGAAGTACCGGCTAAAAACACAGTAACTTTTAGAGCTTCAGCCAAATTGAAAGAAGCTGTTAAATAGCATTGCGCAATGTGGGGTCACATTGCTTTTTGAGGATAAAAAATAATCACAGTATGATTATTGTGATATAATATATATGAGGTAAGATTGTATGCATGTGTCAGATATAAAGAGATTCCTGCGATGCCCCAGACTGTACCAGTTATCATTAGAAACTAAAACGAAATTTCACTTATATTTGAATATAAGTACCGATATAAATGCTAGCATTGCTAATAAACTGAATATTGAAAAATATTACGTTGGTTTAACCAACCAAGAAAGTAGTGATACATTTTTAGTTGCAGATAATTATAATTGGATTTTCAAGGCACGATTTTCTTATAACGGTTTAAGGATAAGAGTTCCTTTATTATATATTGATGATGACCATTGTGATGTATATTCCATCCTTCTTTCCTCTCAGGCTCTTGAATCCGAAGCAGTCAATATGGCTTTTATGAGATATGTTCTAGAAGGAAACGGGTTAACGGTAGACAACTACTATATTCTGTTTTTAAATAAAGATTATGTCTATGATGAAAAGCTGGATGACGAGAATCTGTGGATTTTAACTGATCATTTTATCAAAGACGGCAGAATTATGGATAATATTAAAGACAGTGTCGAAAATATTTCACTGGATTTAGATTATATTCTTTATCAGATTGATAAAAGTGAATTTGAATTACCGGTCAGAACCAGCAAATGTACCGGCAGAAACAGATGTCAATTCTATTATGACTGTTTCCCTATGGAAAAGGTAATAGAGGATAACAGCATCCTGACTCTGGTTTCGTCACAGTACAAATATGAGATGTATGATGATGGTATCAGGTATTTAAAAGATGCGGATTTTCAAAGAGTAGAAGGCAGCAAAGTTCAGCTGGCACAAATAAACGCCGATCAGAATGGCGGATTGTACGTTGACAGGCAGGCTTTGAAGCATTGGCTGGAGCAGCTTGAGTTTCCCATCTCGTTTATAGATTTCGAATGGGATCTTTATCCAATTCCGCCATATCAGGGTATGAAAGTAATGGATGTGCTGGTATTTCAGTATTCATTACACGTATTTGATGGTGAAAAGCTTACTCACTATGAGTTTATAGAAGAAGGTGACAGTCGAAAAGAACTGGTTCTGTCCTTGCTGGAGAACCTTCCGGAAAAGGGCAGTGTGATTGCCTACAATGCTACCGGAGCGGAAAAAATCAGAATAAGGGAACTGGCCGGTTATTTACCGCAATATAGTGAAAAACTGCTGCAGATTAATGAAAGAATGATAGATATGGCAATCCCGTTTATCTCAGGATGGGTATATGATGTCAGAATGCAGGGAGCTTTCACCTTAAAGACAATTGAAAATATGATTGATGATAAGCATTCCTACGATAATCTTAGGGTATCAGATGGAATGCAGGCAGTAGAGATATATCGTGAAATGTGTCAGTGCCCTGATGAGCAGCAAAAACAGTTATATAGAGAACAGCTGCTGCAGTATTGTGGCTTGGACAGCTATTCACTTTATAAAATATATAAGTGGTTAAACAAGATACTAAGCGATCATAATGATCGATAGAATATAGGAGGAATTTAGTATGAAAGTAAATGTTTATTCTAAAGATGTAAATTTGTCTGCAGAAGAAGAGAAAAGGATAAGTGATAAGTTGTCGTTTTTGGACAAATATCTTTTGATTGATCCAGAGACAATAGCCAATGCGGTTGTCAAGAAACATGGTAATAATATTAAGTTGGAGATAACTATTCCTTCAAAAATTGGTTATCTGAGAAGTGAAGTTGTTGACACAGATGTCAAAAATGCCATTGACAAATCAATTGACAAATTAGAAGATCAAATAAGAAGACAGAAAACACGTTTGTCTAGAAGACATAAAGAAAAACTAGCGAAAGCATTTATTGATGAAGCTGAAAGTGATGATAAAGAAGATGTAATTGCCAGAGTTAAAAGAGTAGTTGTTGATGAGTTGGATACCGATGAAGCAATTATTCAGATGGAACTGGTCAATCATAACTTCTATGTCTTCAGAGATAAGGACACTGGTCTTATTTCAATCATATATCGCAGAGATCAAGGCGATTACGGTATTCTGGAAGTTGTATAACCTATAAAAATCTGCTTAAATAATATTAGGTTAAAAGAGTATAAAGTAGTGAAGCTATAGCACTTCAGAAACCGAAAAACAAATCGGATCCTTGATGAACCATGTTCTTTCATTAAAGAAAAAAGAGGGATGGTTTATGAAAAACCGTCCCTTTCTATATACTTAAGAGATAATTTATTAAAAAGAAGCTCAATTATTAAAAAATGTTAAAGAGAGGATTAATTGTATGAACGAAAAAGTCAGTCATAGAAATCGTTGGATGTTTGGTATGGGTACCATCGGAAGAGATATGCTCTATACTCTGGTATCGATGTTTTTGATGTTTTATCTTACCGATGTCCTGGATTTATCGGACCGAATAATGGCTTATATTACCATGATTATGGTTTTTGTCAGAGCCTTTGATGCCTTTAATGACCCTTTTATGGGAATGCTGGTCGATAACACCAAGAGCAGATGGGGTAAATTTAAACCCTGGATCTTAATAGGAGCAATTCTTTCTTCTATTTTTACCATTATCTTCTTTTATGATTTTAAGGTAGAGGGTCTGGGATTTGTAGTGATATTCACCGTCAACTACCTGTTGTGGGAAATTTCCTACACCGCCAATGATATTGCCTACTGGTCAATGCTGCCATCTCTTTCTAAAAATCAGAAAGAACGTGAAAAAATCGGAGCGATAGCTCGAATCTGCGCCAATATGGGAATGTTTACCCTGGTTGTCGGCATTACCGGCTTTACTCAGTTTCTGGCCGAAAAAACCGGTTCAATGCAGCAGGCCTATTTCTATCTGTCGATTATCTTAGTTGCGCTGATGCTTTTTTTCCAGATGTTCACCGTTTTCGGTGTCAAAGAGGATCTGGAAAATCAGATTGTTGAAGAGCAGACTACCGTTAAAGAACTGTTTAAAATAATTGTCAAAAACGATCAGCTGTTATGGATTTCTATTTCGATGACCATCTTTATGACCGGTTATATGACGACGACTTCCTTTGGTCAATACTACTTTAAATATATCTATAAAGATCTGAATATGTATTCAGTATTTGCCGCGATTCTGGCAGTTTCTCAGATTACTGCTTTAGCCGTATTTCCTTTGATTTCTAAATATTTCAAAAGAAATACTATCTTCACCGCCAGTATCGGCTTAATGGTTTTGGGATATATCATCTTCTTTTTCGCTCCGACAACCACAATGCTGGGAATAGGCGTAGCCGGCATTTTACTGTTTGTCGGTCAGGGTGCAATTCAGCTGCTGATGCTGATGTTTATCTCCGACTCCGTGGAATATGGGGAGTGGAAGTTTCATAAGCGTAATGACTCGGTAACCCTGTCGTTACAACCGTTTATTAATAAGTTTGGTAACGCCTTAGCCAGCGGTATAGTTGGAGCAACCGTAATAATGGCTGGTATTAATGAATCAACTGATGTTTCTCAGGTAACGAAGCAGGGCCTGGATCTTTTAAAATCATCAATGCTTATTCTACCGCTGATACTGGTTGTGGTTTCCTATCTGATTTATCGAAAGTTCTACCGGATTGATGAAGTTTTCTATCAGCAGATTATTACTGAAAATCAGAAGCGTGTAAAGGAGGCTAAACATGAGTAAGAAAATCGATATAAACAGTAAGATTAA
>JARKSP010000057.1 GCA_029974225.1 Erysipelotrichaceae bacterium
CTTGATGCCAAGAGGCAAGAAGCATCTGATAAGAATGATCTTGAGTCACGTAAACTTGAGGCAGATATACAAGCTGCAAAAGATAAACTTAAGATTGAAATGGAGAAGTTAAAGGCAGAGAATGAGAAATTCAATAGAGAACTAGCAGAAGAAAGATCTCAGTTTATGCAAGAATTACAGGTTAAGAAATCAAAGAAGACAACGGCAGCTTAATAAAATGAATATAATATCATATTAATGTATAGTTAAATGGCATGGAGATATATTTAAATAAAGTGTAAAATTGTTAAATAAATGCAGTATGGGAAAAAATGATTTAAATTCAAATGCAGGCTCGTTCGGAAATATCAATATAGAAGATATTGAAGCAGGGCTTGGCATGGTTGTTCCTGGAAGTGGTGAGCCAGCAAAAACAATCGAAGAAGCAGGAAAAGAGACTAAGCCATCAAGTGTAATAGGTGGTATAGATTTCTCTCAGAAAATAGAAGTGCCGGAAACGGCAGAAGAAATTGCAGCACTAAATGCTGGCAGTAAAGTAGTAGATAAGGAAGAAAATACAGGTGGTGATCCGGCCAAAGGTGCTGAAGCAAAAAGTTCAGAGGATGAGGAGGATGCAATAATTACAGAGGATTCACCACTATTTCTCCATGCTGCTACACTTTATGAGGAAGGCATTCTCCCCACCCTGAACCTTGATGAACTCAAAGGTAAGAAATATTCTGAGGCACTTAAGACGTATCTTGATGCACAGAAAGCTTACATAGAGGAAGGCAAGAATGAGTATAAGAACTCGTTATCTGATAGGCAAAAAAACTTTCTAGAATTAATAGAGAAGGGCGTTCCAGAAGAACAGGCTGAACATCAGTTTACCGTAGAGGATGCTTACGGTAAAGTTACTGATGAGGTGCTTGCTGATTCGGATGACCTGCAGGAACAAATAATAGTTCAGAGTCTTAAGCTTAAAGGTATACCTGAGAAAAAAATTCAGGTATTCATTAAAGCAGCCAAGGATGAAGAACAACTCTTTGAAGAAGCTAAAGAAGCAAGAGATGATATTAATGCTTTTATAGCCAAGCAAAGACAGGAATTAATACGACAGCAGGAGGATGCTGAACGTGAAGCTGAAAAGAAAGAAAAGGAATTACAGACGCAGATACAGGCAACTGTTAATTCTATTGACGAAATCTTGCCAGGAATAAAAGTTAGTGCTGCAGAAAAGACTAAGCTTTTTGATCTCATGACTAAGCCAGTAGAAATGCGTACTATTAACGGCCAAAAAGTTCCAATCAATCTTATCAATAAAGTACGTTCAGAAGATCGTATCTTATTTGATTTAAGACTTAATTACTTTATTGAACAAGGTATGTTCAAAAAGGATTTTGACTTAAGTAAATTAAATAAGAAGATCACTTCTAAAGCTGCAGAAAAGCTTGCCTCAAAGCTTAAGGATGAGGTTGGAGGCCCAGGCGGGAAGGGCCTGACTATAGGTAAGAAAGAAACACAAGGAAAGGCTCCCGAAAAAATAATCTTTCCAGATATTAACTTAATGTAAATTTTAAGAGATGAAACTTATTTCTCCTTTACAGGAATATGAACCGAAAGATTTTAGTGGTCTTGTTACTACGAACCATTTAGGTGCGTTATATCAGGAGAAACCTACTGAAACATCTAATCTGGTTACAATGCTTTATCGTGCAAACAAAGGATTAAACTTTGGCATGATATTAAGGCAGTTCACACCGTTCTATTGTGATACTGATGCTGACTTCAGGTGGCATCTTCAGGGCGACTCAAGGAAGAATATTCCTCTTGTCGCTTGTTTTTCATATGGCGCACAGGTAACTACGGCTACTACTACCAAGACTGGTATTGCAGGTGCA
>JARKSP010000119.1 GCA_029974225.1 Erysipelotrichaceae bacterium
TAATCCCTGCTCAGCTTCTGGTTGGTGTTTTCCAGACAATGCTCAATCAGAACATTTATTACTTCCGGTTTCATCTGCAACTGAATCTGCAGATATTCCAGAAGCCTTTTATCAGCATTAGATACCGGCACACCCTGTTTCAGATAGAGAAAGGAAACCGGCGACAGGTCGTATTCATTGCTTCCTTCAACCACATCGACAGACTTTTCATTCAGACACAGTTTTTTAAGCTTTTCTCCATCAAAGGTGTTTGCTTCAATATCAATGCTTTTGGCAACCAGAGTCTTCATTTTTTCCGGAGTGATGGAAAACAGAGTGGCCAGCTGTCCGATAGTCTGCATGTTTTCCTTAGTTCTTAAAGAATAGGGAAAAAGCAGAACCGAATCCCCCAGACTTCTGATAAAACGGTCATAATCAAATTTTATCTCGATAGCATCTTCTTTATAAATCGGCTGTTTTAAGCTCTGATAAAGCATTTCTTCCGCTTCACTCCAGTTTTTCAGCACTGACAGATCCAGTTTCTTGTTGGTCAGGTTTTTAAAACTGTCGAAATTGATTTCGTCATAGAGATATTTGGCTTTGGTTATTTCAAACTGTTTTTTTCCAACCTTATTCAGATATAAGCGAGCGTACACATCATTTTCAAAGAAATCATTGGCATTAACCGGAGAAATAACCACAAAGACATAGATACCGTCTTTATAATATCTTTCAACCAGGGAAAACTGCTCCAGCAGGATCAGATGCTTTTTCAGACTTTCAATATCCAGACCTGAAAGGATGCATAGCCTTTCAATATCAGCATTAAGCGAACCTTTTCTTTCAGCATACAGCAGATTGTAGATTCCCACCGCTTCAATACCGATTAAAGGCATATACAAAGCGGCCAGAATCTGCTGGTGATTGGTGATAAATGATCCTGTGGTATTGACAATGAATTGATCCTTCCCTAACATAGTACCCTCCGAAAAGCCGAAATTTCTTCAGCATACATATTGTAACATAGTCTGGCAAATTTTGAGGGAAAAAAGAAAACTATTTGACTGCGGTCAAATAGTTAATATTCAAGTCTTCTGATCAGTGTTTCAATACTGTCATGCAATTTTTCCAAAGTGGACCTGTTGTCAAGATTATAGTCAGCTCTTTTCGCTTTTTCAGCTAATGACAGCTGATTTCTCAAACGTCTGTCTACTTCCTCTTTCTTCATCTTTCGGTTTTCAAGTAAACGCTGATAAATCAGCTCCGGTCGGGAATCAACATTAACGTTATAGTCAAAGTATCTGTCCCATCCGACTTCATAAAGCAGCGGCACCTCAACAAACAGGAGCTTTTCTGCTTCATTTTCCTTAATCCAGCTGGCAATTTCCTGATATATTCTCTGATGCAGATAGCTTTCCACTTTTTCTTTGGCTGCCGATTGAGAAAAGATTACCTCTGACAGATATTTTTTATCGATATCTTCTTTCTGACAGCCCAGGATAGCGGCTAAGTCAGCTATGGTCTGCGGCTGCTTCAGCAAATCGGCATTGATTTCATCACTGCTGATAGTCAGATAGCCTCTTTCTTTAAGATAGCTGCTGACCTCACTTTTTCCCGAACCTATACAGCCGGTTACGGCTACCACCAGCGGTTTACGCCGCTGACAGACTGGACAATAATAGGTTCCCCGGCCATTGACCCTGATTTTAATTATTTCACTGCCGCAGCAGTAACAACTTTCCTTTTCTCGGGCATGAACCATCAGACTCTGCTGGAAAAGTCCGGTAACTCCTAAAGAGGAGGTATAGCTTCTGATGGTGGTGCCACCCTGCTCAATAGCCTGCCTCAAGACCTCTCTGGTCGCTTCTATTACTTCATCCCATTTGCTGACACTGATATAGCAGCTCTTTCTTAAAGGATCTAAGCCACATCGGAAGCAGATTTCATTGGCATAGATATTGCCGATGCCGGCAATCAGAGACTGATCTAACAGTTTTGTTTTGATGACCATCTTATCCTTGAGTGTCAGTTTTCTTAAAACTGGGCCAGCTAAAGTTTCATCAAAGGGCTCATAGCCCAGATTATCCAGGCAGGTCAGACTATCCTGTTTGCGATATAAATAGAATCTGCCGAATTTTCTGACATCATTATAATGCAGCTCTAAATCTTCCATTCTGAAGATTACGTGCGTGTGTTTGTCTTTAGCAGTATTTAAAGGGTGAATAAAAAACTTGCCTTCCATTCGCAAATGAGAAACCAGGATATAATCCGTTAGAGTGAAGATCAGAAACTTTCCCCGGCGGTCATATTTTTCCAGTCTCTGATTTATCAGAGCGGAAGCGAAAACTTCCGGCCTGACATTGGCAATGATGTTATCCCAGCAGACTTTTACTTCTTTTATCTTTTTGCTGCCGATCTGTCTTTCCAGGGTTCTGACAACCGTTTCAACTTCTGGTAATTCCGGCATTAGACTACCTCCAGCCAGTTGCTGCCAAAGCTGACTTCAACTTTAAGCGGAACTGATAGCTGCATCGCCTGTTCCATCTGCTCTTTCACCAGCTGCATAACCTGTGGTTTTTCATCGGCTGGTACATTTAATATCAGTTCATCATGAATCTGAAGAATCAGTTTAGATTTAAGATTTCTTTTCTTTAGTTCACTATCAACATTGACCATGGCCACCTTAACCAGATCAGCCGCACTTCCCTGCACCGGAGCATTCATTGCTGCTCTTTTGCCGAATTCTTTGATATTGCGATTTTTATTTCTGATTTCCGGAATCTCTCTTCTTCGGTTTAACAGCGTTGTCACATAGCCGCTCTGCTCACATTTGGCAATCGTATCATCCATATAGGCTTTGACATTGGGATATTTCTCAAAATAGGCTTCGATAAAATCTCTCGCCACTCCAACCGGAATATTCAGATTTTCCGCCAGGCCAAAAGCACTCATGCCATAGTCAATGCCAAAGTTGATAGCCTTGGCCTGTCTTCGCATTAGAGGTGTTACCTCATGTTCCGGAACCGAAAAGACATCCATAGCGGTTCTGGTATGGGCATCCAGTCCCTTTTTAAAAGCCTCAATCAGTCTTTCTTCCTTTGACAGATGAGCTAAAAGTCGCAGCTCAACCTGAGAATAGTCAGCCGCCACCAGAACACAGCCCTCTTCAGGAATAAAGGCACTGCGGATAGAGGAAGTCTCTTCGCTTCTGATAGAAATGTTCTGCAGGTTAGGGTCACTGCTGGAAAGACGACCGGTTTCCGCCACACACTGATTGAACTTGGTGTGAATCCTGCCGTCTTCTTCAATATATTTTTTCAAGCCGAAAGCATAGGTAGAATAGAACTTGGCATATTTGCGATACTGCAGCACCTCTTCAATGATTGGATGAGCATCAATCAGTTTGCCTAAAACCTTGGCATCAGTGCTTCTTTTGGTCGATCTGGCAAGTTTCAAATCATCATAAATAACCTCCGCCAGCTGTTTTGGCGAGTTGACATTAAACTTTCTTTTGGCCAGCTGATGGATTCGCTGTTCATAGTGATTTACTTTTTCAGCGGTATCTTCAGCAATGCTATCCAAAACGGTTTCATCCACTCTGATACCGTTCATTTCCATCTCGGCCAGTATTCTGATAAGTGGTCTTTCCACATCAAAATACAGACTTTCCATTTCTTTCTGCTTTAAATCCTTCAGCAGGATGTCAGTCAGATACAGCAGTCTGCTGCTGATAGCGCAAAGCTCGGTTGCATTACTGCTTGAAGAAAACAAATCCAGCTGACTGCTCTTTTCTTCTTCTTTTAAGATCAGATTATACTTGGCTAAAAGATTATCAACTGTTTTAATCTTACTGTCACATAAGAAGGCAACGACCATCAGATCTATGTTCTTTCCAGCTATTTTAAAATTATTATTGTAAGCTAAATGATACCATTTCTTCAGATCATAGAAGACTTTCTGCCTGTCAGCAGCCAGATAATCAAGGCAGTCCTGGCAGGTAATAAAATCCTTAAACAGAATATTGTAGGCTATTCTGTCATTAATGATACTGACCAGCTGATTATCATCATCAATACAGAGTAAAGTTTTACCGTTCAGTTTATCAGCTTCCACAGCTTTAACCAGGCTGAACTTTTTTTCTTTGAAGCTACTGGCGGCACTGCTGTTGCTAACATCAGAAAGATCCACTTTAGAAGCCAGTGATTTCATCTGATATTTCAGATAGAAATCATAGGCATCCTTGGTTTCTTTCTGATAGCGGCTTTTACTTAAATCTATATCCCTTAAATCAGCATCAACAATGATTGACACCAGTTTTTTAGACAGAAAAGCCTTTTCCTTATCATTAATCAGATTTTCCTGCAGTTTTCCCTTTATCTGACTGATATTTTCATAAACACCTTCAACAGTCTGATATTCTTTCAGAAGTCTGGTTGCTGTCACTTCTCCAACCTTGCTGACTCCCGGAATGTTATCCGAACTGTCACCAGCCAGACCTTTTAGATCCACTATTTGGGCAGGTAAAAGACCATACTTGTTAAACACTTCGTTTTCATCCATTTTCGCCATCTCCGTAATGCCCTTCTGCATCAGGAAAACATCGGTGTTTTCATCAACAATCTGCAGCAGATCTTTATCCGAAGTCAGAATTGCAACTTTATAATCCTTGTTCTGTTTGGCAATAGAACCGATGATATCATCAGCTTCCAGGCCACTTTTCTCATAATGGGCAATATGTAAAGCATCCAGATATTCTCTGATTATCGGAAACTGGGTAATTAAATCTTCAGGAGTGGCGCTTCTGGTTCCTTTATACTGCGGATATATCTGATGACGATAAGTAGCCTTATCACTATCAAAAGCCACCAGGACATAATCTGGTTCAATATCTTTCAAAGCTTTCTGCAGCATCAGGGCAAAACCATAAATCGCATTAGTTGGGACACCGGAACTTGTTGACATGCTCTGTCCGTAAACCGTGGCATAATATGCTCTGAACAGCATTGAATTGCCATCGATTAAAAGAAGCTTTTTCATCGTAACCACCTCCATGTGAAAATAGAAGTCTGATAACTTCTATTTAAAAGCATTTTCTAAAGCTGTAAGATTTTCATACATTATCGTAATATAGTCTTTATTCTTTTCAATATCATCACTGGATAAAATGGATAAAGAAGAAAGTTCTATTACCTCCAGTTTTAACTCTTCTCTGATACTTTCGTATAATTCCTGATACATTTCAGGCAAGGTATCGTCGTAAACAATGTATTTTACACCACACTCCTTGATTTCATGGATAATAAAATCCAGTTGCTCCTCTGTTGGCAAGACACCGTATTTAGATATGACCAGCGGATAGACTGTGACACCATACAGTTTCTGCCAGTTGCCGAAACATGGCGTGACAGTAACAATTTTCACATCTTCTATCTCTTTTAAGGACTGATATTCGGCATCCATTCTGATTAAAATATTCTGCAGATTTTTAAAATTATTTTCAAAAACCAGGGTATCCTCAGGATAATAGGCTATCAGCCACTGCTTGATGGTTGAAGCCATGGAGCTCATCGCAATAGGATCCAGCCAGATGAATGGATCTTTGGTATACAGGTCAACATATTGAAAACTTTCATCTTCATAGTAATCCGTTTCCCTATAGACAAAAACGTTATCATTCAAAACTCTGGTGTATCTTTTAAAATCGTAGATTGCAGACAGGTTAGCTAAATCAATCACCTCAAAATCGTAACTGTACAGAAGATCATGATAGACATCAAGATAAGGTTCTAATTCATTGATATATAAAAATAAAGTTGTTCTTGATAAAATCTCTTCATAGTTTTTTACCAGCTTAGCATTCTGAATGTATTCTTCAGTACTGATATACTCAACATTTACTTTATCACCAGCAATCTGTTCAACCAGATATTTAACTGCATAGACAGTGGTTGTGATGGTTGCTTTTTCATTTACACAAGCTGAAAGGTTAACTGTTAAAAATGCCATAATCAAGACAACTAATAGTTTTCTTTTCATAACATTACCTCCAGAATTCATTATACCACAGAACTGAATTTATTATATATTTCAAAAAAGATTATTAAAAACAAAAATGAGTTCGCACTCATTTTTTCAGACTAGATTATTTTCCCTTTTTCAGCATAACTGTAGTAACCGTCAAAACTGACAATAATATGGTCAAGCAATGGCACATTCATCAGTATTCCAGCCTGCTTCAGCTGATAAGTGGTTTCATCATCAGCAAATGAAGGTTCAATAAACTGCGAAGGATGATTGTGAGCGATAATAACCTTCTGAGCACCTTTCTTTATGGCTTCGGAAAATACTTCAGCCGGGTTTATGGCAATGCTGTTGCTGCTGCCCTTATAGATATCACTATAGCCGATAATCTGATTCTTCAGGTTTAAAAATACCACCACCAGATATTCCTGTGTTTTACTGCCGATATGTTTTTTCAGCCACTCAATCAGGACCTTGGGTTCTTTAACCATATCCCGGTTTAAGACTTCCAGATAGTTCATTCTTCTGACCAGTTCCAGAGAAGCCTTTATTTCTGTCGCTTTGGCCAGTCCGATACCGTTAAACTGCATCAGCTGCTGAAGTGATAATTTCATCAGACCATTGATGCCGCCAGTCTGGTTTAAGATTTCACTGGCCAGCTGCACCGAAGAGCGACCTTTGGTTCCGCTTTTTATTATCAGAGCCAGCAGTTCGCTATCGGAAAGAGCTTCGATACCGCTACTGATGGCTTTCTCACGTGGCTGAATCGATTTATCCCAGTTTTTGACACTCATAAAGGAGGTAACACCTCCCTTATCTGAATGAGATTCTGACTTTGTTGAAACTGAAGCTTCCGCTGTTGGCAAAAGCCAGTTTGAATACCGCTATGGCAAAAGCGATTAAAGTTAGAATTGTAAAAATATTCTTTACCATTTTAATTCCTCCATCCTATTGAAAACCCGAAAAACTTGATCATACCTTTACTGGAAATAAGTATCTTCAGTGACAGATAAGCCAGCAAAGGAATGGCAATAGCTTTTAGAAATTTAAGCATCGATAATTACCTCCTAATAAATAATCATCACCCAAGCAGAAAAATCCTTTTTTTGATAATCTTTTCAGGCAGAATTATTAGAGCATTTATATTTTGACAAAATAGTCTGAATTTTGGAGTTGTGTTTTAAAAAGTATAAATTATAAACCAATTTATTAAAGTCTTTTGTGGTAAGATAAACATGGGGAGGTATAGTATGAAAACACATCCATTAAAAAGAATAGTAAAACATCAAAAAAGCAACGATCCGGTAGGGATTTACTCAGTATGCAGTGCTAACCCTTTTGTAATTAAAGCTGCACTAAGAAGAGGGGCGCAGACAAAGACGCCTGTACTGATTGAAGCTACCAGTAACCAGGTTAACCAGTATGGCGGTTATACCGGCATGAAGCCAGAAGATTTTAAAAAGTTTGTCTTTGATATTGCCAAAGAGGAAAACTTCCCAGTAGAAAACATTATCCTTGGCGGAGATCATCTGGGACCATTAACCTGGGCTTCATTAAATGAAGAAGAAGCAATGAAAGAAGCCAGCAGACTTATTGAACTTTATGTACTGGCTGGTTACACCAAAATTCATATCGACACTTCTATGAGACTTAATGACGATGATGTCAATGAAGCTCTTTCAACCGAAGTTATCGCTAAAAGAGGGGCGCTACTGGCTGAGGTGGCAGAAAAAGCCTACCAGGAATTATTAAAAAGCAACCCTGATGCTACTGCTCCAGTATATATCGTAGGTAGTGAAGTACCTATTCCGGGAGGAGCTACCGCCGAAAGTGGAACAACGGAAATGCAGGTTACCAGAGTTGAAGACTTTAAGGCTACTTATGATGCCTTTAAAAAGGCCTTCGAAGATAAGAATCTTCATGCTGCCTGGGAAAATGTTGTCGCTATCGTTGTCCAGCCGGGAGTTGAAGAAAAAGATGCCGGCTGTACCGAATATGACAGAAACAAAGCTAGGGATTTAATGAATGCTATCAAAGATTATGATGATGTAGTTTTTGAAGGTCACTCAACCGACTATCAGACCAAGCAGCATCTAAGAGAACTGATTGAAGACGGAGTTGGAGTATTAAAAGTCGGACCTGGATTAACCTTTGCCGCTAGAGAAGCCTTATATGCTTTAGCCTTCTCGGAAAAAGAACAGTATCAGGATACTGATGTAAAGCAAAGTAATTTTATTAAAGTTTTAGATGATGAAATGCTGAAGAATCCGAAAAACTGGCAGAAACACTATACAGGCAGCCCTAGAGAGATTGCCATCAAACGCAAATACTCATTCTCCGACAGATCAAGATATTATATGCCTACTGAAAGTGTAACTGAGGCTACTGAAATCCTGTTAAATAATTTTAAGGACGGCGTACCACTGAATCTTTTAAGTCAGTTTCTGCCAATTCAATATACCAAGGTTAGAGACGGATTAATTAAGAACAATCCTGAAGATCTTATCATTGATAGAATTGTAAATACCATCGATGAATATTTACAGGCAACAAATCAGGATAAACTGTGGATTTAAAATCTAATTAAAAAATAAACCCCATTAGTTCGGCATTATCCGACCATGGGGTTTTTGTTTGCCTGTCTGTACGATAAACCCATTGAAAAAGAGGCATAGACCGCCTC
>JARKSP010000062.1 GCA_029974225.1 Erysipelotrichaceae bacterium
TGCTTATTTTGCTGATGGAGGTTGTTTTACCGGAACCGTTAACTCCTACCATCATTATAAACTTATTTTTATGCCGATTGATTTCCATAATGTTCTTATCTTTATAATTATCAATCATAATTTCAATCAGCTGATCAATGACATCGGTTGCTTTGCGGATAAATCTTTCATTTACCCTAACCTTTAGCTGGTCGATCATTTTTTCTGATGCCTCAACTCCAACATCTGCCTCGATTAAAAGAATCAGCAGTTCCTCATAAATATCATCATGATAATCGGTATAGCCACCAAGCAATTCAGTAATTTTGACAGCTAAAGACTTTTTAGACTTGTAACCGTCTAAATATTTTGAAATTCCTGATTTTTTATCTTTATTTTTATTGAACAAGCTCATCCTTTTCCTCTTCTGCATAGCTTAATGCTTCTTTTAACTTAACTTTAATGACATTTGAAACACCCTGTTTCTGCATTGTAATGCCATATAGAACGTCACACTCGGTCATGGTACCAGGCCTGTGAGTAATGACAATAAACTGGGTCTGATTGGTAAACTTATGGATGTATCTGGCAAATCTGTCGACATTCCCCTGGTCCAGACTGGCTTCTACCTCATCGAAGATACAAAGCGGTACCGGTCTGGCCTTCAGAATAGCGAAAAGTACACAGATGGCAATCAGTGACTTCTCTCCTCCGGAAAAGAGCCGGATATTCTGAACACTTTTCCCCGGTGGCTGAACATCAATATCGATTCCGGTGTTCAGAATATCTTCTGGTTCTTCCAGAATCAGTTTTGCTCTGCCCCCGCCAAATAAGACAGTAAATACTTCATTCAATGAACCATTGATTCGATCAAACATATCCTTGAACTGGACAGTCATGACTTCGTCCATCTCATTTATGGCTTCCAGCAGTTTGTTTTTAGCCTGAGTCAGATCATTAAGCTGCTCAATCATAAAGGTATATCTTTCATTAACTTCCTCAAAATCCTTAGGGGCATCCAAGTTGATGTTGCCAAGCTCACTTATCTCTCTTCTCAGGATCATAACTTCCTCTTTTGCGGTATCAATATCCACTTCATAATGCTGAGCTGAGGCATATTCATAGGTCATCTGATAGTCACGAGCCAGTCTTTCAAAATGATTGTCACGACTTACCAGAAGTTTGGCTTTTTCAATATTCAGATCATTGGCATGTCTGCTTACCTCCAAAAGCTGGTTTCTTACCTGTTTTAACTGCGAATACTTTCTCTGTAAATCACTGTTAGCCGAAAGTCTTCTTTCACGTTTAATCTGGATGGTATTGCTTATTTCATCCTTTTTGGCATAGGCAAAGTTTAAAGAGGTGACCAGTTCATCCTGGTAGGTAGTTTCATCAATATCTGAATCAGGTTTTATCCTGTCATACTCTTCTTTTAATTTCTCATATTTTTCTTTTTTAATGTCGACCACTTCTTTCAAAGAAGCTAAAGAAACCTTTTGCGAAATTATTTTCTGCTGTGCTTCTTCTCTGAGTTTTATGAACTTATTCAGATCAGAATTATATTTTTCTATTTCCAGTCTGCTTTCTGCTTCTTTGGCAATAATTTCAGCCAACTGATTCTGATAAGTAAGAGGTGACTCCACCTTTTTATTATAACCGCCTCTCATTGTTCCGCCACGATAGACAACATCACCATCGATGGTTATGATCTTATACTGATAATTAAGTCTTTTTGCCAGTGAAGTAGCGGTTTTAAGGTCCTCAGTCACCAGTACATTGCCTAACAGAGATAAGATGACGACATCATAAATTTCTTCACAACTGACAAAATCACTGGCCAGACCGACAAAACCGTCCGTGTTTTCGGCAACAAAGAGATGTTCCCTGTTGACATAACGTGGTTTTAAAACGTTCAGCGGTAGAAAAGTAGCTGATCCGGCCTTATTTTTCTTTAGAAAATCAATCGCATTTCTGGCTGCATTGTCATCTCTGGTGATAACATGATAAAGCGAAGAAGCTAAAGCAACGGAAATCATCTGCTGGTACCCCTCATCAGCCACAAAACAGCCGCTGACAACATCCAAAATACCATCCAAGACATTTCTGTTGTTGATAATCAGCTTAACACCGGTTTCCTTTTCATAAGGTGTTTTAATCAGATTCTCCAGAACGCTCTTACGATTGCTTAGGTAGTTAAAGGTGTTGTTGCTCTGATTCAGTTTATCTCTGGTATCCGAGAGCCTATTATCTAAATCAGCTGTTTCCCCTTCCAGCAGATTTATAGCTGCCTCAATGGTATCAGCTCTTTGAATGCGATCTTTAAGTTCCACATTGGCATCGTTTAAAGCTTTCAGGGTTTCCTCCACCTTGGCTTTGGTGGTGCCGGTTTCTCGGATATACCTTCTCTTTTCATCTACCTCGAATTTACGTTTCTCCAGAAGCTGGATATCATTTAAACTGTTAAGAAGATCTGTCTGCAGTCTATGAACATCTAAATCGATGGTGTTGATTTCATCTTTTAAATCATTGCTGGCATTTTCCAGAATCTGAATAGCGGCTCGGGTGCTGGTTTCCTGATAGTTCAAATCAAACAGCTGCTGTTCGATAGTTTCCAGATCATTGATCTGATTTTCAATTTCATTAACAATTACCGCAATTTCAATTTTAGTCAGCTGTTCTTTTTTTACCAGATACTCTTGTGCTTTGATAGCCTGACGTTTTAAAGGAGATACCTGCTTTTCCAGTTCCTGCAATATATCATTTAAACGGTCGATGTTATCCTGAGTTTTACTAAGTTTGCCTAGTGATTCTATTTTTCTTTTCTTGTATTTGGCTACTCCGGCCGCTTCTTCAAAAAGTGCTCTTCTTTCAATCGGCTTAGCTTCAGCAAATGTCTGAACTGTACCCTGAGAGATAATGCTTAGAGAATCTTTTCCTAAACCGGTATCCAATACCAGATCTATAATATCTCTTAGTCGACAGGTAGTATTATTGATCAGATATTCACTTTCATTGGTGTTTTTATATAGTCGGCGAGTAACTTCAATTTCCGAAAAGTCGCTGTTTAACTGTCTTTTACTGTTATTAAAAACCAGAGAAACTTCTGCCATTGACACTGCTCTTTTGCCTTCAGCACCGGCAAAAACAACATCACTCATACTTGAGCCACGCATACTTTTTGCCGATTGTTCACCTAAAACCCACTTGATAGCATCTATTACATTACTTTTGCCGCAGCCATTAGGACCAACAATGCCAGTATATTCACTATCGAATTCAATGACAGTTCTATTTCCGAAAGATTTAAACCCCTGTAAAATAATTCGCTTTAAAAACATAAAAACCTCGTTTCACTCTTATCATTATACTAAATTTTACCTGACAAATAAACTAATTATATAGGGAATATACCGGGAATTAGCAAGATAATCGTTTTTTAAGAGTTTTAAATATTCAATATGCTTTTTTTGTGATGCTTATATTCTTTTTTTAAAATTATAACATCTGCATTGTTATTTCACCTTTGACAAAAATATTAAATGAGTTAAATTATTATGATATAATAACATAGTTACGGAGGAAAACTTATGTACAGACAAAGATATGATAAATTCTTTGAAAAGAAACACGAAATTGATTATAAACCTGAAACCATGTATCAGATGCTGAAAAATTATGCCTGCCGACATGAAAACAGCATCGCCTATGAATTTCAGGGTAAAAAAACCAGATATGCAGAATTTTTAAATCGAATTGAACTTGTCGCCAAGGGACTCACAGCTATTGGCATCAGAGAAAATGATGTTGTAACAATATGCATGCCCAACTGTCCACAGGCTATTGATACTTTTTATGCGATTAACAGAATTGGTGCTGTTGCCAATATGATTCATCCGTTAAGTGCGCAGTCAGAAATTACTTTCTATCTTAATATTTCTAAATCAAAAGTCATACTTACTCTTGATCAGTTCTATGAAAAAGTCGTTGAAGCTCGCCGAGACTGTGAACACCAGGTCATTATCCTGGTCGCTCATATTTCCGATGAACTGCCTGTTCATCTAAGATATTTATATCGAATGAAGGCTGAAAACAAATATTCTCATCTGCCAAACCGTTCCTATTCACTGGATTGGAAGACGTTTAAATCGATGGGAGAAAATTATCCTTTGCCATTGCCAAGAAATGTCTTTAAAATCGACAAATGTTCAGTAATCCTATATTCTGGCGGCACCACCGGGACAACCAAAGGAATAATGTTAACGGATTTAAACTTCAACGCTCTTTCCAAGCAGGCTGTCAAGGCAATGGATGTGAAAGTAGAAAAGGGCGATTCAATTTTAGCCGCCATGCCCTTATTTCATGGCTTTGGTCTAGGAATCGGCATTCACACCTGTCTGACCAATGGAGCCTACTGCTCTCTTATCCCTTCTTTCACCGTTAAAACCTATGGTAAAATACTTCTTTCTAAAAAGCCCAACTTTATCGCAGGAGTTCCAACTCTTTTTGAAGCGATGTTAAGAACTCCAGGTATGGAAAAAGCTGATTTATCATTTTTAAAAGGCATGTATTCAGGCGGTGACAGTCTTTCCGTTGAATTGAAGTCTAAAGTAGATAGGTTTTTAAAGGAACGCAAGGCTACAATCCAGATTTGTGAAGGCTATGGCACTACTGAATGTGTTACCGCATCCTGTTTAACCCCAAAAGATAAATACAAAGTGGGCTCAATCGGCTTACCTTTTGCCGATACCACCTTTGTTATCTGTCCGGTTGGCGAAACCAATCATTTGGAACCGAATCAGGAAGGAGAGATCTGTCTTTCCGGGCCAACCGTTATGCTCGGCTATCTAG
>JARKSP010000032.1 GCA_029974225.1 Erysipelotrichaceae bacterium
TAATCACTGTTATAGCCCTGGCTATCAGCCCAAAGATACAGTCAGAGACTGGTGCGATTATGCTCATCGTGATTATCTGGAAGTGGCAATGGCCGAAATAGATAAAAGATATGGCAGTTTTGATGATTTTTTAATCAATGGCTGTAATTTCTCAGTTGAGGAAAGAGAAAGACTGAAAGAAAAATATTTAGAAAAGCAGGTATAGGTTATGGATTTTACTAAATTGATGGAAAAAATAAAAGAGGATGCTCATCTGATTATTGCTGATCTGCTGATAATAATAGTTGTTTTTACGATAGCCAGAATAATTCTGGGCCAGGTCAGTAAATTTACCGAAAAGGCGATCAAGAAGAGCGAGGAAATGGAAGACCGGCAGCAGGCTAAAAGTATAGTCACCTCAATGACGATGTTTAGAAGCATTATCAGATATGTGATATATTTTATTGCGGTGGCGGTGATTCTTTATAAATTAGGTTTCGGTAATGTTTTGAGCAATTTGCTGGTGACTGCCGGTATCGGTTCCCTGGCGATTTCCTTTGGAGCTCAAAGTGTTATTCAGGATGTGGTTACCGGCTTATTTCTGATTTTTGAAAGACAGTATGCGGTCGGTGATTTTGTTAAGATTGGTCAGCATGAAGGTATTGTTACTTCCATCGCTATGCGTGTCACCTATCTGGATTGCCTGGGGAAAAAAGTAATTATTCCAAACGGCAAAATATCAGAAGTAATTAACTATTCCAATGATTATTCAATATTTACGCTGACTGTTCCGATTGCCTATAAGGACAATACTAAGGAGGCAATTGATTTTCTGCAGAATATTCTAGATAAATATTATAATGAAAACAGAGAACTGTTTCTTGAAGAACCAAAGGTGTTTGGTGTTACTAATTTAAATGTTAATAGTGTCGATGTCTTTTTACGTGGCAAAGTAGTCAATATGAAACACTGGCCAATTGAAAGAGAATTAAGACTGATTATCAAGGAAGAAATGGATAAAAAGGGTATGTATGTACCTTATACGCAAATTGTTATCAATAATGAAAAATAACTATTGAAATATTTTCAGAGATATTGTAATATGTTTTCAAGTAGGAGAAAAAGGTTATGAAACACTTATATTCAGCAGCTATGATGATGGATATGATGATGAACATGGGCATGCGCATGTCTTTTAAGTGTGATTAACGTCTGATAATCCTGATATTTTTTTAAAGTAGAAACGGGAGGTTATTGGACAGCCCGTTTTTTTATTTGAAAGGAGAAAAGGATATGAATAGGCTACTTGAATTACTGATAAAATCCAACTTTAATTTAAGACGAATGCGTCAGGGGATGGCATTTAGAATAAAGTTGAATTATTACATATATTAGAAAAGGAGAAAAACTATGAAAAAATTATTTATTACTTTATTAACAGTTACATTATTACTATTATCTGTCGGCTGCGAAACAAAAAAGAAATCAATTACCATCGCTATTCCAAATGATACAACCAATGAAGCCAGAGCATTATTATTACTGCAGGATTTAGGTTTAATTACCTTAAAAGAAGGTGCTTCAATTACTGCCACCATTAATGATATTGCTGATAACCCTTATGGAATCAAGTTTAATGAAGTCGAAGCAGCTCAGCTGCCGAATATCCTGCAGGACGTTGACTATGCGGTTATCAACTCAAACTATGCGATCAGTGCGGGTATTAATCCTGTTGAAGACTCTTTGGGTATTGAAGGCGGCTCTTCTTTCTACGCTAATATCCTGGCAGTTAAAGCAGGAAATGAAAACCTGCCAGAAGTAAAAGCCTTAGTTGCTGCCTTACAGTCTAAAGCGGTTGCTGATTTTATTTTAGCAACCTACGGCGGTTCGGTTGTCAGTGCGGTTGAAAATTTAACTGATGGCTATGATTCGTCAATTGACTATGCCGCTTTAGAAGGTGTTACTATTTCTGTTGCCTGTTCTCCAACTCCCCATGCTGAAATTCTGGCTATTGTAAAAGAAATTCTGGCTGAAGTTGGCATTATCCTGGATATTCAGGAATTTACTGACTATGTTGTCCCTAACAATGTTGTTGAAGATGGAACAGTTTTAGCCAACTATTTCCAGCATTTGCCATATCTGGATGACTTTAATGAGCAGAACGGTACACACATTGTTTCAGTAGCAGCTATCCATGTTGAACCACTTGGCATCTATGGCGGCAAGCAGACCAGTTTAGACGCTATTTATGATTCAAATAAATAATTTATCAAAAATATATAACAACGAAGTTGAAGCCATTAAGGATATCTCCCTTACGATTGCGGAGGGAGATATCTATGGCATCATCGGCTTATCCGGAGCTGGTAAAAGCACTCTGGTAAGATGCATCAACCTGCTGGAAAAACCAACCGGTGGGACTATTGAAATTGATGGTGTTGATCTGACCGGATTAAGTGAAAAACAGTTAAGAGAGAAAAGAAAAGAGATCTCGATGATTTTTCAAAACTTCAATCTTCTGAATCAGAAAAACTGTCTGAATAATGTCTGTTTGCCACTGCTTATTGCCGGGATGAATAAAAAGAAAGCCGAAAAAAGAGCGTTAGAACTTCTGGAGATTGTAGGCATCAAAGATAAGGCCACTGCCTATCCCAGCCAGCTTTCAGGCGGTCAGAAACAGCGAGTCGCCATCGCCAGAGCTCTAGCCACCAGTCCAAGAGTACTGCTGTGTGATGAGGCTACCAGTGCCTTGGATCCAACTACTACTGCGGCAATACTGCAGCTGTTAAAAGATATCAATCAGAAGTTCAATATTACGATTATTATAATTACCCACCAGATGAGTGTGGTGGAAAGTATCTGCCGGCGGGTAGCGATTCTAGATGATGGCATGGTAGCTGAAAAAGGAGAGGTGAGCAGTGTTTTCTCCAATCCGCAATCAGCAGCTGCCAGACGACTGGTATTTCCGGAAGGCTATGACGATAAACTGATTACCGCTGATGAAGATGTCAGGTTTATTCGCGTGGTCTTTGATGGTGATATCGCCACCAGTAAACCGCTTGTTGCCTCTATGGCCGTTGAAGTAAATGTGGTAGCTTCGATAGTTTATGCCTCAACTAAAAGTATCGGCGGTAAAACCTATGGTTCACTTCTGCTGTCGGTTAAAAATGATGAAAAGACCGTTAAAAAGGCTCTGGACTATTTTACCCGCAATGAAGTAAGCGCCAAGGAGGTATTCTTAAATGTTTAGTGCTGATAAGTTTCAGGAAGCCTTGGAAATTGTGGTAAGTCAGTTTCCGCTGGCTTTATGGGAGACTGTATATGTTACGCTGATAGCCACTCTGTTTGCGACTGTTATCGGTTTGCCTTTAGGCGTACTGCTGGTGACAGGTAAAAAGGATGGTATCAGACCGCTGCCAAACTGGTTTAACAGATTTATTGACCTGTTTATCAACGTTTTAAGATCGATACCGTTTCTGATTGTAATGATTTTAGTTTTTCCGCTGACCAGAGTAATAGTTGGAACTACAGTCGGTACGGTAGCTTCCATTGTGCCGCTGGTTATCGCTTCCTTTCCTTTCATTGCCAGGCTGGTGGAAAGTTCTTTAAAGGAAGTAGACCCTAATATTATTGAGATGGCTCAGTCAATTGGAGCGACCCCTTTTCAGATCGTTGCCAAAGTAATGCTGCCGGAGGCTTTTCCTTCCCTGCTGCAGAATCTGACCATTGCCACAACGACCATTTTAGGCTATTCAGCGATGAGCGGAATTATCGGCGGTGGTGGCTTGGGCAAAATTGCGATTAACTATGGATATTATCGCTACAAGTATCTGATTATGCTGCTGGCGGTGATAGTTCTGGTCTTGCTGGTGCAGATTTTCCAGAGTATCGGAAGTTTTATTGCCACCAAGAGTGACAAGCGCTTAAAATAGTAGGCAACAGCACCTGCTATTTTTAAAAGGAGCGATTAATTATGAGAATTATTGATTTACACTGTGATACCATTACTAGAATATTTCATAGCGGGCAGATTCTGTATGATAATGACTGTCATCTGTCAATAAAAAAGATGCTACAGGCTGATTATCTGATGCAATGTTTTGCCCTGTTTGTCAATTTGAAAGAAACAGAAACTCCTTATCAGCGCTGTTTGGAATATATTGAACATTTCCAAAAAGAGATGGAAAGCAATAAGGAGTATATCAGACAGATTTACTGCTATGAGGACCTGCTGAAAAACAGGGAAAACAATATAATGAGTGCCATGTTAACGATTGAAGAGGGCGCCGTAATTGAAGGTGATTTAGAAAAACTAAGACATTTCTACAGTCTGGGGGTCAGAATGATGACTTTAACCTGGAATTATGAAAATGAAATTGGTCATCCTAATCAGATGCTGGATCAGGATAACTGGCAGGAAGTGAAAGATAAAGGCTTAACTTCTTTTGGCAGAGAAGTGATTAAAGAAATGAACCGACTGGGCATGATTGTAGATGTTTCTCATGGTTCGGATAAACTGTTTTTTGATGTCATTGAAATAACAGATAAACCAATTGTTGCCTCGCACTCTAATAGCAGAACAGTAAACCACTGTCCAAGAAACCTGACTGATGAAATGATTGTAAAACTGAAAGAAAATGGTGGCGTCGCAGGTATCAATTACTGTCCGGCTTTCATCAGCAAAGAAACCGATATCAACCAGATTCCCATGATTGTGGAGCACATAAAACATATTGCCAGAGTCGGCGGTGTGGAAACAGTCGCCCTAGGTTCGGATTTTGATGGCATTAAAACTCCTAAGGGTTTATCGGATTGTTCAAAAATGGATTTATTGACTCAGGCCTTAAGAAAAGAGGGCTTCAGTGAAGAGGACATTGACAAAATTTATTTTCGCAACTTTTTAAGAGTGCTGGCTGCAAACTGTAAATAAAAACAATGATTGAATAATCAGAGGTATTGCGGCTTCTTTTTTAAGAGCAGAGATTTATGATAGAATAAATCTATGTTATAAGGAGCAGAATATGAAATTAGGATTCGGTTTAATGCGATTGCCCATTGTCCATAATGATGATAAACAGATAGATATGCCTCAATTTCGGGCTATGGCAGATGATTTTATTGAAGCTGGAGGCACTTATTTTGACACGGCATATATTTATCATGGCGGCAAAGGTGAAGAGGCTTTTAGAGAAGCGGTAGTCAAAAGATATGACAGAGACAGATTTACTATTGCTGATAAGATGCCAATGTTCATAATCAAGGAAGAAAGTCAGCTGGAAGAAATATTCAATGAACAGCTGGAAAGATGCGGGGTAGAATACTTTGACTATTATCTGCTTCATTCTTTGACCGAAGGTTCAATTGAAATTGTGGAAAGAACCAAGGCGGTTGATTTTGTCTTAAAAAAGAAAGAGCAGGGATATATAAAAAAGGTCGGCTTTTCTTTTCATGACAGTGCACAGGTACTGGATGATTTTTTAACCAGGCATCCGGAAATGGAGTTTGTGCAGCTGCAGATTAACTACCTGGATTATGAAAGTGAAGACATCCAATCTAGAAAATGCTATGAAGTGGCTGTTAGGCACGGCAAGCCTGTAATTGTAATGGAACCAATTAAAGGCGGCTTATTGGCCGGTCTGCCAGAAGAAATCGGAAAGGTTTTAAAAGAAAGAAACAAAGAGGCATCAATTGCCAGCTGGGCAGTCAGATTTGCGGCCAGTTTAGAGAATGTCAGGATGGTTTTATCCGGCATGTCAAATATAAGCCAAATGAAGGATAACCTTTCATATATGCAGGATTTTATAGCTTTGACTGCCGAAGAGAAGGAACTTGTTTTAAAGGTTGGAGGGGCAATTAAAAATTATAATGCCATTGCCTGCACCAAATGCTGCTACTGTGAAAACAACTGTCCGGTCGGATTGGCGATTGCTGATTTTTTTGAGATTTATAATGATTACCATCTTTGTGGTGCATCCTACTTAAGGATGGCGAAAAGAAGATATAAATGGGCCACAGGCGGAAAAGCGAAAGCCAGTGCATGTATAGGATGCGGAGCCTGTGAAGATGCTTGCCCTCAGCATCTGGAAATCAGAGAGTTGCTTAAGAAAATAGCCGATAGCTTTGAATAAAAAAAGACTGTAGAAAAGTAAGCTACAGTCTTTTAGACTGATGTTATTTCTGATTTATCAGCGTCTGCTTCTGCCGCTTCTTCTGGAAGAGACAATTAAAACATATCGCAGCAAAGTTAATAAAACTGTTAAAAGTGAAACAAAGTAAGTCAGTGCCGCAGCATCCAAAACCTTTTTGCCGGCACTTTTTTCTTCCTGGGTATAGATGCCAAGTTCATCAACCAGCTTTAAAGCTCTTCTTGAAGCATCAATTTCAATTGGCAAGGTAATGAAATGAAACAGTACGATTACTGAAAACAGGATAATGCCAAAATCAGCCAATTCCAAGGTGTCAATTGCTAAACCAAGAAAAATAGCTACATAGGAGAAAAAGCTGACAAAATTAGCCACCGGAACCATCTTGGTTCTGATGATTACCGGCATATATCCTTCGGCATGCTGGATGGCGTGCCCGCATTCATGGGCAGCAACTGCTACTGATGCGATAGAGCTGATATTAAAAACATCTTCAGAAAGTGCAAGAGTCTTATCCGACGGGTTATAGTGATCGGTCAGTGTTCCGGGAACAGAAATGACCTGGACATCGGAAATATTCCTGCTTCTTAAAATAGTGTTGGCAGTAATTGAACCATTGTAGTTGCTGGCCACCGGATATTTAACGTATTTATCGAATCTTGATTTGACAAGATATGAAGCACCTAGTGATAAGACAAGTAATATTAAGGCGAAAACATAATACTCCATATAAAGTACCTCCTCACTTATAATAACATCATTTTTTAAAAACTTAAAACAGAATTAATAGTTTGTCACCAGGGAAAACGCTTACATTATATTCATTTTGAAAACATTTACAAAAAAATGAAAAAAGTATGTAAATTGTGAAACATATGTGAAATTTTAGTTGAAATTTTTCTTTTTATTCATTATTATATATACGTTATCCTATTTTTATATAGGTGGAGGGAAAAGATTATGAAAAAACTTATTACGATGCTGTTAGTTTCATTCATGGTTTTTGCAAGTTTGACTGGATGTAACAAACCTGAAGAACCAGAAGCTAAAGCAATCAAGATTGGTCTATCAGGACCATTAACTGGTGGAGCTGCTATTTATGGCCAGGCAGTTAGAAACGGGGCATTGTTAGCTATTGCTGAAATCAATGCCAAGGGCGGTTTACAACTTGAACTGAAGATGGAGGATGATGAAGCAGACTCAACAAAAGCTGATACAGCATATGATGTTCTATTAGACTGGGGTATGCAGGTAAGTATGTTTACTGTTACTTCAGGAGCAGGTTCAGGTGTAGCACCAAGATATGATGCTGATCACATTTTCGCACTGACACCTTCTGGAAGTGCACCAGCTCTTGTCTACAGCGATACCAAAGTTTATGCTACTACATTCCAGATGTGTTTCTCAGATCCTAACCAGGGTGTTGGTTCTGCTGACTACATTAAAACTCACAATCTGGGCACAAAAGTAGCGATCATCTATAAGAGTGACTGTGTATATTCAACTGGTATTATGCAGAAATTCGTTGACAGAGCTGCGGAAATCGGTTTAGAAATCGTCTTCCAGGGTGCCTTTGATGATTCAAGCGCAACTGACTTTACTACTCAGTTACAGGGTGCTAAGGCTGCAGGTGCAGATGTCATGTTCTTGCCTATCTACTATACTCCTGCTTCTTCAATTCTGAAACAGGCAGCTGATATGGGTTATGCCCCAGTATTCTTTGGTGTTGATGGTATGGATGGCATTCTGACAATGGAAGGCTTTGATACTTCACTGGCTGAAGGTGTATATCTGTTGACACCGTTTGCAGCTGATGCAACAGATGACCTGACTGTCCATTTCGTTACAGAATATCAGAAAGCATACGGTGAAATTCCTAACCAGTTTGCGGCAGATGCTTATGACGTTGTTTATGCTTTATACCAGGCTATGGTAGCTGGCGGTGTAACTTATGATATGACTGCTCAGGAAATTGCGGATATCATGATTGCTCAATTTACAACTATGACATTTGACGGTGTAACTGGAACATCAGTAACCTGGGCACCTAATGGTGAAGTTAGTAAAGCTCCAAAAGCTGTAATTATCACAAACGGTGTTTACGTAAATGCTGAATAGTCAGTGATCTGTTTTTATTAAAAGTTAAAGGTTGCCTGAAAAAACGGCAACCTTTAATCATATATCTAAATATTAGTAAAGGAGTTGAGAATTATGGCCTTTTTATCATATCTGATCAATGGAATGGGATTAGGGAGTGTATATGCAATTATTGCCTTAGGCTACACGATGGTATACGGCATCGCAAAGATGCTTAACTTTGCTCATGGTGATGTCATCATGATTGGTGCCTATACAGCTTTTTACTGTTTAACACTATTTAAAATGTCAACTTTTGCTAGTATTATAATCGCTATTATCGTCTGCACAGTTTTAGGAATTCTAATCGAGAGACTGGCATATAAGCCTTTAAGGAAATCTTCTTCTTTATCGGTTCTGATTACTGCCATTGGTGTCAGCTACTTCTTACAGAATCTGGCTCAGATTCTGTTTGGTACAGATCCTAAAGTATTTCCTGAACTGATGAAAAATTCAACTTTTTCATTATTTGACGGACAGCTGACACTTTCATATAAGACACTGCTGACAATCATAGTTTGTATTCTGATTATGATCGCTTTGACCATCTTTGTTAACAGAACCAAAACCGGCAAAGCGATGAGAGCCTGTTCGCAGGATAAGGAGGCAGCCCAGCTGATGGGTATTAACGTGGATAATACTATTTCGATAACTTTTGCTCTGGGTTCAGGTTTGGCAGCGATTGCTTCAGTTTTACTTTGTATGACCTATTCAACCTTTAATCCGACTTTAGGTTCGATGCCTGGAATAAAAGCTTTTACCGCTGCAGTATTTGGTGGTATTGGCTCAATCCCGGGTGCTTTTGTCGGAGGTTTACTATTGGGTATCATTGAAACACTGACTAAGGCGTACCTGTCAACGCAACTGTCTGATGCCATTGTCTTTATGGTGCTAATTGTTGTTTTACTGATTAAACCAAGTGGTTTATTAGGTAAAAAGATTCATGAAAAAGTATAGGAGGGTATTATGGAAAAGACGATAAGAAAAATATTTGATAAAAAACATATCTCCCGTACGATTTCTTATTTGGTTGTTATCGGTGGATTTGTTGCTGTTCAGCTTCTGATGAACACAGTAGGCATTAAAAGCCTGTTCAGATCGCTTTTAGTTCCGACCTGTTGTTATATTGTGGCAGCTTTATCACTAAATCTGGTGGTTGGAGTTTCTGGTGAATTGTCACTGGGACATGCTGGTTTTATGTCAGTGGGAGCTTTTACCGGTATCATTATCTGTGGAGTGCTGGAACCATACCTGGCGCTGAACTGGTTAAGGCTTTTGATTGCGATTATACTCGGCGGTGTAGCAGCTGCTATTGTTGGTCTTCTGATATCGATTCCGGTCTTAAAACTGCAGGGTGACTATCTGGCGATAGTAACCTTGGCTTTCTGTCAGATTATCAAGAGTTTATTAAACAATATCTATCTGGGTATTGATAGTAATGGCTTGCACTTCAGTTTTATTGAAAACAGAGTTTCTCTGATTCCCGGAGGCAAGATGCTTCTTTCCGGACCGATGGGAGCGACAGCTACTACCAGACTGGCAACTTTTACCGCTGGATTTCTATTGATTTTATTAAGTCTGCTGATAATTTATAACCTGACTTATTCTCGTTACGGCCGAACAATCATGGCAGCCAGAGATAACAGAATTGCCGCTGAATCAGTCGGTATTCATATTCGAAATACCAAAATGCTGGCTTTTGTCATATCAGCCTGTCTGGCTGGTATGTCGGGAGCCCTGTTTGGTTTAAACTATTCAACGTTACAGCCGGCAAAATTTGATTTCAACCTATCTATTCTTATACTTGTTTATGTTGTCTTAGGTGGTCTCGGTAACATTACGGGTACCATAATAGCGACGCTGATTCTATATGCTTTGCCAGAACTGCTGAGAGGTCTTCAGGACTATCGAATGCTGATTTATTCAATCATCTTAATTGTGATTATGCTGATTACCAACAATAGAAAGCTCAAAGATAAAACTGATGCTCTGATTGCTGATATCAAAGCTAGATTGCCAAAGAAAGGAAGTGCTGCTCATGACTAAACTGGTACAATATCCAAGCGGTGCTTATGTCCTGGAAAGAGATGCCTATAGCACTCCGGTTTTAGAAACCTATCATCTGGGAATTGACTTTGGTGGCTTAAGTGCCGTTAACAATTTCAATATCATTGTTGGCCCTACGGAAATTTCCGGTTTAATAGGACCAAATGGTGCTGGCAAGACCACGGTCTTCAACCTGCTGACGAAAGTCTATCAGCCATCAAAAGGTACGATTCTAGTCAATGGTCATGATACCAGTAAGATGTCGACTGTTGATGTCAATAAGGCCGGTGTTGCCAGGACTTTCCAGAATATCAGACTGTTTGACAAGATGAGTGTTATTGATAATGTTAAAGTGGCGATGAATAATTCGATGAATTATAATCCTTTGCATGCTATCTTCAGAACTCCGAAATACTATAAGGAAGAAAAAAGAATTCATCAGAAGGCTTTGGAGTTGCTGGATATCTTCAATATGTCAGATTTAGCTGAAACTACTGCCGGTTCACTGCCTTATGGAGCTCAGAGAAGATTGGAGATTATTCGGGCATTAGCCACTAAACCATTACTTTTACTGCTAGATGAACCAGCAGCGGGAATGAATCCTAATGAGACTAAAGAACTGATGGAAACAATCCGCGGAATCAGAGATAAGTTTAATATCGCCATTATTCTGATTGAACATGATATGTCTCTGGTTATGAACATTTGTGAAGGTATTGCGGTGCTTAATTATGGTCGAATAATTGCCAAAGGTACACCAAAAGATATTCAGAATAACCCGGTGGTTATTGAGGCTTATCTAGGGAAGCCTGATCAGGAGGATTAGCGTATGGCATTACTGGAAGTTAAAGATATCAATGTCTATTATGGTTCTATCCATGCGATTAAATCGGTTTCTTTTGAGGTCAATGAAGGTGAGATTATATCACTGATTGGTGCCAACGGAGCTGGAAAAACAACAATTCTGCAGACTATTTCCGGATTGCTGAGAAGTTCTACCGGAAGCATCATGTTTGACGGTAAGGATATTTCTCAGACTCCTGCCCATAAGATTGTTTATTTGGGTTTAGCTCAATGCTGTGAAGGAAGAAGAATCTTCCAGCAGATGACGGTTTTAGAAAACCTGGAAATGGGTGCCTATTCACAGCCTGATATTACAATCAAGGAAAACCTGGAAAGGGTTTTTGAAAGATTCCCACGTTTGAGGGAAAGAAAAAGACAGATTGCCGGAACCCTGTCCGGT
>JARKSP010000040.1 GCA_029974225.1 Erysipelotrichaceae bacterium
TTGGGACATTTTCCCGTATTAACACTTAAGACATTATCACGTATTAACCACACAAATTCCGAAATATTGAATATTACGCTTGCATAAACAAACTCCCGGTGCTACAATACGTAAGAATGAAATATCTTTAAGGGCGGTACAGTGATGCCGACAAGATGTTTAATACCGAGCAAACAAAGAAGGCTACTGTTTTGCAGTGCCTGGTTATGTTTTAGTAAAGTAACAATCTTGTCATAAACCCTGACAGGATTTTTTTATGAAAGATTTTTACAAGGAGAATTTCATCATGAACAAGAATCATAACATCATCGGTTATCTGCCGGATGAAAAACCGGTAATGTGGAAACTGCTGCTGTATGCTATACAGCAGGTGATCGTAATGTTCCCGGCTACTGTGGCTGTCGCAATTATTACCGGCTTTCACATTTCAACCACCATCTTTGCCAGCGGTCTGGCAACTATCTGTTTCATATTAGTGACAGGTAGAAAAATCCCTCTATACTATGGTTCAAGCTTCTCATATGTCTCAGCTATCGGCAGTCTGATGGCTTCAGAAGCCCTGGCAAACCATACACTGAATGAGAAGATTGCCGTGGCGCAGTTTGGTATTGTCATGTCAGGTTTTGTCTCAATACTGGCGGGTCTTATCATCAAACGTTTTGGCAGAGATGCCATTGAAAAAATTCTGCCTGCCACCATAACCGGACCTATCGCTATGGTTATCGGACTTACTCTGGCCGGCACAGCTCTGACCGATGCTCAGTCTTTCGCCGGAGCAACAGGTGTTCTTGATTCACAGCTGGCTTTAGCCACCAACATGGCCTGGATTGTTTCGCTGGTTACCTTACTGTCAACAATTCTGTTTTCCGTTCATCTGAAAGGCTTTCTGGGCCAGCTGCCACTACTGTTAGGACCACTGCTTGGCTGTGCAACTGCCTTGGTTATTCAGTGGACTACCGGAATTAACCTGTTTAGAGTTCTGCCAGAGGCAGCTAACAGCGGAATATTCGCCTTACCGGTGTTTACTTTCCCTAAACCTACCTGGATGGCAGTGACCGCGATTATGCCGATTGCTATCGCCACGATTCCGGAATCAACCGCCCATGTCTATCAGCTGGACATCTATATCAATGATTTAGCCAGAAAAAAAGATTCAAAGAAAGAATATGACATTGCTGACAGATTAGGTGATAACCTGGTCGGCGATGGCATCGGTGACATTGTGGCCGGTTTTGTCGGTGGCCCTGCGGGTACAAACTATGGCGAAAACATCAGTGCTATGGCCATTACCAAAGTCTTCTCTATTCCCGTTCTGATGGCGGCAGCGCTTATCGCCATGGTAATCTCCTGCTTTACTCCCCTGATAAATGCCATATATGCCATCCCTACTGCGGTAATCGGCGGTCTGGAGGTTTATCTGTTTGGAGCCATCGCCGCTCAGGGTATCGCTATTATGGTTGAGAAGAAAGTTGACCTGTTCAGTGCTAAGAATATCGCTATCATTGCCACTATCATGATTATCGGTATCGGCGGCCAGTTCGCCTTTAACGGCAACATTCCTTTCTTTGGCATGAATATACCATGTGTAGCCGGAGCAGCAATCTTTGGAATTCTTTTGCATCTTATTTTAAGTATCGGTGAAAAAAAGAATGTTTAGTTAAAACACAACATTCTAAAAATTAAATATCTGACAAAAATGGACTGTCTCTTAAGTGAGACAATCCATTTTATTTTTTGAAATTTTTACTTTATTATTTCAGGTTGAACCAAGCATCAAGGCCAGGATATTTAGCAACTTCGCCCAGTTCTTCTTCAATTCTGATCAGCTGGTTGTATTTAGCAACACGGTCAGTTCTTGAAGGAGCACCGGTCTTGATCTGTCCGGCATTGACTGCCACAGCGATATCAGCGATAGTAGTATCTTCTGTTTCACCTGAACGATGCGATACAACTGAGGTATATCCGGCACGAGCAGCCATTTCCATAGCTTCCAGAGTTTCAGTTAAAGTACCAATCTGGTTTACTTTAATCAGAATTGAGTTAGAATTTTTCCCAGCAATACCTCTCTTTAATCTTTCGGTATTGGTAACATACAGGTCATCACCGACAATCTGAACTTTTTTGCCCAGTCTGTCAGTAAACTTCTTCCATGCATCCCAGTCATCTTCGGCAAAAGCATCTTCTATTGAGATGATTGGATATTTATTTGACATTTCATCCCAGAAATCAATCATTTCATCGACAGTCATATATTTATCAATCTTCCACCAGTAGTATAGACCTTCTTTGCCTTTGGCTTTTGCTTTGTCATACATTTCAGTAGCAGCTGCATCAATCGCAATACGGAACTCTTCGCCAGGTTTGTAGCCAGCCTTTTTGATAGCTTCAACGATTACCTGGATTGCTTCTTCATCTGATTTCAGGTTAGGAGCAAAGCCACCTTCGTCACCAACAGCTGTTGAATAGCCTTTAGAGCCTAATACTTTCTTCAGGTTATGGAACACTTCAGCACACCATCTTACAGCTTCCTTGAAGGATTTAGCGCCTACAGGCATAACCATAAATTCCTGAATTGTTACAGAGTTGTCAGCGTGTGCTCCACCGTTGATGATATTCATCATTGGAACAGGAAGAACTTTTGCGTTCGTACCGCCAACATATCTATAAAGAGGTAGGCCTACCGCATTAGCTGCTGCTTTGGCAACTGCTAGAGATACACCTAAAATAGCATTAGCACCTAATTTACCTTTATTTGGCGTGCCATCCAGTTCAATCATCAACTTATCAATTAAAGTCTGATCAAATACATTCATACCTACTACTTTAGGAGCAATAATTTCATTGACATTGTCAACTGCTTTAGAGACACCTTTACCTAAAAAACGGTCTTTATCGCCATCGCGCAGTTCTACAGCTTCAAAAGCACCGGTTGATGCTCCAGAAGGAACTGCTGCACGTCCGAAAGAACCGTCTTCAAGTACAACGTCAACTTCGATTGTTGGATTTCCGCGAGAGTCAAGTATTTCGCGCGCAAATACATTTTCAATTTCTAAATATTGTTTCATTTAATAATCCCCTTTCCAGTGATTTTCATAATAATTACTACTTTAAATATATCTCATTATGACTTTATTGTAAAGTTACAAAACATTAAATCAACATTAAAAAACTTAAATTTCGATTACCATTCCCACTCCGACTTCTTTAATTTTACAGACCTTGCTCAGCTTGATTTTGGCCTGTAAATCGGTACAGTGGCAGGGATAGACAACCCTGACATTCTCTTTAGCCAGATAATGACAGACCTCATTGTTTAATTCTGGATTGTCCAGCATATGAAAACCACCGATCAGGGCATCGATTTCGTCAATTTTACTGATGGCTTTAGCCTGTTCAATGGTGTTTATAATGCCGCTGTGCGAACAGCCGGTGATGATGCTTATCCTGTTATCGTGTACATACATCAGGGCGCTATCATCATACAGATAGTCATCACCTAAAGGCTTGACCTTTTGAATACCTCTTTTTATCTCGCCTAAAAACCAGATATTATCACTGATTTTAAGTGGTTTTTTACTGGTTCTTACTTTAAAATTATCTGGAAATTCCTTCAGTTTGATTGGCATCGAAATGTCCAGACCATTATAGCTTTTAAAACAATCCGCCCCGGGATGACAGATAACCTCAATATTCTGTTTCAGATCCAGAATATGTTCTACTCCTCTGGTATGGTCATTGTGACCATGAGAGAAAACAATCTTGGTTATTCTGTTTAAATCAACTCCCATTGTTTCAGCATTTCTTAAAAAGACATCTGAATATCCCGCATCAAAAAGAATAACTTCACTGCCATCCTCAATCAGAAAAGATAGCGCCGGTTCAGCCAGCAGATAGTTGTCTATAATACTGTTGTTATCACACAGAACTGTAAGTTTCATAATTATACCCCCCTATAAAAGTATAAAATTATCGTTGAATAAAATCAATCGCTAATATATAATAAAGACGTTGCAAAGAAAAGAGGAGTAAACTATTCTGCCGGCATCAGAGAGAGTTTTTGGCTGGTGTAAAAAAACATGCCGCAATAGTCGAATAAAAACTTGGAGCAAATCGATGGTCACGATATAACCTAATGAAGGGCATACTGTAAAACAGTATGAACTAAGGTGGTACCGCGTATTAACGTCCTTAGATCTGGACGTTTTATTTTGTTTTCGGAAAGGAGTACTTATGGAAAGAGTGTTAAACGATCAGCAGCTGGCCAGAAGAGATAAGATGAATAAACTCATTGAAATGGGAATTCATCCCTTTGGTAAGGCCTATAAAAGAACACACCTGTGTCAGCAGATCAGAGACAGTTTTCAGCATCTGGATAAAGAACAGTTAGAGCAGCAGAGCATCACTGTCAAAGTAGCTGGCAGGATCATGTTCAAGCGCCGCATGGGCAAGCTGGGCTTTGCGCAGATTCAGGACCGCTCAGGCATGATTCAAATCGTCGTAAACCGTAATGTTGTCGGTGATGAGGTTTATGAAATCTTCAAGATCAATGATGTCGGTGATTTTATCGGTGTTGAAGGACAGGTAATGAAAACCGATTCCGGTGAACTGTCAGTAAGAGCAGCTGTCTACACTCACCTGAGCAAATCCCTAACTCCCCTGCCGGAAAAATTTCATGGTCTGACCAATGTGGAAGAAAGATATCGCAGAAGATATGTTGACCTGTTTATGAATGAAGAGGCCAAAAGAATTGCTTTCTTACGTCCGACTATTATCAAGACCATCAGAAACTACATGGACTCCCTCAACTTTACCGAAGTGGAAACGCCGGTTTTAACTACTCTGCTGACCGGTGCGGCTGCCAGACCCTTTGTGACTCATCATAATACTCAGGATCTGGATATGTATCTGCGAATCGCTTTGGAACTGCCGCTTAAAAGACTGTTGGTCGGCGGTATGGAGGCTGTCTATGAAATCGGCAGAACCTTCAGAAACGAAGGCATGGGGCCAATGCACAATCCGGAATTCACCCTGATGGAGGCCTATCTGGCCTACTCCGATTTAAGCGGCATGATGAATCTGACTGAAGGCATGTTTACTGAAATTGCCAAAGTAGTCGGTAAGGACACCTACAGATTCAACGGCCATGAAATCACTGTTAAAGCTCCTTTCAAAAGAGTTTCCATGGTTGAAGCCATCAGAGAAAAAACCGGCCTTGACTTTAAAAAGGAAATCAGCTTCCAGCAGGCTGTAGCCTATGCTAAGGAAGCCGGCATTGAAGTTGAGCCGCACTTCTCTGTTGGTCACATCATTAACGCCTTCTTTGAAAAATATGTCGAAGAAACACTGATTCAGCCAACCTTCCTTTATGGCCATCCGGTAGAAATTTCTCCCCTGACAAGAGTCAGCGAAGATGATCCTAGATTTGTTGACCGCTTTGAACTGTTTGTCGGCGGCAAGGAGTTTGCCAATGCCTTCACCGAGCTCAATGATCCGATTGATCAGCTGCAGAGATTTGAAAGACAGCTGAAAGAAAGAAAACTGGGCAACGATGAAGCCAGTGATGTCGATATGGACTTTATTGAGGCTTTAGAATATGGCATGCCTCCGGCAGGTGGTATCGGCTATGGCATTGACAGAATGATTATGCTGTTTGCCGAAGCCGAGTCAATCAGAGAAGTCATCCTTTTCCCGACCATGAAACCAGTAGATTAAATCACATCTATTCTAAATAAACCTATATAGAGATTTAAACCTGTTGGCAAATAGCGGTTTAAAAAGTTATTATTCATCATTAAATTAATGATAAAAACATGCAAACAATAAAGCAGACAAGGATCCTTATTTCTAATTTAATCAGGGATTGTCTGTTTTTAAATTGGAAAGATCCATATCATAGAAAGATATTTTTACTGAAATAAGGCTTAATCTAAACGAATTGTCATTTTCGTAGTTTCTGTTGATAATAAAACATTTATTATAAAAAATTTAGAACCTTCTATTACTCGCATGAAGGTTTAAAAGACAGACAATGAAATAAGAATCTTAATAAATTCTTAAAGATTTCACCACTATTATCTTAATCAGCAGTGGTGATAAAATAACTATGCCTTAAAGGAGGTGTTCATTATGAAAACATTAAACTTTATCAATTACCTTATGTCGCTGTTATTTTTTCTCTGTTATTTTTATCAGTTTTTCTATATCCCTCTAAAGATTTTTTCTCGTAAAGATCAGGGGAATGAAATTGTCGAAAAAAAGAACTACGCTGTCTTGATTTGTGCCAGAAATGAAGAAAAAGTGATTGGTGAACTGATTGACAGCATTCATCAGCAGACATATCCACAAGAGAAGATTACAGTTTTTGTAATGGCCGATAACTGTGACGATGACACTGAAAGGATTGCGAAAGATAAAGGAGCAATTACCTATCGTAGAAAGGATAAGGTCTTGGTCGGAAAAGGCTACGCTTTGAATGCCCTGCTGAAATCTATTATGAAAGAATATCCCCATCAATTTGATGGGTACTTCGTTTTTGATGCTGACAATATTTTAAAAGAAGACTACATTGAGGAGATGAATAAGGTTTTTGCTGCCGGCAATGATATCGTAACCAGCTATCGAAACAGTAAAAACTATGATAGCAATTGGATCAGTGCCGGCTATGCCTTGTCCTTTTTAAGAGAGAGTCAGTTTCTTAATGGCGCCCGTTATGCAATCAATAGCAGCTGTGCGGTTTCCGGAACCGGATTTCTTGTCAGTAAGACGATTATTGAAGAACAAAAAGGATGGCCTTTTCATACGCTGACAGAAGATATTGAGTTTTCTATTCACCATATCACTCAAGGAAAGAAAATAGCCTATTGTGAAAAAGCAATGCTTTTTGATGAGCAGCCGACAAAGTTTTCCCAGTCAGTTCATCAGCGACTGAGATGGATAAAAGGTTACCTTCAGGTATTCCGTAAATATGGAAAGAAATTGATTGTAAATACGCTTAAGGGCAGCTTTTCCAGTTTTGATATGGTTATGAACAGCATGCCAGCCTTTATGCTCTCCATTGCTTCACTGGTATTAAATGTTGTTTCAGCAATTCATGCTGCCGTTTATGGCCATGATTATTTTATAGCGTTAAAAACAATTGCTCAGCTTTTGTTAAATATGTACTTCACTTTATTCGCCTTAGGACTGATAACAACAGTAACAGAATGGAAAAATATCTATGCCGGCAGACAAAAGAAAATATTGTATTTATTCACTTTCCCAGTGTTCATGTTCACATATATACCAATAGCAATAGCGGCTCTATTCCTTGATGTATCCTGGAAGCCTATTGAACATGGAGCAGGTCATAAACAGGTTGAGAGTCTAATAAAAAATATCTAGAATAGAAGACTTTGGCAAAAATGTTTTTAAGATTATTTGTAATCCAAATTCTGCCTTATGTTTATTAACAACATGGACTATTATCTTTGGCTACTGCCTAAGCAAGACCGCTCTGCCGGCTGCCGGCAGCAGTTGTAATCTTTTTACGGATGCCAAATACTACAGAGTTAATATTGACAGTAACAATGGCGTCAGCTTGACAAAAAAATCCAAGCAGATAGCACCAGATGCTTTACAAACAGGTGAAATCACCATTATTCAAAACGAGTAAATGATTCAGGCGAATTTGATACCAGGATTTCTTAATCAGTTCTTAAGATATCTTAATAACAAATACTTCGGAGGCACTGCTATAATGAGTAACGAAGAAAGGAGTGATGTGGTATGCAGAATATCCTGATTGTTGATGATGAAAAAGATATTGTTAATGCCTTAAAAATATATCTGTCTGATCCAGACTATAGAATCTATGAGGCTTATGATGGCAAACAGGCTTTAGACATTGTGGAAAAGGAAGATATCCATCTGGTTTTAATGGATATTATGATGCCGGTAATGGATGGAATTACCGCTTTAAATAAAATCAGAGAAAATAGCTTTGTTCCAATTATTCTATTAACCGCTAAAGGTGAGGACGCAGACAAGGTTTTAGGATTAACGGTTGGAGCCGATGACTATATTACCAAACCGTTTAATCCGCTCGAAGTTACCGCCAGAGTCAGATCGCAGCTCAGAAGATATTTAAAATATGGCTCCGGCAATGAGGATGCAGGAAAAATTACAATTGACGGCATTGAATTAGACGATGCCACCAAGCAGGTTCTACTAGACGGAAACGAGATTGCTCTTACGCCAAAGGAATATGAGATTCTGAAGCTGCTGATGAGCAATCCGGGAAAGGTGTTTTCTCCCAGGGAGATCTACAGCATTATCTGGCAGGAGAAACCATATGGAGCCGAAAACACAGTTGCGGTGCACATAAGACACTTAAGAGAAAAATTAGAAATCAATCCGGCAGAGCCAAGATATATCAAGGTTATCTTTGGTCAGGGCTATAAAATTGAAAAGAGGGTTTACAAATGAAAAAGTTATCTAGAAGCATAGTGGGAAAAACATCATTGTTTTTAATAAGTTTGTTTTCGACACTTTTACTATTAGGTTCATTACTGGCAATGTTTGTTTTAGTTAAGGCCGATTTTTACTCTAAAAGGGAAGAACAGCTGTTCTATACTGCCGCACGGGAATTTGTGTATAGAGACTGCTGTAATGAGTTTAGCCTCTATCTTAATTCACCGCATGGTGAAATATTGGAAGATGAGGGAAATCTTGTTTTTGAGATTTCAGATGCCAATGGCCAGGTGGTGGCGAGAAGCAGCTCGGCAGAAGAGATAGAAGACTGGCAATATGAGTATTACTTCTATCAGGAAGGCGAACATGGGTATAGTGAATTTTCCGACATTGAAGATAAGGAAACTGCCAAAGACTACTATATAGTAAAATCAGCATTAGCCAATCCCTTTAAAACAAATGACAAGTACAGTCTTCTGTCAGGCACAATCAGTTTATTGCATGGACTGCGCTACAACATTTATCTTATCGCACTGGTACTGCTGGTTGCTGATGTCTATAGTTCGGTAAGCCTGCTTAGTGCAATCGGCTATAATAACAAAGATGATAATTTACATACCGGACCTTTAAACAGGGTGCCATTTGATTTACTGGCAGTGATGGCGGCGATATTCGTATTTGCCTCATTTCTGATACCTAATTATCTCGGTCTGTCCAGAGGAGTTGACCAGATAGGAATGCTGCTTATTTATGCGGCTGCTGTTTCTATAGTTGACCTGGCGATAGTCATGGGTCTGATCATGGCTTTCGTATCCCGATTAAAGACTAAAACCTTAATTAAAAACACTATCAGCTATCAGATAATGATTTTGCTTAAAAAAATATTCCTGTCTGGTTTCAGGTTAATAAAAACCATCGGCAATGCGACTGTCAGTTTCATTACTGCTGTTCCCGTTGTCTGGAAAACAGTAGCAGCTGCAGTGTTTGTCTTGTTCCTGGATGTTATTTTCCACAACATCCGGCTATATGATTTAATCAAGTTTATGGTGTTTGTTCCCTTAGTTGCCTTTCTGGCAATAAATATGAAGAAACTCGGGGACGGAGCTGAAAAACTGGCGAAGGGAGATTTAAACTGGAAGGTCGATACCAGACATCTCATTCTTGATTTTAAAAAACATGGCGAAAACCTGAATCAGGTTTCCAAGGGTATGGCAATTGCGGTGGAAGACAGATTGAAATCTGAAAGAATGAAGACTGAACTTATCACTAATGTTTCACATGATATTAAAACACCATTAACCTCAATCATAAACTATGCTTCCCTTATAAGCGAAGAAGATAGTGAAAATCAGAAGATTAAAGAATATTCAGAGGTGCTGGTAAGGCAATCAGAAAGGTTAAAGAGACTGATTGAGGACTTAGTTGAAGCCTCAAAGGCTTCAACAGGAAACCTTGAGGTTAACCTTGCTCCGTGTGATGCCAATGTCTTTTTAACCCAGGCGGCTGGCGAATATGCTGAAAGACTTGAAAACAGCAAACTGACATTAGTCACTAGGCAGTCAGATGAAGAAATCACCATCATGGCTGACGGAAGAAGAATGTGGCGAATATTTGACAATCTGATGAATAATGTCTGCAAGTATGCGCAGCCGGAAACCAGAGTCTATCTGGCAATTGAAAAAAGTGCTGATAATGCAGTAATCACCTTTAAGAACACTTCTAAAGAACAGCTGGATATCAGTGCAGAAGATCTGATGGAAAGATTTACCAGAGGTGATCACTCAAGAAATACAGAAGGTAACGGACTCGGTCTATCAATCGCAAAAAGCCTGGCTGAACTGCAGAATGGTTCATTAAAGCTGGAAATAGATGGTGATTTATTCAAAGCTGTTTTAAGATTCCCTGTTATTAAGTCGTAAATACAGAATTATTGTAAATATCTAATAGATTTTACATCTGTCCAATGGTCTGCATATTAAGCTATCAAAAGCTGGCTTCAGACAGAAAAACCGTTTATCAGCAAGCTGAAATCCCTGTATTAGGGATTTTTTATATCCGTTATAATATATTTAAGAGAATATTTAAATTCACTATTGACCTTATAGTTTACTATAATGATACATTTCAGTTAGAAAGGAGAGAGCTTATGACCATAAAAGAATTTGCCAGGATATGCGGCTGTAACACTCAGACACTCAGATACTATGATGCCCAGGGGCTTCTGAAACCTAAAAAAGTAGATCGCTATTCCAGATATAGATACTACGATAAAAAGCAGGCTTTAGAATTTGTCAAGATTAAGAATCTGCAGGAAGCTGGATTTTCCTTAGAAGAAATAAAAAAGCTGCTTGAACAGGACGATGATTTAATCTATGAAGCCTTTGATGAGAAAATAAAAGAACAGGAAGACAGGCTTGAACGCATCAGGACAATTCAAAAGTCATATAGCCGTGAACTGAAAGAAATGAAAAATAAAATTGAACAGGTAAAAGAACAGCTTATCGATGAAATGGAAGATTATGATCCAGCGGAAGAATTCGGCATTACCAAAAACAAATACCAGAGTATTCTGGCAAGAGTTAACGATTTCTTTGACGACATTATGGATAGTGGTGATGAAAATCGTATAGTGACTTCGGGAGAAAAGGTCTCTAGAGAATCCTTTCTGGAAAATCCTAAACTCCAGAAACTGTATGAAAAGCATAACTGGATAAATGTCAAAGATTTTATCTCGGAAATTCCTGAACCGGAAGAAGGAAAAGATTATTCCCTCTATCTTGAAGTAACCAAAGAAAAAATAAGCCGTGCTTTTGCCAGCACGATGGTCAATCTACTATTAAAAGATGACCAAAATAAAGGTTCAATTGGCTGCACAGTAGAGGAAAGCAATGACAACAATAATCATTTCTGGCTTTTTGAAAGTAAGAATTAAAGCAGCTATCAAACCTAAAAGCAAAAGAAATAAGAACTCTTTTGCTTTTTGTATGCAGAAACATTTAATTACATTATACTAATGATCATCAGGATGTTTTTCAATCTGTCAATAGACAGAAGCTGTTTTTATATTTTTTTTGAGATAATTTGAAAACCAATGTATTTATTATTTATAATTAAATCAAAGAAAACTGTCAGGGAGGTAGCCTTATGGGATTCATGTACAATTATAAGCGTTTAGAAAAACTTTGTAGCGACCTTTTTGATTGCGATCATGGGATTTCAACCTATATTGACGAAATGCTCAAAAAACCACGGAGAGCATCTCTGGTAACAGGTTGGAACGATGACTTAAAGAACCTCAAACACTACCGTTGGCTTAGAAACCGGATTGTTCACGAACCTCAATATTGCGAAGATGAGATGTGTGATTCCACAGATGTTGAGTGGATTATGAATTTTCATGCCAGAATTATTAATCAGGAAGACCCGCTTGCTTTATATCGTAAGGCTATTCAACCACGCCAGATGCCAGAAACAAAAAAGCCGGATGAACAGTTTTCTTCAGCCAAATCCCAAGATACTTATTACGAGCATGAAGTATCCGGAAATTATTTCAGGTTTAGGAACACAGTGTTTATTATTATATTTTTCCTACTGTTTTCAGTTCTATTTTTTCTTTTTCTTATTATAATGGCAAAATAATTTTAAAATTACACAAAGGAGAATTGCAGTCCAATTAGGGATTAATTAAAAACCAACTAAAAAAGAAACACTTTTTTTATTCCCTATTTTTAAAAAGTATTTCACAATAAACAGAAGGAGAAATTTTATGATATCTAAAATAAAAGCCTCGCTTAGCAGGTTAAATTATCAGCTTTATTTTGCACTCATTATATTAGGCTTATCACCTGCCATCTACAATACGGTCAGGGTATTTTTTATTGGTCAATTACCTGGCGACTGGTCATATTCGATTGCCGGTCAATTATCCTGGATTAACCTGCTTTACGAAATATTAAATGAAGCGATTATACTGCCGCTATTCTATTTTATCGGCAGAGTTAAAGATGATAAAGATGATTTTGCCAATCGTGTTCGTACCGGTTTATTGATATCTCTATCTCTATACGCCTTACTTTCGACCTTTTTAATAATATTTATCAAACCGCTTTTATCTTTAATGGCCACCAATGTAGACATTATCGAGGCATCAGCTTCTTATATCCGTATTGAAAGCATGGCCAACATTTTCTCAATCCTGACCCAATTTGCTCTTGTTGCCCTTGTTACCATTGATAAAAGCAGATATCTTTATATTCTTACAGTCGCAAAACTTGTTCTTAATATTATCTGCGATACTTTTCTTGTTTCTACCTTGCCTATATCATTAAATCTTGGTGTCAATGGCATTGGATATTCAAATATAATTGTTAATATGTTTCTATTTATTGTTATGATTGTCTTACTTTCAAAAGAAGGTATCAAAATATTCACAAAAGAAAAACTCAACTTCTCATGGACAAAACAATTTGTCAAAGTTGGTGCTGTTTCAGGATTAGAGTCATTTGTCCGTAACATTGCTTATATGGTCATGATTGCCAGAATGGTAAATGTGGTTGGCGAACAAGGAACTTACTGGGTAGCTAATAGCTTCATTTGAGGTTGGTTACTACTTCCTGTACTTCAACTTGGTGAATTAATCAAACAGGAAGTCGCAACCAATCAAGATAACATTAGAAAAAACTCACTTGGCTATTTCACACTTACAATCATCATTTCTATTTTATGGATTATAAGCATTCCATTATGGAAGCCGTTTATGAGTTATATTCTTGGCTTTAATGATGTCGATAAACTATTCAATCTTGTACTGGTTTTGTTAGGCTTCTATGTATTATTCGCTCTTCAGAATGTTTTTGATGCCACATTTTATGGTCTAGGTAAAACTCACTACATGCTATTTGAATCAGTAGTAACCAATACCCTCTAATATGGCATAGCCTTCATCCTTTATATAAATAATCTTTGGAAACCTACTCTAACAGGCATAGCTTTACTATTTGGCTTTGGAAATGCTTTTGACAGTGTAGTTTCTTTACTCGCATATCTCTATTTATTAAAGAAGCAAAAAACAAATATCTTCAATCCAAACAAATAGATAATCTTGTAAAAATACCATTTTATAGCCTTCGTTATTCTAAATTATTGTTTTTCCATAGTGCAATATATATTTATCAATGGTAAACTATTATTAAAGTATTGACTATCACAAGAATTTAAAAAACTATTAAATTCCCCTCTAAAAGTAAATGTTATTTTGGGTTGCATTAGTAATTATTTTACATCTATGCTACTCGCGAAAACACGTTTTCTATAATAGAAGTAAGCATAATTGAAAGCAACTAGGACAAAGCAATTGAATATACATCAACCTTAAATGTTTTTGCTTTAAAAAGTTGTTAGAAAAACACTTAAACTTTTCTAAATGAAAAAAGGAGATAAACATGGAAAAGAAAAAAATAGAATTTAACAAAATCACCAAAAATACTGGGAAAAAAATGAAAACAATTTACGAAAAAACCAAAGAAAATGTGATTAAAGTTGTAGACCAGAATGACGATGGCACATTTGACACTGAAGATGTCTACGCAATAAAAGAAAGAGTTGGTGATTTAGTAAAAAAGACTTCTGACAGTATAATGATGACAGTCGATGAAAAAAGACGAACGTTAGAAAAAGAACGTCTTAAACCTGTTTTTGCCGAAGATTTAAGTGATGCGAGTTTTAATCTTCCTAAATTGTTACGCATAACTGATATTAGTAAAAAATACGCTGATAGCGATGTCTGCCAAAATGCTATAGGATACATGCGTCCGCAAAAAGGTATTGATGTAATAAACCTTTTTAAAAATGAAATAGATTTATTTGGTTTAACTTTTATTCCTGATAAGCAAAGTGAAATATATTATGTTGATCCTAGCGATCAAAATAAGTATATTGCATTAGAAGATTATTTTGATTACTTAAAAATTGTTAGGGTAAATGAACTTCAGAAAATAGCTCAGGACTTAGGTGCTCGTTATTTTAAAGTAACTTATAAAGAACACAAAGCAAAATTTACAAGCAATAAAGGTAAAGTAAAAGCTGGTGCTAAAATTGGCCAAAAATCAGCATCAGCTGAAATGGAGCGTGATATTTCTTCCACCGAAATCAATACTATAGAGGTCGCTGCTGAGATGAATTGCCCTGGACATGAGCCTTTTGAACCTAAATTAGAATATTTAAAAAGAGAGCCTAGTATACAGTCATTAATCGCTTTACGAATGGATAAAGATTCTCCTATTACTCATCATAAATTTACATTAAAATTAATAAATTCTTCAGGAATAAAGGAAAAAGATGCGATTAAAATAGATGCAGCTCTAAAAGCAATGAAAATAAGCGGTAACACTACCTTTGCTAGCGAAGTTCGAAATGAATCAAGAAGAATTTTCGAATATGAAGTGGATTTCTAAAAAATGTTATTTAATATTAAGCATATAATAACATCAGAATTTTAAGTGAATAAAAACTGTATGGGTAATTCTATAATTAATCACAATCAAAATTCAACAATGCCTCAAACAGTTCTTCCGTGTTTTGTTCATTTATTCTTAAATAATTATCCTTGGTTTTCAAAAAAGTAATTAATTCAGAAAATGGATTAATATGACTGTTTTTATCTTTAACTGCTAGAACGAATATTGCCTTTATTGTTTTGTGCCATTGTTTCACAAATAGTCCATCTTCAATTAGCAATATTGAAAACATTGGTCTGGTTACATTGTTTTCTGGAATAGCATGAGGAACTAAGATACCTTCCATCACCTCACAATATGGGCCATAATTATTAATCGTTTCTATCATATTATCATAATATACTGCATCAATAATTCCATCTACAATCAATGGTAAAGAGGCTTCTTTGATAGCCTCTTTTAAACTGTCACACTGTTTAACCTTTTTAATATACTCATAACTAATTAAGTCAGAAAGACAATATTCTTTCTTACCTTTCATATTTAGATAATTGTATAACTGTTTGTATAACAATTCTCTATTTTTTATATCCGTCACATTATCAATGATTGAAATAATATCATGTAAAGTTTCAACGTTTTTACTGCTTGGATTTTTCAATACCCAGTTCAACAATCTTTTTTTATCAATATCAGTTAAGACAACAGAAACTGTTATGTATTCTATACCATATTTTTTTATTTCATCAACCGCACTATCTCCAGCAACATTAATGATTAACATCGTTTGTTCATTTACGCTTTTCTTTAATCCTCTAATATTCTCTACTTTAATTTGAAATTCTTTATTTAACAATTCATCTATTTGATATTTTACATAGGCTGAACTACCAAACCCTGAAGCACATACAACAATAATATTGTTTTTACTAGGACTCTCTTCATTTTCTTTTTTCAAACACTCGAAATAGTAATTCATTAGTTCTGTTTCATTTTCATCAAATCTTAAACCATATTTTATACCAATATCATTTAGTATTCTGTTTGTTATGTAGTAACCACTAAATGAACTTGCCTGGTCTATCAATGAAGATACCTTGATATGATATTTTGTCCTATAATACATAGATTCTATGTGTGATAAAAACATTTGATAAATGGGATTATCCATTACTTTTATTCCATATACTCTTTCAAACTCTTCAATTAGATCATTAGCACAGTCAATAATCTCTTTTCGAGTATTAACAGTAAAACTTCCAATTTTTGCTGATTTAAATAGTAAGCTAATATATTGCTTTTCAACAGCGGAAAAATCAAAACCTATTTTCTCCAATTCATAAATCGTATCTCTTTCATTTTGATTTGACTCTAAATCAATTGATTTAACTTTACTTATTCTACTCCTTAAATAAGAAACAACAATAGAAATAGCTAAATCATTAATTGAGAAATACGTATGTGCTTCATCTTCGGTTTTGAGAATAATATCTTTTATGGTAGATAGTAAATCTTTATTTTTAATATGTTGCTGAAGCTGTTTTAAGACAATGTTTTTTTTAATGTTCTCCATTATTTTATTACTATTCTGATGTAAGGAACATAAAATATGGTAACGAATCAGAAATTCATCACCCACAAAATAATATCCTTTATTTTTATTAAATTTCAAATTTATATTATCAGCAATTAAATCTTTCTTGATTTTTTCAATATCTGTTAAAACCGTATTCTTTGTAGTGCTTGTTACACCCATTAAATCTGTCAAACGTATTTTTTTTATAAGTCCTATCATGATAATTATCAATTGCGCTCTTTCAGCAGAATTAAAATAATATTCTGATGTTTCAACAAATTTAATCAGCGAATCAATCTCTTCATTGTTAATCTCAATAGTTTTTGTTTTTTTCTGAATTTTACTGATTCCTTTTTCACCTAGAAAATAATTTAACTGATCAATATAGTAATTAATCATTTTTACAGAAATGCCCATACTTTCCTGTAATTCCTCATAACTGATTATTCCTTTATGATTAATTAGAGCTAAAATAATGCCTACAAAATAGTTATTCATTTTAATATCCTTTATAAATATTTGCCAAATGTCTCATAAATACTATATAAACCATTTTCAGTAAACAATTCCTTTAGTTTACTTTCATTTTGAATAAAATTAACAAGCTCACTTAAAACTTTAACCTGTTTATCTTCTTTATTTAATAAAAGCATGAAAACCACTTCAACTTCCATTTCTTTTCCGTAGCCCATGGATTTAAAAATAACTGGTTTATTCAATAATGCAACGACAATAGTGTTTTCAATAGTGTAGCATTGATCAGCATGAGGTATTGCTATTCCTAAGCTTGCTTGAATTCCCGTTGGATACTGTTGCTCTCTTTCTAAAAGAGCATCTAAATAGTTTTCTGTTGCTAAATCATTATCAATAGCGTACTGACTCATTTCCCTTAATAATTCAGACGAGTCATTTCCACCATCGATTCTTAATAAATAAACATTTTCATATTTGCAACTATCTATTATCATAATTATTTCTCCTTCAAATATGGCCCACTATTTTTAGTGGGCCATATAATTACTCGTCAATCTTTTTAATTATTTCCGCAATTTCATCTAGAGTATATTCTGCATTGATTCCACTAATCAACGATAAGCCATCTACAATGGGCACATTAAAATCCTCTTGCTTTAAACCTATTGTTGAAACAATTATATCAGCGGTTTTAATCGGCTCTTTAGACATTCCAACTCCAACAGCATCAACTTTCCAATCCTTAATTTTTCTTTCTTGCAAAAAGTCTTCAATATTCTTTTTTACCATTGTAGAAGTAGCAAATCCAAGTGCGCAAATAACCAAAATATTTTTTTTCATTACAATAACCTTTTCCTATACTCCTGCTATTAATTTGAATAACCAAGCCAGCAAATTAGGGAAGTTAGCAGCATTTGTAAGTTCTACCGATCCCCAAGGAATTGCTACACCTGATTCCATTGCGATGCGAGTGAATAGTGGAGCCATAAACTGACCCATTGCTAATTCACATATTACTACAACTCCGCAGAAAATGATACCTTTTAACATATTGTTTTTGAAAAAAGGCATAAATCCTGCAGCTAAAATAAAGCCTACAGACAACATACCAATTGGAAGAACATTGTTCCAAGGCAGAATGACAGACAATATTAAAGCGATTGGAATTAACAGTAAACCAACAGCTAGGCATTCAGGTGAATGTGACATAACTACACCATCAAGACCAATATATATTTCGCGGTCTTTGAATTTAGTTTTCGCAAATTTTGTCAATACTGTCGTAGTTTCATTCAAACCTTCAATCAGAATCTTCGTAGATAATGGAACAAAGTATAAAGCTGCACCGATTTTAATACCTACCATCAAAGAATCAGTTATGCTATATCTAGCAATTAACCCCATAACAATACCTAAGAAAAATCCCATTACTCCTGGTTCACCAATAGGACCTAGTTTTTCTTTAATCTGATTAGCGTCCAGTTTTGAATCTCGAATAAATGGAATCTTATCAAATAGTTTGTTAAAAACATAAGCAATTGGTCCATAGAAACAGTTATAAACATAAGGGAATGACAATCCTTTATATTGAGGATATACCTCATGAATATGTGGAGCATTCCAGTCTGCGACTTTAAGTGTAATTATACCTGTTATAATCATTGATAAAATCGCATATAAGAAACTGCCTTCGGTAGCAATGTAAGTTAAAACTCCAACAGAGCCCCAGAAATACATTATGTTATAAATATCAACGTTTAATGTTTTGGTTAATTTTAATAGCAACATTAATATATTGATACCTATACCTACCGGGATTGCCCAGATAATAACTGGATTAGACATGATTATTGGCGTAACACCATTGCCAAAGTCAACAATCGTTTTAGTTAAACCTAAATTCTCAACCATTGCATTACCAACACCAGAAATGGTTGCTAAAAAAACATTAAAAGCAAATGTCGATAAAGCAAATAAACCTAGAGCATACATAAATGCAGCCTTAATAGATTTTTGTATGCCTACCCCCAATAATAGATTTATAACCAAAAACAGTAAGAACATCATAACCGGACCAGGTAGCGACCCAAACCAGTTAATAGCATCAGCAATAAATTTCATATTATCCTCCTTTATTTTTTATACTTGATTATTGGAATTAAAAATTCTAATGAATCTTCTCATTGATTCTTTGACCGCAGCTAAACCAGGTTTTTGAATATCTTCAGGGAACATAACATTCTTATCTTCTTCCAACAATCGTCGAATTTCATCTGACCAAAGTAAAGCATACTCTGAAGCAACTTTAATCATGTTAACACCACTACGTGCTGCCAGTGCTAAATCATCTTCGTTGACATGAGTCGAACCCATTAGTATCAAATGAGAATTCGTTAATTCCTTAATTTTCTTTATTCGCTCAATATCAAGGCGTCCGGTCTTTTTAAATGGTGGTTTTTCTCCATCCCATAGTGAACGAATATATTGACCAGCTGAAGCAGCTAAAACATCAATGCCTGTCCTGTCAATAAAATCTTTAGCCTGTTGAGGATCTGTCATGATTTCAGCAGGAACAGTGAACGACTCTTCAAATGGCCCCTTGTACATCTGAGCTTGAGGGAAGAACCTTCTAACCTCACCTAAGGCTCCGGTGCAGTTAGCTCCCTTTTCCCTGCAGATCTCTACCATTTTTTTGGTTAATCTGACATTTTCTTCATAAGGAAGAAGAGAGCCGTCCAGCATTACAGCATCCCATCCTAAATTGATAGTGTGAGCCAGCTTATTAACTGTACTTTCATCAGTAACGAATGTGTGATCAACAGATAAAGCCATTGGGACAGAAGAATATTCAGCTGCAATTTTACAAGCTTCTGTAAATAATCTTTCTCCAAAACTCTCAATAAACTCAGGTCCCTGACATATGATAACTGGACTTCTTTCTTCCTCGCATACCTCCATTATTACTCTTAGAAAATCTAGGTTAAATGGAAAAAAACCTGGCACAGCGAAGTTTTTTTCTTCTGCCAAAGACAACAAATACCTTTCACTTACTAGTGGCATAATTTCCTCCTTTTTTATTTATATTTTATTTATTTCTTCTAATTTTATTATAAATTCATATATAACAATAAAAAAAGTCCAATCTTTGGAAAGTGTTAATTCCAAAGATTGAACTTTTGATAGAAATTCTGATTACCTTAAAATTTAATAAAAATAGTAGGCGACATTTTAAATAATGAAGTACGTTTTTCAAAAAATAACACAATTCTGTAAACTCTGCTTCAAGAAAAACGTGGTGTATCTTAGTCGCTTGATCATTTTCGTGTTTTCTATCTAAATATTAAACTACACCATAATGTATTTCAATAAACCATATCATTTAATAGAAGAAAGATGTATATTGTTTTAGTTTTTTACTATTTCACAATAATGCTTATCTCTTTTGCCAGTTGTTCAATATCCATATCGTTTACGCTCGACAACAAAGGAAGATGCTTACCTGGAATATCGTTTATTCCTTTGAATACGCCTGATAAAGCTCCTGCTAAAATACCAGTTGCGTCACTATCATTTCCAGCATTAATTGCCAGATATATAGTTTTCATTACATCGCCTCCCGCTGCAACAAAGAAGCCAAACACTGATGGTACAGTTTCATTTGCATTTACCCCTGTTCCAATCAAATCTGTCATTTCTACTATACATTTTTCAAAATCATTAGAATACTTAATACCAATTTCAACGGCAAGTTTAATTCTGTCTTCTATGCTCGCTCCTGCAGCCGGTTTAGCAACTAGCATAGCTTTCTCGTAGCCTTGTCTTGCTCCAATAATTCCTGCTTCAACGACATCTGAAATAGTTGCCCCATTTGTCATAGCCACAGCTACCGCTGCTGTTATAGAAGTAGCGCCTGACAAGGCAATTACATTATCATGAGCTGGTTTGCACATTAGAATTGCATCGTCTATTGCTTTTTTCATGTTTCCTGGATTAAACAAACCACAAGACCACGCTTTAGCAGCAGCGCTATTAGTTAGATATCTATTATCTACTGGTAAATCGTCATATGGAGTCCGTTCGCGCACAAAGCCTTCTATGTTTTCTAATCCAACTGCTGAGGCAATATCAATTCTTGATGAATAAATCTCATATTTGTGATTGTTCTTAAGTTCTAGAAGTGCATTTATTGCTGCTTGTTTTGTAACACCACCTGCTTTTACGAATTCCATCATACTTAAGTATGAAATTGCAAAATCATAAGATACTGTACCTAACGGTATATTTTGCAATGGAGAATCGTAGGGCATTTCAATATAATCATTTATAAATTCCCCTCTTCCCAATTCCTCTTTAATTAGATATGGCGGCCTGGTTTCAAGAGGTGCTCCCATAGCATTTCCAATAGCTGCTCCAACAATAGCACCAAGGATTCTATCATATTTTGTCATTTCAATTTCCTCCCAATATCAAATCATTGTTTCAATATCTTCAGACATTTTTTCAAGATCATATCCATTTGCACTATTAATCAAATCAAGATATTTCTTTGGAAAAGCATCAGCACCATTCATAGCACCAACAATATATCCTGCCATACAGGCAACTGTATCTGTATCATCACCACAATTAACTGCCATATGAATTGTCTCTAAAGCCTGACCTTTACAAGCAGCTATGAATCCAAACACAGCTGGAATAGCCTCATAAGCATATAAACCACAACCAATTGTTCTTGCTATTGCATTCATAGCAGTTTCAAAATCATTCTGATATCGAATACCTATTTCAACAGCTAAAGCTATCTTCTTGGCAACATTGCTGCCAGCAACGGGTTTAGCTCCAATTTCTACCGCACGGCTAAATCCTTTTTCTGCACCATATATTCCTGCCTCAATTACTTCTAAATAAGAAACATTATCTTCAAATGCCTTTGCTGTTGCAGCTGCAATCGCACATGCCGCAGATAAAGCGATTGTATTATTGTGCGTTATATGACACATTGTAAGAGCATCCTCAATAGCACCATCGACATCATTAGGATTAAATAAACCTACAATTCCTGACTTCATGCCACCACCATTGGTTACTCTTTGGTTCATACATAATCTTTCTTTTTTTTCTTGAATTTCTTCGCCTTTAAGTCGAGCGATTGTTAATTTAGTTGTTGGTCCAACGCATTGTGAATATAGTGGATGACTGCTCCATTTCACTAATGCATCAAGTGCAACCTCCTCACACATTTTCTTGTTTTTTTCAATCATAGACTTTGCAGTATAATAACCAATAGAAAAATCATCTGTTACCATTCCTTTTATAGAATCCTTTAACCATATATGATCAGGCAAATCAACAAAGGTTGTAACACGACCGCCGAACCATTCATTTATTTGTTTAATAGTCATGAACTCAGTTGCAGCTCCCATTGAATCGCCAATGGCAGCACCAATTAATCCTCCCAAAATCTTATCTTTCAATGTAATCATCAAAACCTTCCCCTCTTATTCACCAACTTTTCTATAGCCATAAATTGTTGCAGAAAGTGCTTCTAAATTATCATATTCATTAAATAAAGAACTTCCTAAAATAAAACCATCTGCACCAGCAGATTTAATAAATTCAACGTCCTCATGTTTTCTAATTCCCTGAGCACAATAAATTGGACGATCACCACAAATCTCACGTAACGTTTTCATACATTCAAATAATCTTTCTTTTGTATAACCAGCCTCAATTTCCTGTGGATAAGGGAAAGCTTGCATTATTACAAAACCAGTACCATTTTTTGCACCATTCAGTTCTGCCTCTGTCATATAATAGGATACTTCCGTAACGTTTTTTACTCCTGCAGCATGTATTTTTTCAA
>JARKSP010000045.1 GCA_029974225.1 Erysipelotrichaceae bacterium
TTTGTTCGTTGTTTTTTTTATTTGCTACTAAGGTTTAAAGACAGATACTAAGGTTTTTGAGATAAAGAATTATTACTAAGGTTCGGACATGTATTTGGACACTTTTGCTGGAAAATGATTCCTGAACAGATCCGCTATACAATTATCGTTTCTTCTTCCACCAGTAAAGGTTGAGAAGCCATCCAGCCTTACCCGGCTTGTAACGGTTTCCCGCGGGGTACTGCACTATGTCAACACGGAGGGGGGTGGCGGAAGACCGCAGTCCTCTGCGGGCTGGAGACAGGGGGAGACTTCCCCTGCAATAATCCTAAAAATCAGGAAATGTCTTGAACTGTGATTAAGCTGATTCAGGTGATTGACACTGATTAGGAAGTTTCAGGCCCGGCATTCAACATATTTTTCTTCTAAACCTTAGTATTTATGTCGCCAGACCTTAGTAGCAACAGAGTCGAGCAAACGTTAAAAACCTCATTACCTTATTTTTTTTTCGCGCTATTATTAAATAAGGTCAGTAGTGTCCGGTAAAGATTAACCGTTTGTAAATCTCATAGCTAATAGAAAGCTTCCTGAATAGGCGTTTTATTAAGTTTCATTAATTCATCAAAGTTGACTCTTAGTACCTCAAAAAGGCTTTTTGAATCCCATAACAATTCTTTAACTACTCTTTTCAATTCCAGAAGCGAAAACGAATACTTTGTCCGGAATTTTATAAATGACAATAGCAAATAACATATCATTGCAATCCAAACCTGTGTATAGACAGCGTTTTCAGATGTACCTATAAAGGTTTTTATTTTCAAGTGCTGTTTTATCCATTTAAAAAACTCTTCAACTTCCCAGCGGCCTTTATAAAGCTCAGCAATTTTAGCAGCAGATAGCTTGAAATTATTGGTCAGAACATCAATGTATGTGTCTTTCTTTTTATCCTTAATCCTGATCAGTCGAAGGGTATCAGGGTAATCCTCATACTTGTATTCATTAGATAGCTCTATGACCTGGTCCGACAAGATTCCCTTTTTCTGGTTTGCCTTTTTATGCTGTCCGAGATCATCATATGTCATATTCACTTTCGCTCGGATAATAAATGTAGTTCCCTTACAATGCAATGAATACAGCCAGCTGTAATCAATATATCCTCTATCTGCTGTTAAAATGCTGTCCGGAGGTAAATCCGGCAAACCATTTTCCGGGTTTTTTGCAAATTTTACATCGTGGCATTTTCCATCAGTGAGCGACATATAGCACGGTAAACAACCATTGTGGTCCAGTAGTGTATGCAGCTTAATGGCACCTTTGCGTTTCCGGTATCGTGCCCAAGAAAATTGTGACAGGCACAGGCTTATCGTGGTCGAATCAAGCGTGAATACAGGCATTTTAATCTTGAACTTATTAGCGGGGGCAAGTTTCTGGCAGTGTTCATAGAGTGCATAAAACATCTCACCCCAAATCTGATATGGTCTATCCCTGTTGGCATCTGCCAGGGTACTTTTTGCGACAGTTTCCAGTCCGACGTGATGCCATTTATCTGCCTGAGCTCTTAAATTAGTCTGAATATCGCGCAGACTGAATAGATCCTTTATCTGAACATAGAAAAGAGTCGTCAATTGCTGAAGGCAGTTCATTCTTTTGACGTATCTGTCTCCATCGTATCGGTTGATAATCGGTTTAAAATTCTTCTGAATGAGCAGATGCATAAGCTGACTGAATATTATATTTTTCCTGTTCAAGGTCACCTTCCTTTCTTTTATTGCTTCTACACAATAAATATAGGTTCGGTGGCCTTGATCTTTTGTTAATTTAACCGGACACTACTGAAGTCTTTTCAATGTTTACAACTTTAGTTCCTGCTATCAGATCATGGAGACATCGTTTCTCTTTCCCAAAAATACAGAGGGGATTTATCAATCCCAGAAATTTACCAATAACTGGTACCAGACTTAATAACACCAAAGAACCATATCGTAAAAAAAATATTTTAAACACGTTTGCAATTGTATTTGACCTATAGTCAACTATTTTGATTCCAAGTGCTCTTTTAGCGATGGTTTGACAGTTCTTATGTATTAAGTAAGC
>JARKSP010000059.1 GCA_029974225.1 Erysipelotrichaceae bacterium
ATCAGGAGATACTGTTGTGTTTGAAACACGATGGGCGGATTTGGATTATGCTATGGTAGTCTTCTCAAAAGATTTTCCAGAAGTCACGTTTTCATGTTCATATATTCATATGACAGACTGTTATGCTTTTTTCTTTACCTATAAAGATTACACAAATGGAATTGTTACTTACAAGGGTCTTAAACCATTATTTTATTATAGTGGAGCGGAGTTGGAAAAGATAAATTTAAATGATTACGAAGATTTCGTTACAAAGTTTACCTCTTTCTTCAGTGCTTTGTATGTAGAAAAGAAATTAGAGGATGGAACATATTACCTCGAATATATCCCAGACAGATATAGAAGCAATAATGAGAATTTTTACCCACAAGCGGTAGCTGAGTATGATGAATGTATCTTAACGGCAACACTTCACGGTTATTCCCATATAAGGCTTGAATTGACGTTGAAAGATTCCGATGAAAGCCACATGTCAGGAAAACCAGAATAAATTGAAAATAATTCATCAAATTTTATCGAAAATAACAGAGAATGAATACAAGTTGTTTGTAATTCAAAAGCCTTATTTTCAATAACAATTAGTATTTTTGATGTTCATTCTTTGAACATCAACGAAAACAGTTCGGTTTAATACCATCCAGAAAATACAAGGATGGGTGATTAACTGCACAATAGTGAGAGATTATTAATTTGAGTCTATAAACATAATATGAGCGAAGACCAAAAACGACAACTTAACCAGCAACTCTGGAATATAGCCAACACCCTGCGTGGTAAGATGGATGCCGATGAATTCCGTGATTACATTCTCGGCTTCATTTTTTACAAATATCTGTCGGAAAAGATGGAATTGTATGCCAATGACATACTGAAGGAAGACAAAATAAAATATCTGGACATATCAGAAGATACAGCCAAAGGTCAGGAATATCTGGAAGCCATAAAAGAAGAATCACTGGAAAAACTGGGATACTTCCTGAAACCGTCAGAATTGTTCAGACAGGTTGCCTTACGTGGGAACGGTAATGGTAAACATGGAAATGCCTTCATAATTGAAGACATTCAGAAAATCCTTATCAACATACAGAACAGTACGATGGGTACTGCCAGTGAAGAAGATTTCGACCACCTGTTCGAGGATATGGATTTGAACAGTACGAAACTGGGCAGGACTGCCGAACAGCGAAATGAAGTAATAGCAAAAGTTCTGGCGCATCTTGACAAAATAGATTTCCAACTGGAACAATCAAAGATTGATGTACTGGGTGATGCGTATGAGTATTTAATCGGGCAGTTTGCCAGTGGTGCAGGTAAAAAGGCAGGTGAATTTTATACTCCGCAACAGGCATCAAAAATACTTGCACGGATTGTCACACTGGGTAAAACACGAATTAAATCTGC
>JARKSP010000061.1 GCA_029974225.1 Erysipelotrichaceae bacterium
CTGCTCCGATATGGTCAAAATGACCATGCGTCAGTAAAATAGCTAACACCTTTACATTTTCATGACTCTGGATAGCCTCATCGATTTTCTTGAAAGATGCTCCCGGATCAATGACCAGCATTTCCGAATCATTGTAAACAAGATAACAGTTGGTCTGAAACATACCGACCTTGATAACATCTACCTTCATATTATCCTACTAAAGAAAAAGCCTCGCTAATCAGGCTTCTACTTTTTCTCCTTATGGATAGTCATTTTATTGCAACGTGGGCAATATTTTTTGATTTCCATTCTCTGAGGATGCTTTCTTTTGTTACGAGAACCTAAATAGTTTTCTTCGTTACATTCGCTACATTTGAACTGAATGTTTTCTCTCACGTCTTATCCCTCCGTTTTCAAACTTTGCTTATGTATAATATCATATTATAGTGATTTTTTGCAATACTTTTACCCTTAATCTTTAATTTAGTAATATAATGAATATATTAATGTTCGCTTTATTGCGGGATTATTATTTAGATGAGGTAATAAAATGATTAATAGAGAAAGCACCAGAAAAGTCAAAATCGGAAATATCACAATCGGTGGTCAGAATAAGGTCATTATCCAGTCAATGTGCAGCACCCTGACTAAAGATACAGCCGCCACCATTAATCAAATCAGACAGCTGGAAAAAGTTGGCTGCCAGATTATCAGATGCAGTGTTCTGGATCTGGAAGATGCTCATGCTCTGAAGACCATCAAGAAAAATATTTCCCTTCCTTTGGTTGCTGATATTCACTTTGACTATAAATTGGCTTTAGCCGCCATTGAAGCAGGAGCTGATAAAATCAGATTAAATCCCGGCAATATCGGAGGAAGAGAAAACGTTATAAAAGTAGTAGAAAAGTGTAAAGAAAAAAATATTCCGATCAGAATCGGAATAAACAGCGGTTCAATAGAAAAATCTGTTTTGGATAAATATGGTAAAAACTGTCCTGAAGCAATGATAGAATCAGCTCAAAGACATGTTGACATCCTGGAGGAAATGGATTTTCATAATATTGTCCTATCTTTTAAATCAAGCGATGTCAGACTGACAGTTGAAACATTCCTGCTAGCTGCAACTATCTGGGATTATCCAATGCATCTGGGAGTTACTGAAGCCGGAACTAAAAACTACAGTCTGATTAAATCCAGTGCTGCACTGGGAGAGCTTTTAAGAAAAGGTATCGGAGACACTATCAGAATCTCCATTTCTGATAATCCGATAGAGGAAATAAAAGCCTGCAAGAAACTGTTAAAGGCTTATGGACTGATTGATAATGTTCCAGATCTGATTGGCTGTCCAACCTGTGGAAGAACGATGTATGATATGCTGCCGATTATTCAGGAAGTTGAAGATTTTCTGGAAACCATCCAGGCAGATATCAAGGTTGCAGTTATGGGATGTGTAGTAAATGGTCCGGGTGAAGCCAGGGATGCTGACATCGGAGTCGCCGGCGGTATCAGGGAAGCCCTGTTATTTAAAAAGGGACAGGTAATAAGAAAGATTCCGCAAGAAAAAATTGTCGAAGAATTAAAAAAAGAAATCTTAGAAATAATCAGTCAGTAGATTGTTTATTTTTATAAACTATGCGTTTATAGGCATCTTAAGATGCAAAGGAGTGTAATGTATGAATAGAGTTTACAACTTCAGTGCTGGTCCTTCCTGTATTTTTGAAGCTGTTCTGCAAAAGGCAGCCGACCAGATGTTAAATTACGAAGATTCAAAAATGTCGGTAATGGAAATGTCTCATCGTTCCAAAGTTTATGAAACCATCATCACTGAATGTGAAGCCAGATTGCGCCGGCTGATGAAGATACCTGAAAACTATAAGATCCTGTTTCTTCAGGGAGGGGCATCACTGCAGTTTTCCATGATTCCGCTTAATCTGATGAAAAATAGAAAGGTTGATGTTATCAATACTGGAGAATGGACCAGAAAAGCAATCATAGAACATCAGAAGCTTGGTGATGTAAATGTCATTGCCAGCAGCCAGAAAGACACTTTTTCTTACATTCCAAAAGTAACCGGAGAAATGGTCAGCGCTGACTGTGATTATGTATATATCTGTGAGAACAATACCATTTATGGTACCGCCTATAACTATGTGCCAGAAACTAACGGAAAGCCGTTAGTAGCCGATTTTTCAAGCTGTATCTTAAGCAAACCCTGCAATGTCAGCAATTATGATCTGATTTTTGCCGGTGCTCAGAAAAATATGGGTCCAGCCGGATTAACTGTTGTAATTATCAAAGAAGAACTAATAGCAGATAAGCCGGAGCTTCCAAGTATGCTGAGCTATAAAATACATGCGGATAATGGTTCGATGTATAACACTCCGCCTACCTATTCAATCTATATATGCGGTCTGGTTTTAGAATATCTGGAAGAAACCATCGGCGGTTTGGAAAATATGCAAAAAATAAATGAAGAAAAAGCCAGAATCCTTTATGATTATCTAGATAGTTCCAGATTATTTAAAAATCCGGTCAATAAAGAAGACAGATCAATTATGAATGTTACTTTTATAACCGGAAATGAAGAACTGGATAGATTATTTGTATCAGAAGCCGCGAAAAATGGCCTGGTAAACTTAAAAGGCCATCGAAGTGTTGGTGGAATGAGGGCAAGCATCTATAATGGCATGCCGGTAGAAGGTGTTAAAAAACTTGTGGCCTTCATGAAAGAGTTTGAGGAGAAGCAAAATGTATAAAATTAAAATATTAAATAACATTTCTGAAGTCGGATTAAATAAATTTACTGCTGAATATCAAATATCAGGAGATTTTAATGATGAAGATGCCATACTTCTAAGAAGCGAGAATATCCATGAATATAATTTTAATGAAAATGTAAAAGCTGTCGCCAGAGCCGGAGCAGGAGTTAATAATATTCCTATTGATAAATGCAGTGAAAAAGGAATTGTGGTATTCAATACACCGGGAGCCAATGCCAATGCGGTCAAGGAACTGGTCTTTGCGGGATTATTATTAGGAAGCAGAAGAATATATGAAGGTATGCAGTGGGTTCAAACTCAGAAAGATAATGAAAATATCGCCAAAGATACTGAAAAACAAAAGAAACTGTATTCAGGAAATGAATTAATGCATAAAAATCTAGGCATTATCGGCTTAGGCTCAATCGGCGTTCAGGTTGCCAACCTGGCAATTGATTTTGGCATGAATGTCTATGGCTATGATCCATTTATTTCTTTAGCCAATGCCTGGAACCTGTCAAGAAACGTTCATCATTCTGACACTATTGATGAAATTCTTAAAAAATGTGATTTTATTTCACTTCATATTCCTTTAAACGATAAAACAAAAAATATCCTTAATGCAGATACTATATCTAAAATGAAACCAAATGTTAAAATTCTGAATTTCTCAAGAGATGGTCTAGTGGACACCGATGCCTTACTGAAAGGCATTGATTCAGGTATTATAAATAAATATATTACTGACTTTCCTGTTCAAAAGCTTATAGGTAATGAAAATGTTTTAATTCTTCCTCACCTTGGGGCTTCAACTGAAGAAAGTGAAGATAACTGTGCTGTTTTGGCAGTAAAACAGACAATGGATTATCTCGAAAGAGGAAACATTACCAACTCGGTAAACTTGCCTGACTGCAGCATGGAGATTTATGACCATATAAGAATCTGCTGTATTCATAAAAATGTTCCAAAAATGTTGACTCAGATTTCTAATGCCTTATCAGCGTCAAATGTCAACATTGAAAACCTGATGAATAAATCAAAAAATGAGCTGGCTTATACGATGGTGGATATTGTTAATGCTGTTGATGATGTAATTATAAATAAGATAAAAAAGATTCCAGGAATGATAAGAGTCAGCATCTATAACGACAAAAATGATTGATAGATTCTCTTTAATCTGTCCTTCCTGCTTCTAAGATTTTGTTTTGTTTTTTATTATGTCTTTGTATTTTTAATGAGCATCAATTTTGAAACACTCATATCATTTTTTAGGTTAGCAAAAAACTCATCATAAGCTTCCGCTTCTGAAATCAAATATTTATTCCTTTATCCATTTAGATAACTGCTTTTCAACGTTATCATCAAATAAGTCATTTTTTCTCATCCATTCATCATTAAAGATGCTGTTCAAATACTTTTCACCGCCATCACATAAAAGAATAACTGCATTTCCTTTGCCGCTTTTATTCACAATATCTTCTATTGCCTTGTACAATACTCCGCCGGCAGAGCCACCGATC